>NZ_JAMYNH010000015.1:0-138529 GCF_040318975.1 Mesorhizobium sp. M0983 | reverse complement strand
CCGGCAGGACAGAGGGGGGTGTGACGGATCGCAACCTTGGCAATTACCCGACAAACCCCACGCGCTTGTGGCTGCCATCGCAGAACGGCTTGTTGGCGGAGTGGCCGCAGCGGCAGAGGAAGGTGCGTTGTGTGCGGTCGACCGTGTGGCCGGTGCCGGTGACGATTTCGAGATTGCCTTCGAGCTTGAGCGGGCCGTTGGTCGTCGGCGTGACGGTCAGCGGGCCATTCCTGGCTTCCAGCGCCGGCGTGTCTTTCAGCGCCGGCTCGCCGGTGGCGGTGAAGCCCGCTTTGTTGTGGCTGCCGTCGCAGAACGGCTTGTTTTCCGAGGCGCCGCAGCGGCAGAGCGTGGCACGGTAAAACGTTTCGCCGCCCAGCACGATCTCGGCATGCAGGGCCAGCGGGCCGTTTTCCCTTATGCGCACAATGTTGACTACCGGCGGCTGTTCCTGCGGCCCGCCATCCTTGCGGACATAGGTGATGGCGCCGGACGGGCAGCCTTCGGCGAGCGCCACGATCTTCTCGACGCTGGCCGCCTCGGGGTGGATCCACTGGTCGGGCGCATTGGGCACGAAGACACGCGGATCGCCAAGCACGCAGTTGCGCGAATGGATGCAACGTTTTCCCGAAAAGCCGATCTCTATGTTTTCGCCTTCGACCACTGCCATGGGTGGGATCTCCTCTCGGACTACGCTATGGCGACGGCCAGGACGACGTCAAGGCAGCATTCTCCACCGTGAGGGCCGACCTCGGGCGCGGCGGGAAGGGAATTCGCATTTTTTGCTCGCAGCACCACATTTTGTTCTTGCTTTGTGCCGGCAGCTATGCTAGTAATCTGACTATGGTGCCAATTGGCTCCAACGACCCGCCCCACCGAGGCGGGTTTTTTGTTTCAGCTTTGAATTCCGGCGTTGCCGGCCGACGTTGGCGGGACAGCGCTCCGCTGCTATGGCCTCTGTACGACCACCTGGCCCACAAGGGTGAGGCAATCGCATACGGGAGTCCCCCTCATCCGGCCGCTTCGCGGCCACCTTCTCCCCGAGGGGAGAAGAGGCTGGCGCCAGTGCAGGCGACTTCCTCTCCCCTCGGGGAGAGGTCGGATTGCCCCGAATTCCCCTTCGCAATTCGGTTGGCAATCCGGGTGAGGGGGCGCTTGCCGGTGTGCAATAGCCCTCGAACAAAAGGGAGACAGTTCACGGAACCAGATCGATTTCCTCGGTCTCGCCGCCACTGCAGGTGTAGCAGCAATCGTCGCATTTTTCCGCGTTGGCCGGGCCGACACCCCAATAGGTATTCTCGTCACCATCGACCCAGGCGCCGTAGCAGATCGATTCGCCGTCATTGCAGGACAGCGGGATCGACTTGGTCTCGCCGTCGTTGAGATAATAATCCTGATTGTTGCCCGGCCAGACGTGGTCGCGGTCCTGGCTGTACAGTTCGACGCGCATGGCGTTGGGATGGCTGTTCTTGATCTCGAACGTGACATCGCCGGCATGCGCGACGGGCGCAAACAATCCGACGATGAACAGCGCAGCGGCAACGCGGCGCGCGAAAGCGTAAGACAACATGATGATTCCCCCCGGAATGAAACGGCCTGCTCGGCCGCGCGGGGGAACATGGCATGGCGGGTTGAAGGGTGGAAGAGGTGATTGCGGCATTTGCGTCGCAAGACGCGCGAGGCTGCCAAGGAAGACCCCTCTCCGGTTTGCTTCGCAAACCACCTCTCCCCACTTCGTGGGGCGAGGAAACCGCCAATCGCCGAAGCCTCACAAGACCTGGGTTCCTCGCCCCCACATGGTGGGGGAGAGGTGGCCGCGAAGCTGCCGGAGAGGGGCGGTCCGACGGGCTCAACGATCGGGCTTCAGCAGGGTCCATATCCAGCCGATGAATGTGAGCACCAGGAAGGGATATCCGGCAGCGGGCAGCGGCGCCGAGGTCGGCAGCAAAGGGGTGCCCCAGAGGATCAGGCCCACTGAGACGACGAACAGCACAGCCGCCACGACAGCGGTGAGCCGCATCCACAGGGCGAAGGTTTTCGGCGCGCTGACCATGACCAGCGCCGCCGCCCAGAGCGAGATACCGCCGACATAGGAGGGCACGCTGGCCTCAAGCCCCGCCGCATTGCCGGCGAGCAGCAGGCTCTCGCCGGCGAGAAAGGTCAGAAATCCGGCCGCCACGCAGTCATTGCCCAGCCGCTGATATTTCATCGTCAGCAGCGCGGTTGCTACCACCAGTGCGACGCCGTCGATCGTCCAGAGTGTTTCGCGAAGGGACGCGCTCTCGACGAAGGTGCCGACGAGGCCCATCGCGCCGCCGATGGCAAGGCCGATCGCGGCGATCGTGTCGGAGATAGCAGGGCTGGCGGGACGCATCGGGACCTCCCTTCCAAGCTCAAGGATACTTCAAGACGGGACCTTCTCCAATGGCGGCCCGCTGCCTAAAGCGAAGGGCATTGGCCGGCGCATATTTAATCGCATCGGGAGGCGGTTCGGTCAGCTCGAAATTGGGAACAGCCCGGCCACGGGGGAAATGGGCGTAACCCCGTTCAATCCCCCATCTTCAGCGCCTGGATAAACGCCTCTTGCGGGATATCCACTTTCCCGAACTGGCGCATCCGCTTCTTGCCCTCTTTCTGCTTGTCGAGCAGCTTGCGTTTGCGTGAGACGTCGCCGCCGTAGCATTTGGCCGTGACGTCCTTGCGCAGCGCCGAGATGGTCTCGCGGGCGATGACCTTGCCGCCGATGGCCGCCTGGATCGGGATCTTGAACAGATGGTTCGGGATCAGCTCCTTCAGCTTCTCGCACATCAGCCGGCCGCGCTTTTCCGCGGCCGTGCGGTGGACCAGCGTCGACAGCGCGTCGACCGGCTCCTCATTGACCAGGATCGACATTTTGACCAGGTCGCCTTCCTTGTAGTCGGTGAGGTGATAATCGAAGGAGGCGTAGCCCTTTGAGATCGACTTCAGCCGGTCGTAGAAGTCGAACACGACCTCGTTGAGCGGCAGGTCGTAGATCAGCATGGCACGCTTGCCGACATAGGACAGATCGAACTGGATGCCGCGCCTGTCCTGGCAGAGTTTCAGGATACCGCCGAGATAGTCGTCCGGGGTCAGGATGGTGGCGCGGATCCACGGCTCCTCGATGGCCGCAATCTTGACCACGTCGGGCATGTCCGCCGGGTTGTGCAATTCCTTCACCGTGCCGTCGGTCAAAGCCAGGCGGTAGACGACCGAGGGCGCGGTGGCGATGAGGTCGAGATTGAACTCGCGCTCCAGCCGCTCCTGGATGATCTCCAGATGCAGCAAGCCAAGGAAGCCGCAGCGATAGCCGAAGCCAAGTGCCGCACTGGTTTCCATTTCATAGGAGAAGGACGCGTCGTTGAGGCGCAGCTTGCCGACCGCGGCGCGCAGATCCTCGAAATCGGCGGCGTCGACCGGGAACAGGCCGCAGAACACCACCGGCTGCGCCGGCTTGAAGCCGGGCAGGGCCTGCGCCGTCGGGCGCTTGTCCTCGGTGATGGTGTCGCCGACGCGGGTGTCGGCGACTTCCTTGATCGAGCCGGTGAAGAAGCCGAACTCGCCGGGGCCGAGCTCGTCGACATTGACGCGGGCGGGCGTGAAGACGCCGGTGCGCTCGACCAGATATCGGGCGCCGGTGCCCATCATGCGGATGGTCTGGCCCTTCTTCAGCACGCCGTCGATGATGCGGACCAGCACGATGACGCCGAGATAGGCGTCGTACCAGGAGTCGACCAGCATCGCCTTCAGCGGCGCCGCTATGTCGCCCTCGCGCGGCGGCGGCAGATCGTTGACGATGGCCTCGAGCACGTCCGGAATGCCAAGCCCGGTCTTGGCCGAGATCAACACGGCGTTGGAGGCGTCGATGCCGATCACCTCCTCGACCTGCTCGCGGATGCGCTCGGGCTCGGCCGCCGGCAGGTCGACCTTGTTCAGCACCACGACGATCTCGTGGTTGTTGTCGATGGCCTGGTAGACATTGGCCAGCGTCTGCGCCTCGACACCTTGCGAGGCATCGACGACCAGCAGCGAGCCCTCGCAGGCGGCCAGCGAGCGCGACACTTCATAAGCGAAGTCGACATGGCCGGGCGTGTCGATCAGGTTGAGGATGTAATCCTCGCCACTATTGGCGCGGTACTTCAGCCGCACCGTCTGCGCCTTGATGGTGATGCCGCGCTCGCGCTCGATGTCCATCGAGTCCAGCACCTGCTCCTTCATGTCGCGCAGCTCCAGCCCGCCGGTCGACTGGATCAGCCGGTCGGCAAGCGTGGATTTGCCGTGGTCGATATGGGCAACGATGGAGAAATTGCGGATGTTTTTGATCGGCGTGGTCATGCGGCGCGCTTTAGCAGGGGCACGCTGCATGGGCAAGCGGCGGGGCGCGGGAGCGGCGGCGGGGGCCAAAGTCGTTAAACTTTGATCCATGAGATTAGAGCATAGTTTGCGCCCGGCGTGATAGCCCACCGGTCTATCGCCGTTTCGGGGGATCGGAATGCCGCTGTCCGCACGCAAATTTCTCAACTCGGTGAGCGGCTCGTTCGCGCCAATGCTCGCCATCTTGCTTATGCCGATGGTTGCCGCATTGGGTTTTTCCATCGACTATACCTCGGCGGTTTCAACCAGGGCCTCGATGCAGAACGCGCTCGATGCCGCGTCGCTGTCGATCACGACGCTGGAGACGACCACGACGTTGGCGGACCGCCAGGTGAAGCTGCAGGAGGCATACCTGGCCAATGGCGGGCAAGGCACGGCCAAGCTCGACAGCTTCGTCGTCGCTACCGACGGCGCTGCCAGCATCAAGGCTTCGGCTGGCTTCGCCATGCCGACGAGTTTCATGCAGATCGTCAAGATCAACACGGTGCAGGTCGGCGTCGCGTCGGCGGTGACAAAGCGGCCGGCATTGGTGGAGGCCACGTTCAAAGTCGATAAGATCTCGGGCTATTGGAACAAAACGATGACGCTCTATGGCACCAAGTTTGGTGACACGCTGGCTAACAAGCTGATGAAGATCGACTACACATACAACGGTTATGGCGACCCTAAGGGCTACGGCACAGCCAGCGTGTATACGATCAACGGAACGACGACCACGCTGGTCCAGCAGCAAGTATGCACGACCGCCACGGTGCTCAGCTTCTACGGCTTGCCCAGCACCACGATCACCCAGACCGACTCATACGGCAGGAAATACGCAACCACCTGCGTCAGCACGATGTATCCCGCGACGAGTGCTGGTGCGGTGATCGACGTCAGCCAGATGGACCAGCTGTACCTGCGGATGGATGTGCCGTCCGGCAATCCATCCGTGCTCAAATCGAACGATCCGGCGACATCGAACCGGCTTTACGCCGACGGCGTCGAAATTGCGAACGGAGAAACCGTCGATATCTTCACGCTCGTGCCATGCGGCCAGAGCAGCAAACAGGCTTGGGAAGATGGCGGCAATCCCGTACCGGCAGCCATTTCGAATGCCGACTTCTTCTACACGGTGACCGGCAAGTGCGCCTTCAACAAGCGGCCTTCGGAGACCGTGCTTACACAATAGCCGGGCCAAGTGCCGATCTCCCCCCGTGTGGGGGAGATGGCCGGCAGGCCAGAGGGGGCGCTGTCCCGCGGCTCTCGTAATTTGCAAATCTGGCAACCTCCAATCCGCTTGGCCCATCCTAGCATCGAGTTGGCGTTACTCGGCGTCCACGTAGGATGACGCTCGGTGGCGCCCCCCTCTGTCCTGCCGGACATCTCCCCCACAAGGGGGGAGATCGGATGTCGCCTCGGCTCTCGCCAATCCCTAAGACGAAAAAACTTGGACTTCTCCTCAATCACGAAGCGGTGATGCTGTAACGAACCGTGCGTCGGCGGCGAAGTTTGGACATGGAACCGCACATGAGGACAGCGATGACCGGATCGAAACGCAGCACGGCCCTTGTCGGGCTTTCCCTGGCACTGTTTTCGGCAATCGGGTTTTCGGCAACCAGCGCGGCTGCCGGCCAGACGCTGACCGTCGTCGAGTTGTTCACCAGCCAGGGCTGTTCGTCCTGCCCGCCGGCCAATGCCAATCTGATCAAGGTCAAGGACCGGCCTGGTGTGCTGGCGCTGTCCTTCAACGTCACCTACTGGGACTATCTCGGCTGGAAGGATACATTCGGCAAAGACGAATTCACGCAGCGCCAGGTCCGCTATGAACCGTCGCTCGGCCGTTCCGGCCCGTTCACGCCGCAAGTGGTGGTCAACGGCAAGGCCGATGCGGTCGGCGCCAGGCCGGGCGAGATCGAGCAGCTGATTTCGAGCGGCGGCCACGCCGATGGACCTTCGCTGTCGCTCGCCGGTGGAAAGGTCAGCATCGGCGCCGGTCCGGTGCCCGGCGGCAAGGCCGATGTCTGGCTGGTGCGTTACGGCAAGGGCGTCATCGAGGTGCCGGTGGCGCGCGGCGAAAACACCGGCCGCACGCTGCCGCACGCCAATGTCGTGCATTCGCTGACCAGGCTGGGCAGTTGGACCGGCGACGCCACCGCGCTGCCGCTGCCGGCGACGACGGGCGGCCTCAGCACCGCGGTGCTGGTCCAGGTGCCGGGCGGCGGGCCGATCCTCGGTGCCGCTGCGAATTAGAACCCGTTCCGAAATTTGCGCAATGCCGCAGCGGCGCCGCCGCATGCGATCAACCCTGCCATAACCCAAGGAGACCACCATGACCAATCACCTGACCCTGGCGGCACTCGCCCTCGCACTTTGCTCGACGGCGCTGTTCGCCGGAGGCGCGGCGCGGGCCGAAGATGCGATGAAGCCGGCGAACGCCATGGCGACAAACGCCATGAAGCCGGCAACCGATGCCATGAAGCCGGCCGGCGCCATGGCGCCTGATGCAATGGCCACAACTGCGATGAAGGCGGGCGATCCGATGAGGGCCGACTGCATGGACAAGGCCGCCGCCGAGACGGACGCCATGAAGAAGGCAGAGGCGACCAAGGCCTGCGATGCCATGGCTCCGGCCAAATAGGCGATGCGCACAGCAATGTGAGAGCCCGGCGGATCTATCCGTCGTATAATCCACACCAGCATCATGGGAGATCAGACATGACCGGAGCCCTGAAACGATCGTCGATTTTCGCAAAAACAGCACTTGCCGCGCTCATTCTCACGGCCGCCGCTGCCGTGTTCTGGCAGACGCCGGCAGTCTCGGCCGAAGACGCGGTGGTGATCCCGCCGCCGGCAATGGACGAGAAGGCCACCGCCGGGACCGAAAAGGCGGTCTTCGCCGGCGGCTGCTTCTGGGGCGTCCAAGGCGTGTTCCAGCACGTCAACGGCGTAACCAGCGCGGTCTCCGGCTATGCCGGCGGCGACAAGGACACGGCCGTCTATGAAATGGTCGGTACCAGCCGGACGGGCCACGCCGAATCCGTCGAGATCACCTATCAGCCGTCCAAAGTCACCTATGGCCAGCTGCTGCAAGTGTATTTCTCGGTCGCGCACAATCCGACGCAACTGAACTACCAGGGGCCGGACAGCGGCACCCAGTACCGCTCGACGATTTTTGCCGAAAACGACACGCAGAAAAAGATCGCCGAAAGCTACATCGCCCAGCTCGACAGGGCCAAGGTGTTTGCAAAGCCGATCGTGACGACGCTGGAGACCGGCAAGACCTTCTATCCGGCCGAGGACTATCACCAGGACTTCCTGACGCTCAACCCGACCTATCCCTATATCGTCTACAATGATCTGCCCAAGGTCGAGAATCTGAAGCGGCTGTTCCCCAATCTCTACAGCGAAAAGCCGGTGCTGGTGCTGGCCGCCAACAAGAGCTGATTTTTTGCGCCGGCGGGCGCGACGGAGAATAAGCGTCGGCGATCCTTCGCACCCCCCTCTGTCCTGCCGGACATCTCCCCCGCAAGGGGGGAGATCGGCTATCACCTCGACCTTCGCCAAATCTCCAACGTTCAGGACGAGCGGAGCGCTGAAACTGCTAATCTCCCCCCTTGCGGGGGAGATGGCCGGCAGGCCAGAGGGGGGTGCTGTCCCGCCAACGTCTCGAAACTACCTCCCCTTTTTCCAGGGCAGGCTCCAACGCACTTTCTCCAGCGTCGCCTTTGCCTCGGCCGAGTCCGGGTCGGGCTCTGTCTCACGATAATGCGCCGAGCCCCGAGGCGGGTAGGCAAGCGTGTTGTTGAGGGCAAATTTGTCGATCTGGCTGAACTCGGGGAAAGGCAGGTTTTCCGCCTCGCGCCAATCGCTGACCCTTTTCTCCGCGGCGATGCGTTTTTCGTCGTCGACCGCAAGATCGGTGGCTCTGTATTCCAGTGACGAAGGGAAGGCGAACTGCGCGCCGGCATCATCCATGATGTTGATCATGGACAACAGGATGTCCTCGCGGATGGCTTGGAATTCGGCCACGTCGGCGGTTTTGACGTAGGTGAACACGTCGATGTCGAGCGAATAGGCGCCGAAGCCGGCAAAGCGCACGCGGCATGGCTCGTCGATGACGCGCGGATGGGCGATCAGCAGCTTGCGCAGCTCGGCCAGGACGTAACGCAGCTGATCGGGCGTCGTCTCGTAGCGCAGCTGCAGCGTCGTCGCGAACCGGGTGCGGTCGCGATGCGCGTAGTTCTCGATCTGCATGCCGGCGAAATCCGAATTCGGCACCGAGATGATCGTGCGGTCGAGCGACCGGATGCGTGTCGAGCGCATGCCGATATGCTCGATCGTGCCGGACTGGTCGCCGAACTTGCAGAAGTCGCCGACGCTGACCGGCCGATCGGCATAGAGCGTCAGGCCGGAGAGGAAGTTCTGCAGCGTCGGCTGCGCCGCCAGCGCCACCGCCAGACCGCCGATGCCGAGACCAGCAATGACGCCTTCGTAGGGAATGGCGAGCACTTCGGCCAACAGCAGGAAGGCGACGACCAGCACGGCGACGCGCGCGACGCCGGTGGACAGCGAAATCAGCGTGTCGTGGTAGCCGGGCACTTGCCACAGTCCACGATAGTGTTCGGCGACCTTGCCGATCAGGTGCCAGACCACCGGCACGGCACCGATCACGATCAGGCTCCAGGCGATTGCCTTGACCGGGGCGGCGACCACTTGCGGCAGACCGAGCGGGCGCAGCGTCAACAGCAGGAAGAACCCAAGCACGATCGAACGCACCGCCCATTCGACGATGCGGAAGAAGGCCGAGCTGTCCGTCCTTCGCACAATCAAGGAAATCAGCGCATTGGCGATGAAGCCGAAAACGATGCCGGCCACTGCGGCAAGGCCGAGCATCCACCACTGCCAGTGCTCCATCGGTCCGGCGCGGGTGAGCAGGCCGGGGCTGATCTCGCGGGCGAGGCCACGGGCGATGAAGAACGGGTCGGTGCTGGCGAAGGCAGCGAACTCCGGCGCCACCGGCACGTCTTCCACGTCGGCGTAGAGCGCGCGGATGTGGACGAGCGTCTCGGGCGTGAACTGCCAGATCTTGCCCTTCTCGGTCTCGACCGGGCCGATGACGATGTTGCCGGCGGGATGCTCGAAATAGATGAAGGGGGTGTTGCTCTTCGGGTCGTCGGGGATCTCCTGCCAGTAGACATAGCCGATGCGGTCGATGACCTTTTTGAGATAGCGCTCGAGCAGGAACGCCTCGTCGCCGCGCACCGCCTGACTGTAGTTGCGCAGGTCGAGCGCCGCCTGTGCCGGATCGCCGGCCTCGGTGAGGCCGCTCAACAGTACCTTGAACGTATCGCGTGGCGAGGCGAGCCTGCTCGGATCGTCGACCATGTCGACGGCTTCGCCACGCGCTTCCTGGAATTCGGCGAGCTTGGCCTGAAGCTGGCCAAGTGGCGGCCCGACGATAGACCACTCGCCATTCTTGCGGCGAAAGGTGAGATCGAAGGAAACCCTGGTGCCATATTGCGGGAGCGTCGCCGTCACCTCGTCGCCGGCAATCGTATCATGCGGCAGGCTCCACAGGCGGAACGTCGCGTTGTCGATGACGGTGAACAGGAGCTTGGTGTAATCGGGCATGTTGAGGCCGCCGCGGTCGGCCTCGGTGATGTCGACGAGGCCCGCTGCCAGACCGGCAAGACCCATGCCGCCGCCGGTCGCGCGCGGCACGTTGTCGGCGCCGCTCTCGTTCATCGTCTGCAGGAACGAGCGCATGGTGCTCATCGGGCTCGACTGGTCGACACGGACGTCCTCGACGGCGCTGACGCGCACGCCTGTCCACCATTCGGCGGTGGCGACATCGAAACGGCCCATGAAGCTTTCGCCGTCAGGCGACTGGACGAAGGTGAAGGCGCCCTGGCGGTCGCCTTCGAACCAGTGGCCGACAAGCTTGTCGCCTTCGGCCTTCGCCTCGATACGGCCGCTGTAAAGCGGGTAGACGCCCTTTACGTCGGCGCCGGTCTGCTCGAACTTGATCTGGGCGCCGCCGCCGCGCCATTTCGTGTCCCACACGCCGGTCCAGCTGGCCGCGTCCTGCGCATGCGCCTGCGGCATGGCCGGCAGCAGGCCTGCAAGCGCGAGTGCGCCGACCAGCGCGACCGTCCGGATCAGCATCAGCAACAGCCGATCCTGTCTCGCCGCAAAACAGGGGGTCATTCTGTTGCCCTTCTTCTGCCGGCGATTCTGCTGGGCCGGCCAGAGAAGGTTATTCCGCTTGAAGATGAATATTCTGTTTCGGCCGGCGCCGGCGAAGCCGGTCAGTCATAGGTCAGATCCGTCGCCTTGCCGCCGAACACGCGGTAGGCAAAGAACGAATAGAAGATGATGATCGGCAGCACGACGACTGTCCCGACCAGGATGACGGCCAGGCTTTCGGGTGCCGAAGCAGCCTGCCAGATGGTCAGCCGGTCGGGCACGACGAAGGGGTAGAACGACCAGGCGAGCCCGGCAAAGCCAAGCGTGAAGATCGCGGCCAATGTCAGGAACGGGAGCAGCGCGTGGCGATCGTCGGGCTTCGGCAGATGAAAGGTCTGGCGCCACAGCCACAGGAACAGCACTGCCGATAGGATCGGCAACGGCGACAAATAGAGCATGGCCGGCCAGACGAACCATTTGTCGAAGATGCGCGCGCTGGCAAAGGGCGTGGCCAGTGATACTGCAACCATGCCGAGCGCGGTCAGCACCAGTGCCGTGCGCAGCCACAGCACCGCTTTCTTCTGCAAGTCGCCTTCCGTCTTGTAGATGACCCAGGCCGCGCCCATCGCCGCGTAGGCGGCGGCAAGGCAGAGCGCCACCAGCGCCCCGAAAGCCATGCCGCCAGGGCCGACGTCGAGGCCGAGCACATAGACGCCGAGCATATAGCCCTGCGCCAGCGACGCGATGACCGAACCGAGGAAGAAGATGCGGTTCCAGCGGTGCTTCCTGCCGGCCGGCACTTTGGCGCGGAAATCGAAGGCGACGCCGCGCAGGATCAAGCCGACCAGCAGCACGAAAACCGGAATGTAGAGCGCGGTCAGGATGGTGCCGTGCGCCAATGGGAAGGCGACCAGCAGCAGGCCGACCGCCAGCACCAGCCAGGTCTCGTTGGCGTCCCAGAACGGGCCGATGGCGGCGATCATCGTATCCTGTTCGGTGTCTTCGGCTGCGGCGAACAGGATGCCGATGCCGAGATCGAAGCCGTCGAGGATGACGTAGATCAGGATGGCTAGGCCCATCAGGCCGGCGAAGATCAGAGGCAACAGGGTCGGCCAGTCGAAGCTCATGATGTTTCTCCCGGTTGCGCAACCGGCTGCGACAGCGGCCTGTTCATGACGCCCGGCAGCGGCGAGGTGTCACCATCCTTCGCCGCCTTCAATGCCAGATGCACCAACACGCCGAGATAGGCGATCAGCAGCAGCACGTAGAGGATGAGATAGACCGCGAGCGACAGCGCGACATGGCTGCCGGCGACCGGGCCGACAGCATCGGCGGTACGCAGCACGCCGGTGACCAGCCAGGGCTGGCGGCCGATCTCGGTGGTGTACCAGCCGGCCAGCGTCGCCAGCCAGCCGGACAGCGCCATCGGCACCATGACCAGCGCCAGCGGCTTAGGCAGGCTGTGGCAGCGCTTGAGGAAGAAGGCCGCCGACCAGGAGACGGCGAGCATCAACAGGCCGGTGCCGACCATGATGCGAAAGCCCCAGAACACCGGAAACACCGGAGGATGGTTGCCGGCATAATCGTTCAGCCCCGGTACGATGCCGCCGGCGCTGTGCCTGAGGATGAGGCTGGCGCCGTCGGGAATGGTGAGCTCGAACCTGTTCTCCTTGGCCGCTTCGTCGGGAAGCGCAAACAGCACCAGCGGCACGTTGGGACCGGTGTTCCAGTTGGCCTCCATGGCGGCGATCTTCTGCGGCTGATGTTCAAGCGTGTTGAGGCCGTGCTGGTCGCCGGCAAAGATCTGGATCGGGATCAGGATCGCGGCGGCGAAGACACCGGTGCGCAGCGCCTTCCACATCGATTCCGAGCGATCGCCGTAGAGATAGCGCAGCGCCGACAGGCCAGCGATCAGGAACGAGACGGTCAGCCCCGAAGCAAGCAGCATATGAACGAGCCGGTAGGGCATGGACGGATTGAAGACAACGGCCCACCAGTCGGTGGCGTGCGCAACACCATCGCGAATTTCGAAGCCGGCCGGCGTCTGCATCCACGAATTGAGGGCGATGATCCAGAAGGCGGACAGAGTGGTGCCGCCGGCTACCAGCACCGTCGCCAGCGTGTGGACGCGGTTTGAGACGCGGCGGAAGCCGAACAGCATGATGCCGAGGAACGCCGCCTCGAGGAAAAAGGCCGTCAGGATCTCGTAAGCCAGCAGCGGGCCGGCGATGTTGCCGACCGTCTCCATATAGCCCGGCCAGTTGGTGCCGAACTGAAAACTCATGGTGACGCCGGAAACCACGCCCATGGCGAAGGACAGCGCGAATACCTTAACCCAGGTGAAATAAGCGCGCATCCAGGCGGAGTCGCCTGTCGCGTTGTAGCGGAGCTTGAAGAACAGCAGCACCCAGCCGAGCGCGATGGTGATCGCCGGGAACAGGATGTGGAACGAGATGTTCGCGCCGAACTGTATGCGCGACAGGATGAGCGGGTCCATGGCGGCTCCAGCTGCTGCTTGTTTGTACAAGGATAGGCTTCATGCGCCGGGCGGTCAAAGCGGCGTCCCGCCGCGAGGCGGAACGCCGCAGTGCCGGTTAATCTGCTTTTGCGTGGAATTTTGCTGGACGACCAGGCGGGTGTTGCCTATTCCGGCGAACCTCGATGTCCAGAACTGTCAGGAGCGCCATTGACATCCGGATTTGCGCACCGACATTCAGCGGATTAAATCAACAACTCTGTTTCAAGCAGCCGTTTTCAGCCATGCAGCCGATCATCTCGATTTCCGGGGTCACGAAGACCTACGCCACCGGCTTCAAGGCGTTGAAGGAGATCAATCTCGATATCGTGCGCGGCGAGATATTTGCGCTGCTGGGGCCGAACGGCGCCGGCAAGACGACGCTGATCTCGATCGTCTGCGGCATCGTCAACCGCTCGTCGGGCACCGTCACGGTCGACGGCCATGACATCAACCGCGACTACCGCGCTGCGCGCGGCCTGATCGGGCTGGTGCCGCAGGAACTGACCATCGATGCCTTCGAGAGCGTGTGGGCGACGGTCAATTACAGCCGCGGCCTGTTCGGCAAGCCGGCGGACAAGGCGTTCGTCGAAAAAGTGCTGCGCGACCTGTCGCTCTGGGACAAGAAGGACGTCAAGGCGATCACGCTGTCCGGCGGCATGAAACGCCGGCTGATGATCGCCAAGGCGTTGTCGCACGAGCCGCGAATCCTGTTCCTCGACGAACCGACCGCCGGCGTCGATGTCGAGCTGCGCCAGGACATGTGGGCGATGGTGCGCCGGCTGCGCGAAGACGGCGTCACCATCATCCTGACCACGCACTACATCGAAGAAGCCGAGGCGATGGCCGATCGCGTCGGCGTCATCAACCGCGGCGAGATCGTGCTGGTCGAGGACAAGGCCGAGCTGATGCGCAAGCTTGGCCGCAAACGGCTTGTGCTGGAACTGCGCAGCCCGTTGGCCACCGTTCCCGATGCTTTTTCGCACTACGCGCTGGAGCTTTCGCCCGATGGCGGGCAGCTGACCTATACCTATGACAACCAGAGCGAACGGCCGGGCGTCGCCTCGCTGATCCGCGAGCTCGAGGCGGCCGGCATCCAGTTCCGCGACATCGATACGGAAAACAGCTCGCTCGAGGAGATCTTCGTCAATCTGGTGAGGAAACAGGCATGAACCCGCGCGCGGCCATGAACCTTCATGCGGTATGGGCGATTTATCGGGTGGAGATGGCGCGCGCCCTTCGCACTGTGCTGCAGAGCATCGTTTCGCCGGTCATTTCGACGTCGCTCTATTTCGTCGTCTTCGGCTCGGCCATCGGCTCGCGCATCACCGAGATCGACGGCATCAGCTACGGCGCCTTCATCGTGCCGGGGCTGATTATGCTGTCGCTGCTGACGCAGTCGATCTCCAACGCCTCCTTCGCCATCTACTTTCCGAAATTCGTCGGCTCGATCTACGAATTGCTGTCGGCGCCGGTGTCCTATCTGGAGATCGTCATCGCCTATGTCGGAGGTGCGGCGACAAAGTCGATCGTGCTTGGCCTGATCATTTTGGCGACGGCCTCGCTGTTCGTGCCGCTGACGATCGAGCATCCGTTCTGGATGCTCGCTTTCCTGGTGCTGACGGCCGTGACCTTCAGCCTGTTCGGCTTCATCATCGGCATCTGGGCAAGAAGCTTCGAGCAACTGCAGCTGGTGCCGCTGCTGATCATCACACCGCTGACCTTCCTCGGCGGCAGCTTCTATTCGATCAACATGCTGCCCGGCATCTGGCGCACGGTGACGCTGTTCAACCCGGTGGTCTACCTGGTTAGCGGCTTCCGCTGGAGCTTCTACGGCAAATCCGACGTTTCGGTCGGCGTCAGCCTCGGCATGACGGTGGTCTTCCTGCTTGTCTGCATAGCGATCGTCGCCTGGATCTTCAGAACCGGCTACCGGCTGCGCAACTGATCGATTGGCCTTGCCAAGCAAAGCAGCCTTATCGATCAACGGAAACAGCACTGAGTGCAGCCCCTGCAACGATAGCCCCTTGACCTTCATGTTTTGTTATATATCATGTTATGATTTATCGCGAGGCGGATTGGCCTATGGAAGACGTCATACGATCGCTTGGCTTCCTGTGCCTGGGCAGCAGGATGAAGCGTATAGGCGAGCAACTGCAAGCGGAGGCGCAGCGCCTTCTCGACCGGCTGGATGTTCCGGTTCAGGCGAGCCAGTACCCACTGCTGGCCGCGCTCGACAGGCTAGGCCCCCTGCCTGTCGGGGAACTGGCGCAATCCCTTGGCATCGCGCAGCCAGGCGTAACGCGAAGCGTCTCGCTTCTCGCCGAGTTGGGATTGCTCGAGGTCAGTCCGTCGATCGATGACCAGCGGCGCAGGATCGTCTCCCTCACCAGGGACGGCCGGCGGCTGGTCGATGTCGCAAAGCGCGAGGTCTGGCCGCGCATCGAGAACGCCGTCGCGGATCTGTGCGCGGATCTTTCGGGGCCGCTTCTCGATCAGTTGGCCGCCATCGAGGACGGCCTCGCCGCGGCTCCTCTCGACCGTCGTGCACCAAAACCGAGAGATGCCGTGCAATGAAACACCTGCTTGACCGCCCGATCTGGAGCGCGCTTCAGACGCGACATCAGGCCTTCGCGCAAGGTGGCAACCTCGCCAGGCGATATCGGCCGTCGATTGTTCCTTTCGCCGCCACTGGCGCGGACGACGCGGAAAGCCTGCGGGCGCTCGAAAAGCTTGTCTCCCCGGGCGAGAGTGTGATCCTGCTTCAAGCGGACGCCATTGCTCTGCCCACGGGGCTTTCCGCGACTTCGACCGCGGCCGGGGTTCAGATGATTGCCGAGCAGCCATTGCAGATCGTGTCCGACGGGCGCGTGCAACGTCTGACGCGAGACGACGCCGCTGAGATGCTGGCTCTGGCGTTGGTCACCAAGCCTGGCCCATTCACGCTCGAAGCCTTGAGCCTGGGCGATTTTTGGGGTGTGAAAATCGAGGGCAGACTTGCAGCAATGGCCGGCGAGCGCATGAAGCAACCTGGCTATACCGAACTCAGCGGAGTGTGCTCACATCCGAAATTTCGCGGCGGTGGCCTGGGCAAGCTGTTGTCCATATTCGTGGCAAACCGGATAGTGGCGCGCGACGAAATTCCCTATCTCCACGCTTATGCCAGCAACGCCACGGCCATTAGACTTTACGAGTCCATTGGCTTCAGGTTGCGAAGCACAATGAATGTGGCCGTGGTTCAGCGCACCGAATGATTCGTCGGCGCATAATGCGTAGCATGGATGCATCCCGCATCGGGAAAGGAAGGATTTCGTATCGCCGAAATCCTTCCTTGAGACTGCAAGACCTTGCTGCGTGTCAGACCGCGATCTTGCCACCACCTTGCCTGGTGATGGCAACGACCGCCGGCCGCACCGGCATGTCCGGCTTGAAGTCGGGCCAGCGGGTCGACAAATCCTCATAGTAGGACGGACGGCCGAAAGCCTCCCAGTCCTCGCCACCGTCGCCTGGATGCTGGACGGCAACGAAAGCGGTCTGGTCGTCCGGCGCAAACAGGGGACCACACATTTCGGCGCCGATCGGCACGCGGAAGAACAGTTTTGAGGTCGCCCGCGCCGGCCCTTCCGTATCGACCGCCCACAGACCGTCGGTGCGGCCAGTGGCCTTCGGACCCTGACCGTCGGTGGCGACCCAGAGGCGGCCGGTCGAATCAACCGCGCAATTGTCCGGCATGCCGAACCAGCCATTGGCCGTGGTTGCGGTCGAGAAGGTGGCGCCGACTGCCGCAACCGAGGGATCACCGCATTTCAAGAGCACCTCCCACTTGCCCTTGGTGGCGGCAAAATCGCCGCCGTCCTCGACGATCTCGATGATGTGGCCAAAGGCATTTTCGGCACGCGGGTTGGCGGCGTCGACCTGATCGGCCTTGCGCTTCGAATTGTTGGTCAGCATGACATAGACCTTGCCGTTGGCGGCATTGGGCTGGATGTCTTCAGGGCGGTCCATCTTGGTGGCGCCGAGCAGGTCGGCGGCGCGGCGCGTCTCGATCAGCACGTCGGCCTGGCTGGCAAAGCCGTTCTCCGCCGTCAGCGGCCCTTGGCCGAAGACGATCGGCAGCCATTCGACCGAACCGTCGTCGGCAAACTTGGCGACATGCAAGGTGCCGTCGTCGAGCAAATCCATATTGGCGGCGCGGTCGTCCGGATTGAACTTGCCTGTGGTGACGAACTTATAGACATAGTCGAAGCGCTCGTCGTCGCCGAGGTAAAAGACGACACGGCCATCCTTGGCGACGATCGATTCGGCGCCCTCATGCTTGAAGCGGCCCATTGCGGTGCGCTTCTTCGGCACCGAAGTCGGATCCTGGACGTCGACCTCGACGATCCAGCCAAAGCGGTTCGGCTCGTTCGGCTCCTTGCCGATGTCGAAACGGTCGTAATGCGCTGTCCATTCATAAGCACCTTCGGGAATGCCGAGGCGCTTGTAATTGGCCGCTTCCTTGTGGCCTTGCGGCAGCTCGCCCGAGAAATAGCCGTGGATGTTCTCCTCGGCCATGACATAAGTGCCCCACGGCGTGACGCCGCCGGCGCAGTTGTTGACGGTGCCGACAACTTTCGTGCCGCTCGGGTCGGCGCTGGTCTTGACTCGGTCATGGCCGGCGACGGGGCCGGACAGCGCGATCTCGGTGTTGGAGGTGATGCGGCGGTTGAGCTTGCCGTCGCGAACGACCTGCCATTTGCCGGCTTCCTTGCGGATCTCGACAATGGTGCCGCCATGCGCGGTCATCTCGACGTCGACTTGTTCCTTGCTGAGAGGCGCCTGCTTGGCTTTGCCATCGACGATGGTGACGAGGCCCGGAAACATCAGGTGCGGATTGGTGTATTCGTGGTTGACCACCAGCAGGCCGTGCTCGGCCGAGCCGTCGATCGGGATATAACCGACATAGTCATTGTTGTAGCCGAATTGTCTGGCCTGGGCTTCCGCCGACTGCTTTGTCGGATCGAATTCCGGCGAATCGGCGAACAGCGGATCGCCCCAGCGCAGCAGCACGTCGGCGTCATAGCCGGGTGCGACGTGATGCTTGTCGTCGATGCCGGCCTCGAGCTCGTCGAAAGCGAAGGCGGAGCCTTCGGCGGCGCGGGCGTTGTCGGCGGTGATCAGCGCCAGCGGGCTGACGGTAGCGGCTATGGCCGAGACGGCAAGCGAGCCCTTGAGGAAGCCGCGGCGCGAGAACCGCGCGGCGATGATCTCACCCATGGTGCGGTTGTCGCTGGGATTGGCTCCTGGCCCATCGTTTTCCTCGAGCAGGCTGGTGCGGAAATGAGCGTCAGGGGTGCGATGTTCGGTCATAGGGCCTGCCTCTGGCTGGATGGATTGCTGGAGCGTTTTGCCTGGCCAATCCGGTATCGCCGGCAGGTCACAGTTTGATGACATGCCGGCTAATTGCCATCTGCGATTTCGTGCCCAACATCAGCCCCGCTTGACCGCGACCGGCGCTTCGGAAACAAGAGCTGCGGCAGGCGCGCAAGGACCGCATCGGGAGGAGCAAAAAGTGAGTTTCTGGGGACTTGGGCAGCTCTGCATTTCGACAGTGATCTTCCTGCTTGCGGCGACGGCGGCGAAGCAATGGGGACTGGCGCCGAGCTTTGGCAAGATCGTGCTGACGTTGGCGCTCTATTCGCTCGGCAATCTGATCATGCTGAGGCTGATCCGTGAATTCGGCATGTCGGTGTCGTTCAGCCTGTCAGCGGTGATCCAGCTGGTGTCGGTGAATGTGGTGGCGCTGGTCTTCTTCGGCGAGCGCGTCAATGCCTTGCAGGCGACCGGCATCGTGCTTGCCATCGCAGCTGTGGCGCTGATCACGCTCGGACCCTATCTGCAAAGGCTGTAACTGCGATCGGGCCGATGAAGAAGACCGCAAGCAGACTGCGCAACTGGCTGGAGTTCCCGGTTCTGCTGGCCGGGCTGATCATTGCCGGCGGGCTGTGGGGGTTCGAGGAGCTAATGGAGATGGCGCGGGCCACTACGCCGCATGCCTTCGATACCGAAATCCTGCTTGCCTTCCGCAAGGCCGGCCAACCCGACAATCCGATCGGACCGGCGTGGCTGGAAGGAGCGATGCGCGACATCACCAGCCTCGGCAGCGCCAGCGTGTTGGTGCTGATCACGGCAGCAATGATCGTCTATCTGCTCCTCATCCGCAGGCCAGGCGCGGCGCTTCTCATGTTCATCGCGGTAGCGGGCGGCCAGGTCCTGTCAAGCGTGCTCAAGTTCGATATAGATCGGCCGCGCCCCGATCTGGTCTCGCATCTCGCCGACGTGGCATCACTTTCGTTTCCGAGCGGCCACGCCATGCTGTCGGCGGTGACATATTTGACGCTGGGCAGCATGGCGGCGCGGTTTTTGCCCGGGCGGACAACGAAGATCTATGTGCTCGGTCTGGCGGTGCTGACGACGGTGGTGGTCGGCATCAGCCGCATCTATCTCGGCGTCCACTGGCCCTCCGACGTATTGGCCGGCTGGTGCGCCGGCTTTGCCTGGGCGATGCTGTGCTGGCTTGCGGCCCGGTTCCTGCAGCGATGGCTCGGGCGGGCCGGCGGCACCTGACTCATGTCAGTCGATTTGCGGTCAAATCAGCCTGTTGATCAGGCCATGACCGCAGCCTGCCAGCAGGAAAACCATCGACAGCAAGGCTGTCGAGGTCGCCAACGCATTGAATATCTTCACCTGCTCATCCTTTTTGAGTCGTTGCCTGTGAAATCGGGATCGCAATGGATGTCCCGCCAAACGATGCCGAAATTGTAGCATGCTAGCGCATCGGCTGGCAAAGAGTGCTGCATGTTTCACATATGCAAGATGATGCTTGAACCATCATAATGAAGGTATTACACGTGATATCGCAGACTCAGACGGGGGTTATGGCCGATGATCACTGCCGCGCAGATGCGTGCCGCGAGGGCGCTGGCCGGCATCGATCAGAAGACGCTCGCCGAGCGCGCCGGGGTTTCGCTTCCAACCATTCAGCGCATGGAAGCGAGCGACGGCGTGGTCCGGGGCGTGGTCGATACGCTGATGAAGGTCATCCAGGCCCTTGAAGAGGCCGGGGTCGAGCTGATCGGCGACAACCAGGCGAGCGAGCGTGGCGGCAGGGGCGTTCGCCTCAAGCCTGTCACGCCGCAGAACCCGCAAGGCTGACGGTACTGCCGCATCGCCGAAAATCGAAATCGATTTTCGGATAGTCCAATGCGCGGTTCAAAAGTGTTGGAGCGTACCTGTGCGTCGATTTGGACGCACGCCGCTCCAAGTCGCGACGGCGACCGCCGACAGTCCTGCCGACGATCCCGCCGCCTCCTTGGTTTCATGGGGAAGGCACTCGATGGATCAGACCCGGCGGGCAGTGCATCAACCGGCACGGCCGACATTTTCCGAACTGTTCACGCCGAAGCTGGTGACGGTGCTGCGCGAGGGCTATACGCTCGCGCACTTCAAGGCGGATGCCATCGCCGGGCTGACTGTCGCCATCGTGGCGCTGCCGCTGTCGATGGCAATTGCCATTGCTTCAGGCGTGACGCCGGAGCGCGGGCTCTACACCTCGATCATTGGCGGCTTCCTGGTCTCGGCGCTTGGCGGCAGCCGTTTCCAGATCGGCGGCCCGGCCGGCGCCTTCATTGTGCTGGTGGCTGCGACGGTGGCGCGAGTTGGCGTCGACGGCTTGCTGCTGGCGACGATGATGGCCGGCCTGTTCCTGCTTGCCATCGGCTATCTCGGGCTTGGCACCTACATCAAGTTCATCCCCTATCCGGTGACCGTCGGCTTCACCGCCGGCATCGCCGTCATCATCTTCTCCGGCCAGATCGTCGAACTCTTCGGGCTGAAGCTCGCCGGCAAGGAACCGGGGCCGCTGGTGCCCAAGCTGATGGCCATCGGCGAGGCGGCCGGAACGATCAACCTCGCCGCAACCGCGGTGGCGGCACTGACCATCATCACCATTGCGCTGTTGAAGCGGTTTCGGCCGAAGTGGCCGGCCATGCTGATTGCCATCGGGCTGGCATCACTCGTCGTGGCATTGCTCGCCATGCCGGCCGAAACGATCGGCACGCGCTTCGGCGGCATCCCGCGCAGCCTGCAATGGCCGGCCTTCCCGCCGCTCAGCCTCGACAGGATAATCGACGTGCTGCCGGACGCCATCGCCTTTGCGCTGCTCGGGGCGATCGAATCGCTGCTGTCGGCCGTCGTCGCTGACGGCATGACCGGAAGGCGGCATCGCTCCAATTGCGAGTTGGTGGCGCAGGGCTTCGCCAATATCGCCTCCGCCTTGTTCGGCGGTATCTGCACCACCGGCACCATTGCACGCACCGCGACCAATGTACGGGCCGGCGCGCATGGACCGGTCTCAGGCATGATGCACTCGGCCATCCTGCTTGCCCTGATGCTGGTGGCGGCACCGCTGGCCAGCTATATCCCGCTTGCGGCACTTGCCGGCGTGCTGGCGGTGGTGTGCTGGAACATGTTCGAGAAACAGGCCTTCGCCACCTTGCTGCGCGCCTCGCGCGGCGATGCGCTGGTACTGCTGGCGACGTTCCTGATCGTCATCTTCCGCGACCTGACCGAAGGCATCGTCGTCGGTTTTGCGCTGGGCTCGATGCTGTTCATCGACCGCATGGCCAAGAGCATCGCGGTGGAGGCGGACCATCAATCCTTGGTCCAGGAAGACGTTGCCGACCGCGCCAGCGCTTATGATTCCAGCGAGGCGAGCGATGCCGATACCGTCGTCTACCGGATATCGGGCGCCTTTTTCTTCGGCGCCGCCTCGACCGTCGGCACGGTGCTGGACCGCATCGCCGACCAGCGCAGGAACTTCATCCTCGACTGTTCGGCGGTGCCGTTCTTCGATTCGACGGCGGCCAATGTTATTGAGGGCGCGGCCCACAAGGCCAAGCGCGCCGGCGTTCGCTTCATTATCTCAGGCGCTTCACCGCAGACACGCCGCATGCTGATCAACCACGGCGTCAAGCGGCCGCTGGTGACTTATGCCGCCTCGATCACGGATGCGCGGGCGCAGCTGAAGAAAGCCGCGCCCGCCGCCTGAGCCGATGGCTGGCTTAGTCGAGGCCTAATGCCGCGATCTCTCCGTCGTTCATCAGCGGCACGAAGATTGTCGACTTGCCGTCGGTGCCGATGTCGGCGCTGCCCGGCTTGAACGTCGCAACCGCTTGCGGCGTGCCGCCGGCTTTGTAGCTGTAGAGCGTGCCGGTCATATACGCGGTGGCGTAAACGCTGCCGCCGATGGCGACGACGCCATCGAGGTTAGCGAACTTTTCTGCGCCGGGCAGTGACGCAATTGCCTTGGTGGCGAGATCGACCGAGAGCAGGCCGCCCGGCTCCGCGGTGCTGAAATCGGGCTTGATGCCCTTGCCCCACGAAGCGACGATCAGCCGGCCGCCATCGGCGAAGATGCCATTCGGCGAAGCAAGCGCCGCATCCCTAACGAACAGTTCGGGCCGGTCGCCGTCGATGCGATAGATCGTATCGGCAAGCATATCAGTGACGTAGACCTTGCCGGACGCGTCGGCGGTCACGTCGTTGAGGAAGACCGCGTTCGGCACGTCGATCGTCGATGTTAGCTTGCCGCTTGCGAGATCGACGACGCGCACATGGGTGAGGTCGGCGACGTAGAGTTTGCCGTCGGCAATCGCCATGCCCTTGGGCGCGTCCATGCCGTCGGTCCAATGTTGCGTAACCATCTTGCCGTCCACAGACAGGACCGACAGGTATCCATTGCCGTCGGCGTCGCCGGGATTGCCAACGATATTGGAGATGATGATGCGTTTGCCGGCGGCATCGAACAGCGCCGATTCCGGTTGCTCAAGCCCGGTAGCGCGCCAGAGTTCGGCCGCCTGAACTGCCGGCGCGGCGGCGATGCCGACCAGGGCGAGAAGTATCGAGGTGAAGAGGCTCTTCATGGCTAGTCTCCTGTAATGGAATGGGGGAGAGCTAGGCCTTTCGATACTTTTCGGGAAGATGTATCGGGACTAGTACCGAAGGCTGATACCAAATCGCGTAAAAGAGGTGCATCCCATGAACGGCCCGATCTTCGAAGCGCTGAAGCGGACGCTTAAGGCCAAGGGCGTGACCTACCGTGTCCTTGCCGAGCGGATGAGCGTTTCCGAGCCGACGGTGAAGCGCATCTTCCATGAGCGCAACTGCAAGCTCGACCGGCTGATCGAGATCTGCGATGCCGCCGGCGTGGAGTTGGAGAACGTGCTCGGCTCGATGAACAGGGGACCGGGACCTGCCAACCGGATCGCGCCGGAGATCGAGCGCAGGCTCGCCGGGCGGCCGGCACTGCTGTTCGTATTCGTCATGCTTTCCGAGAAATTCACGCCAGAAGGCATCATGCGCTCACAAGGGTTGAGCGAGGCTTCGATGTTCCTCTATCTGCGCGACCTCGAGGAACTCGGCCTGGTCGCGCTTGGTGGCGGCCTGTCGGCAAGGCTGCTGGTCGAGGCGCCGATCCAGTGGAATTTCGACGGGCCATTGCGGCCGCTGTTCGAGATGACCAACAAGAATTTCATCGGCTGGGCCATCACCCATCTTGAGCGCGAGGCGACATTCGTCAGCTTCTCCAGGCGGATGCGGCCGGAAACGGCGGAAATGGTCAGGCGCGAGGCGGAGGAATTGGCGGAGCGCGCCAAATTGCTTGCTCATCACGACCAGCACACGACGCCCGAAGACGGGCTGGTCGGCTACAAATGGACGTTTGCGTTCGGCGCAACGCCGTTCCCGGTGATCATGCCGATCGGGCCACATCCGCGCGACGCAGGCGCGCGGACGGACAATCGAGTTGCGGCCGCCGCAAACGGACGACGTCTGCCGGCCTAGGTCAAATCACGGAACGACTGAGGTCGGATTCTTGGGTTTAGGCTGCTGTCCTCCACAGACGCCTTGTAAGCCGCGAAGACTAGGCAGGCGCGCCGAAAACTAGGCAAGCGGCGCCTATAAATTGGGTGACCGTACCGATGTGCATGGACATCGGCTTGCGTAGGGTGAGCCTGTGATTATCCAGGCTGCTTTGCAGTCCGGGGCCGGCGTCAGGAGGTGCGCACGGGACACCGGCCAGTAATTTATGCATCGCTTCGCAGGTTACGGGAGCACGTCGCGAAGCCGTCGCATTCGTTGACCGCAATGCAAACCTGAACGCTCTTTCGTGGCGTTGTTTCTTCATCACGGCGGTGTCTCCCAAATTGATGGCGCTGCCGATCAAGGAGGTCGTGACCATGAGCGCGCTCTTAAGGGCATGCTTGCCTTGCGTCCTAAGCGTGATCCTGGCGGCGACACTTGCCGCGTCCGCGGACGAGCCGGAGCTTAGAGGACCCAATGCCGATCCAGGCTCAGGATTGCCGCCGTTGGTCCTGCCTTATATCGAATTGCTCAGCGCACCCGGTGTAGTAGCATCAGCGACGCTTGCCGCGCCCGCGGGCGACTCGGAGCTTATGGGACCCGATCCCGCCCGGCCCGGCATCCAATTGCCCGGCGCACCTGGTGCTCTTGCTCCCATGAAGATGTCTGACCGCTCGCAGCCGGCCGCGCTAATGGCAATAGCGGTATGGCTTTCGTCTGAACTCGGCCTTCCGTCGATCGAAGAGCCCCCGGCGGTAAGCTTCGTACCTGCGCGCAGGATGGCAGGTTTGCGGTTTCGCGACGTGGCGGCGGATCGCTGGAACAGCAGCCCCAATTTTGCCAGTCCGGACAATGTTGGCAAGCAGCCCACTGTTATTGCTATCTACGATGACGAAGCACGGACTATCTTCTTGCCGGAGGGCTGGACAGGCGGCACCCCGGCGGAGCTGTCGGTACTTGTGCATGAGTTGGTCCATCACGTCCAAACCGTGGCCGGGCTGAAGTTTGCATGCGCGGAAGAACGCGAGAAGGCGGCCTTTGAGGCGCAAGAGCGGTGGCTTGCCTTGTTCGGCAGCGACCTTCTGAAGGAATTTGAGCTCGATCCTTTCACGCTGTTGGTTCGCACGAACTGCCTGTATTGATGCTGAAGCCGCTTCGGGGGCAGCCAGTCTGACTGAGCTTCTTACCCAGAGTATCGGCCGCAAAACCGGTTCTCGGAGGGCCCCATGCTCAAACCACAAGATCGAGCGGCTATCCGGCGGTCTTCGTCTCCGGAGCGGCCGCGACCGCCTTGTCATCCCAGACCATCTGCCGGTAGTCGAAGCCGTATTCCAGCGTCGGCTTGACGATGCGGAAATAGGGCGACAGGTCGAAGTCGCGCGGCGTGTAGAGCGAGTGATGGCGGATGTGCAGGATTTCCTTGCGCGAATAGCTCGACTGGGCCGAGGCACGGCCAGGCGCGCGGGTAATCTCCGGCAGGATCGGGTAGCGGATCCGGCCATAGGCCTCGGCAATCAGCGAAGAGCAGATGGCGCGCGTCGGGTCGCCGGAACCGAAAGCCAGCATGCGGCGGCGCCAGCGCACCGGCACCGGCGGCGTCGGCAAGAAGTAGCGCAGCATGTCGAATATGTTCTTGAGATCGTATCTGAGACCCAGCCTGCCGATCATGAAGGCGACGACCGCTTCGCGATCGTCGGGAGCCAGGCCGCTCGCCCGGCAGATGCGGGTGTTGTAGCTGCGGTAGCGCGACAGCGGCACGGCGATGCAGCCATCGCCGAGCGTGACCTCGATCAGGCGCCGCCGTTCCGACCCGTCCTCGGGCTCCGGCAATGCATCGCCGACATAAAAGGCGGCATGCGACCAGGTCGACTGGGTGAGGTATTTGATCGCCGCCGAGATCTTCTGGTTGCCTTCGATGAGCAGGATGTCGCCGGGCTCGAGCGTGCGGCGTAGCGTTTCGGCGTCCGACGGCGTGTAAGGCTCGTAGCCGGACGATTCCTCCTGCAGCCGGCCGGCAAGCCAGCGGCCAAGTCGGTCCAGAAGCGTGTCGCCGGGCTCGGTCATGCCAGACGGCGATTACCACAGGGCGACAAATTAGACCATGATCAGCCCACGCCAGGCGCGCCGGCGTCTTCGTGCGGTACCGCTATGAGATCCTCGCGCACCTTACGGGCGAGCTTCCTCGTCGAGCGCTTCGGACTGTCGCCGAAAAGCTCGGCCGCCTCGGCGAGGCAGGTTTTTTTCAGGCCCTTTTCCGAGCGCTTCAGCAGCTTGCCAAGCAACCGCGTCTCCTCAGCGGGGCCAAGCGGCTGGTCCTCGGCATCGAGAAGCGCGCGCATGACGAGCACATCGTGCAGTTCGCCGAGCCGCTCGCCCAGTTCGTCGACGGCCTTGCGCCGCGTCTTGATCGGCGTCGGCCACAGCCTGCCGAGCAGCGACAGATGCATGCCATGCGTCTTGGCCGCCTTGCGCAGATCGTGAAAATCATCGGCCGCGCCGCGCGAAGCGGCCTTGTCCAGCGCTTTCCTGGCGCGGCGCAAAGTGATGCGCGCGCCTTCGGCGAGCACGTCGGCAGCCTGCTCCGGCTGGTCGGGCAAAGCGAGCTTGTCGATGCGGACGACACCTTCCTCGCAAGCGGCAACCGCCGCGCCTATCGCAGCGTCGAGGCCCGCTCCGACATGCAGCTCATGCTGGCGCGCGACGAGCCTGTCGCGGACGGCACCGAGACCGCCGCCGGCACTTTGCTCGGGAAAGCTTGCCGCCAGCCGGTCGATTGTTTCGACCAGCGCAGTCGCCTCACGCGGACCGGCAAGCAGGGCCGCCACCTGGCGGTAGCACTGATTCTCGGTCACGCAGAATGTTTCGTCCCCGGAACGAACTAGGCGCAGTAAAGCGCGGACGTTTTTCAACCGCTTGCGGCACTTGTGCAGCGCCTGTTCGGGCCTGTCATGCGCCGCGTCCAGATGAACGAGCGCCCTGCCGATCTCCTCGGCGAGGATGCGCCTGACCTCGCCGGTCAGCGACATGCGCGGATCGATACGAAAGCTCATGCGACGATCTCCGGAATCCCCCCAAGGGCGAGCGACGCGTTGTAAAATCTCGGCTCGCCGGTGACTTCGCGGCCGAGCCAATCTGGCAGCATTTCGTCCGGTACATCCTCCTGCGTCTCGAGCTCGGCGATCACCAACCCCGCAAGCGTCCCGCCGAAGACATCGACTTCGTAGAGATAGCCGCGGTGTCTAACATGGTGGCGTGTCTTCTCGATGACACGTCCGATGGCAAAGGCCTGCATCTCTTGCGCCTCCGCCAAAGGCACCGGATATTCGAATTCATCGCGCTCGCGGGCCTGGCTGCCGAACTTGAGCGTCAGCTTGGCAGCGGCATCATTGCTGATGCGCACACGCACCGTGCGGGTAGGCTCGGCGACAAGATAGAATTGACGGATATGAATGTCCGCCTTGACCATTCCCCGCCATTCCTCACCTGAGACCAGGAATTTACGCTCGATTTCCTTGCCCATGGCGAGGCACTAAAGCGCGCACGGCCAGAGTTGGCAAGCCGCTTGACCGCAGTTGACTTTAATCATTCGATTGATTAAAGTATAGACCATGATCAAATCGGCCAGTGCCAGCGGCCTTCCTCATGAAGCGCCCAAGACTGCCGCGGATATGACGCGGACGGCCCTCGTGCGCGCGGCGCTGAAGCTGTTCGGACGCCAGGGTTTCGACGGCACGTCGACGCGCCAGATCGCGGCTGAGGCCAAGGCCAATATCGGCTCGATCGCCTATCATTTCGGCGGCAAGGAAGGGCTCCGCAACGCGGCGGCCGACTACATCGTAGACACCATCCAGACCATTGCGGGCCAGGCGATCGGCAATCTGCAAGCGCCGCCCGCGGCATTGGCGGACACCGAGGCCGCGCGGGCACATTTAGCCGTCGCACTGGAGCGGATGGTCGCCTTCATCGCGGCAAGGCCGGAAGCCGGCGAGATTGTACAGTTCGTCCTGCGTGAGCTGTCGCATCCAACCGCCGCGCTCGACCGTATCTATGACGGCGTGTTCGAACCGGCGCATCACCGGCTCTGCCTGATCTGGGAACAGTCGACGGGCGAGCCGGCCGAGAGCGAGCGCACTAAACTCACCGTATTCACGCTGATTGGCCAGGTCGTCTATTTCCGCATCGGCCGCGAGGCGGTTATGCGCCGGATGGGCTGGCGCGAGATCGGCGATGACGAGGCCGGCAAGATCGCGGCAACAGTAACCGACAATCTCAGCGCGATTTTAGCTCGGCGCGATTTGGCTGTCCGGAAGGATCGTGGATCATGAGCCTGCTCTGTTCTTTGCCGCTTGCCGCCCAGCTTTTCAGCGCCTGCGCGCCGGCAGCACCGCTCGCCGTCGGCTACGTCGAGGGCGATTATGTGCTGCTGGCGCCGATCGAGGTGGCCCAGGTCGAGACGATTGCGGTCAAGCGCGGCGACCGCGTAGCGCCCGGCACGCCGGTGGTGACGCTGGAAAACGCCGACGCCAAGATCGCCATCGCGCAGGCCGAGGCGGCCCTCGCGCAGGCCCAGGCGCAACTTGCCGACCTGCAGGTCGGCAAGCGGCCGGAAGAGATTGCAGTGCTCAGGGCGCAGGTCGACATGGCCAAAGCGCAGGCCGCCGACGCCAAACGCAGATACAGCCGCGCCAGCGATCTGTTCAAACGCGGCACCGGCACGCAGGCCGATTATGATACGGCTTCCGCGGCGCTGGAGACGGCCAACGCGCAGGTCGGCCAGGCGGAAGCCAATCTCGCTGTCGGCGACCTGCCGGCACGGCCGGAGACGATCAAGGCCGCCGACAATCAGGTCAGGCAGGCGCAATCGGCGCTGGAGCAAGCGCAATGGCGACTGTCGAAGCGTGTGCTCACGGCGCCCTCGCCCGGCAGGGTCAACGATGTCATCCGCTATCCCGGCGATACAGCCGGGCCGACCGCGCCGGTCATCTCCATACTGCCGGACGGCGCAGTGAAGCTCAGCGTCTATGTGCCGGAAAGCGCGTTCTCCTCGGTCGAGGTCGGCACGCTGCTCAACGTCCATTGCGATGGTTGCGGATCGGGCGTGAAGGCACGCGTCAGCTATGTGTCGCCGGATCCGGAATTCACGCCGCCGGTGATCTACTCGCTCGAGACCCGGCAAAAGCTGGTCTATCTGGTCGAAGCGCGGCCGGAAGGCGACGCCAGCGCATTGCAGCCCGGGCAGATCGTCGACGTCGATCTGGCGGACATCGGAAAATGAACGTCATCGACGTGCACGGCCTGGTCAAACGCTTCGGCGACAAGACTGTCGTCGACCATGTGACGATGACCGTGGCCGAGGGCGAGATCGTCGGCTTCCTCGGGCCGAACGGCTCGGGCAAAACGACGACCATCCGCATCATGTGCGGCTTGCTGACGCCCGATGAGGGTGAAGGCACGGTTCTGGGCTTCAACATCCGCACCGACAGCCTGCGGATCAAGCGCGAAGTCGGCTACATGACGCAGAGATTCTCGTTCTACGAAGACCTCACCATCGGCGAGAATCTCGAATTCGTGGCACGGCTCTACCGGCTGAAGCCGCTCGACGAACATGTGGCCAAGACGCTTGAGGAGCTCGGCCTGACATCACGCAGAAACCAACTGGCCGGCACCTTGTCCGGCGGCTGGAAGCAGCGGCTGGCGCTGGCCGCCTGCATCATGCACAAGCCGAAACTGCTGCTGCTCGACGAACCGACGGCTGGCGTCGACCCGAAGGCGCGGCGCGAATTCTGGGACGAGATCCACCGGCTGGCGAGCGGCGGGCTGACCGTGCTGGTCTCCACCCATTACATGGACGAGGCCGAGCGCTGCCACCGCATCAGCTACATCTCCTATGGCAAGATGCTGGCCACCGGCACGGTTGAGGACGTGGTGAGGAATGCCGGGCTGACCACCTTCGTCCTGCAAGGGCCGCGGCTCGATCAGGTCGCTGCCGCACTTCATGGCCGCCCAGGCGTCGACCAGGTGGCGCCGTTCGGCGCGACGCTGCATGTAGTCGGCTCCGACAGGACGGCGCTTCAGGCAGCGCTCGCCGACGTCGAGAAAGACCACAAGGGCGTCAGGGTCTCGCCCGGCGAGACCAGCCTGGAGGATGTGTTCATCCAGTTCATGTCCGGTTCGAAGGACAATATGGGATGAAGAACGGGATAAACAGCGTCTTTTCCTTCGCCAGGCTCGGTGCGCTGCTGATCAAGGAGTTCATCCAGATGCGGCGCGACCGCATCACCTTCGCCATGATGCTGGGCGTGCCGCTGATGCAGCTGGTGCTGTTCGGCTATGCCATCAACAACGATCCGAAGAGCCTGCCGGCAGCGCTGGTGGCGATGAGCAGCGATCCTTACACGCGAGCCATGGTTTCGGCGCTGCAGACCACCGGCTATTACCGCTTCGACCATGTCGCGCAAAGTGCCGCCGAAGCCGAATTCCTGATGGCGCGCGGCGACGTTGCCTTCGTCGTCACCATTCCCGCCGATTTCGCCCGACGGGTCGAGCGTGGCGACAGCCCGCAGATCCTGATCGAGGCGGATGCGACCGACCCGGCCGTCGCCAGCGGCGCCATCTCGACGCTCGGCACCGTTGCCAACCAGGCGCTGCTCAGGGCGCGCGGCATGCAGGAGACAGCGGCCGAAGCTGCCCGGGGCCAGCTCCAGGTCGTAGTGCACCGGCGCTACAATCCGGAAGCCGTATCGCAATACAACATCGTGCCCGGCCTGCTCGGCGTCATCCTGCAGATGACGATGGTAATGATGACCTCGATCGCGCTGACGCGTGAGACCGAGCGCGGCACGATGGAGAACCTTCTGGCGATGCCGTCCAGCCCGCTCGAGATCATGCTGGGTAAGGTGCTGCCGTATCTGGCGGTCGGCGCCGTGCAGGTGCTGGTGGTGCTGGCGGCATCGAAGCTTCTGTTCGCCATCCCCTTCACCGGATCGATGTCGCTGCTGTTGACGGCCGTCCTGATCTTCGTGCTGGCGCTGGTGCTGCTCGGCTATACGATCTCGACGATTGCCCGCACGCAGATGCAGGCACTGCAGCTCACCTTCTTCTTCTTCCTGCCGTCGATCATGCTGTCCGGTTTCATGTTCCCCTATCGCGGCATGCCGGACTGGGCGCAGATTTTCGGCGAGGTGCTGCCGCTGACGCATTTCCTGCGCATCATCCGCGCGGTGATGCTGAAGGGCGCCGAGCTGCCGGCGGTGGCAACGGAGATCGGCTGGCTGGTGGTGTTCGTGGCGCTGTTCGCCGGCGTGGCGCTGGTGCGGTTCCGCCGGACGTTGGATTAGGGTCGAACTCGATCCGCTTGTGCAAATGACCGAGATTCACACCGGCTTGGCCTGACCCGGGACCGGCGCCAATTCAGGCGCATTGAGCCCTTCGAAGGGATCGCGCCAGGCGTCGATTTCTTCAAGCTGCCGATACCAGCGACCGACAGAAGGATAATCATCGAGCGGCAATCGGGCGACGTCGTTGAAGGGCAGAAACGTCGCCATTCGAAAGTCGGCATAGGAAACCGAACTTCCGACCAGCCAGTCTCGCTCGGAAAGCTCGGCATCAAGTATTGCGGCGGCGGTGCTGAAGTCGCTCAGGCCCTCCTCAACCCGCGCCTGATCGATCGGGCCGAGCCCATAGCGCTGTTTGGTCCCGCGTTCGAAATGCACGACGTCGCAGGCTCTTGCGAAGTTCTCTTTGCCCCAACTCAGCCATCGGATCATCTCGGGCTCGTCGTCGCCGGTGCGCCAGAAATGCGAATGCGTGTCGCGTGAAAACCGGCAGGCTATGGCGTCGGCCTCCCAGAGGCTTTTTCCCAAGCCCACAAGGATAGGCAATGAAAGATTTGGATTGAGCGGCCGAAAGCGCTCGGCCTGCCCCGGAGCGAAGGGAGAGGCGAATTCGAACTCGACCTTGGCTTTGAGATACCGTGCCACCGCGACCGCGAGGCGAGGATTGGGATTGCGGCTGAAGAACAGTTTCATTGATCTCAGTCTTTGAAGGGTACCGGTTCGACCGGGCGCAACGGACGCTCAAGCACCTCGAATCGGCACATGACCTGGAACTGGTTGCTATCCTAGCCGGCAGCAATGATCTCGGCATAGGTGCTGAGATCGACATTGCCACCGGAGAGCACCACGGCAATGCATTTCCCGGCAAGGTCGATCTCGCCTGACGACAGCGCGGCCAAGCCGACGCAACCGCCAGGTTCGACGACCAGCTTCAGGCAAGCCATGGCATCGCGCATCGCCTGTGCCACCGCCTTGTCGGAAACGGTGATGGCGCCGGCGAGATTCTTGCGGTTGATCTCGAAAGTGATCGCGCCCGGCTCGGCGACGAGAAGGGCATCGCAGATCGAGGTGTGGCCGGGCGCGTTCGACACCCTGGCGCCTTTGATCAGCGAGCGGCGTGTGTCATCGAAATGCTCGGGTTCCACGGCCCAGACGGCGGTGCCCGGTGAGGCGTCCTTGACCGCGATCGAAATGCCGCTGCTCAAGCCGCCACCGCCGCAGGGAACGACTACCGCATCCAGGCTGACGCCAAGCGCGCTTGCTTGGCGCATCAATTCGAGGCCGATCGTGCCCTGGCCGGCGATGATGGCCGGATCGTCGTAGGGCGGCACCAGGACCATGCCCCTTTCCACGTAAGAACGGACGACGGCAGTGCGATCGTCGCGGACCCGGTCGAAGGTGATCACTTCCGCGCCCATCTTCCTGACATTGCCGACTTTCATCGCCGGCGCATCGGTGGGCATGGCGATGACGGCCTTGACGCCGAACATCGCCGCTGCGGCGGCAACGCCTTGCGCGTGATTACCCGACGAGAAGGCGACGACGCCGCCAGCGCGTTCTTCCGCCGAGAGCGAGGAGAGCTTGTTGTATGCACCGCGGAACTTGAAGGAGCCGGTGCGCTGCAACGTCTCGGGCTTGAACAGGATCCTGGCGCCGAAGCGCTTGTTCAGCTCCGGCGATTCGATCAGCGGCGTTTCGACGATCAGGCCGGACAATCGCGCTGCTGCGCTGCGGATATCGGCGATGCCGGGAGGGGTGGTCATGGCGAGGTCCTGCAAGAAATGAGACCGCCTATGGTGCACGGAAAGGGAGGCCGCGCACCAATGAAAAAATGTGACGGTTACAATTTGTCTTGCAGGCAGGAGAGGAGCGTGCCTGCCACCTGCCGCCTCCTCGTCTCTCCGCCATGCGGTCGTCGCTTCAATCGACAAATCGTTGCCGATTGACCGGCTTGGCCGCCGCTCCTCACCCCAACAGCGTCTTTTGCCGTTTGGGACCGCCCATCTTACGCCAGGTGTTGAAGCGGTGGGTGGCGGCGGCGAAGGAGATCTTCATCTGCTGGGCGACCGAATAGCGCGACTTGCCCTCGTCGAACAGGCGATAGCAGCACTCGACACCCTCCTCAGTCAACTTGCCATCGCGAGCCTTGTTGTGCGGATTGGCGGGATCGAATTTTTCGACCTGCTGCTCGACCAGGCCTTTCAGGCGCTGCAGATCCGCCTCGATGTTGGCGATCAGGTCGAGGACTGGTTTGGGATCAAACGGCTGCTGTTTTTCCGGCATCTGCGGGTTCCTTTCTCTTGGTTCAGATTCGGTTATATAAGTGAACGTTCACCGATAGCAAACGACGACCTGCTCGGGGTTTCGAAATCTGTAGCTTTTGAGCATGAGTGGAGCACGCACGATTGACCGGCGACGTGCAAGGTCATAGTTTAGAACTATTCTAAACTAGGGTGAATTTCTCATGCTTTCCCGCGTTTTCGGCCTCGGCCGCCGTTCCTTTGAATCGCTCTCGGAACAGGAGATCCTGGCGCTCGCCATCTCCTCCGAGGAGGATGACGGGCGCATCTATCGCGCCTATGCCGACGGGCTGGCGGAAAGCTTTCCGCAATCGGCCAAAGTGTTCGAAGAGATGGCGGAGGAAGAGGACGGCCATCGCGATTCACTGATCGAGCTTTACCGCAAGCGTTTCGGCGAGCGGATACCGCTGATCCGGCGCGAACATGTGAAGGGTTATTACGAGCGCAAACCGGACTGGCTGGTGAGGCCGCTCGGCGTCGATCATGTGCGCAGCCAAGCCGAGGCCATGGAGCGGCAGGCCTACCTGTTCTATGTCGAGGCGGCCAAGCGCACAGGCGATGCGTCGACGCGAAAGCTGCTCGACGATCTGGCGATCGCAGAACAGGGCCACGAGACACTGGCGCAGCGGCTCGAACAAAAGCATGTGCCGGGCGCGGTCAAGGACGAAGAGGCGGCGGCCGAGCAGCGCCAGTTCATCCTGACCTACGTACAACCGGGGCTGGCGGGGCTGATGGATGGGTCGGTGTCAACACTGGCGCCGATCTTTGCCGCCGCCTTTGCCACGCACGACACGTTCCAGACCTTTCTGGTCGGGCTTGCTGCCTCGATCGGCGCCGGCATCTCGATGGGTTTCACCGAAGTGGCCTCCGACGACGGTAAGTTGTCGGGCCGCGGCTCGCCGGCAAAACGCGGTCTGACCGTCGGCGTCATGACAACGCTGGGCGGGCTCGGCCATGCGCTGCCCTATCTCATCCCGCTTTTCTGGACGGCGACCATTGTCGCCGCCGTGGTGGTTTTCTTCGAGCTGTGGGCGATCGCCTTCGTGCAGAACCGCTATATGCAGACGCCATTCTGGCGCGCCGCCTTCCAGGTGGTGCTGGGTGGCGCGCTGGTGTTTGCGGCAGGGGTGCTGATCGGGAATGCATAGCAGCCCCTATCCGTTCACCACCCGGCTGTCTGCTGGCGCCTCGGCGCGTTCGGTCAGGCCGTAGTCGCGCACGACGTGGGCGATGCGCAAACGATAGTCGGCAAAGATACCGCCGCGCCCGGCTTTCTGGGCCTGCCGATGTTCCTGCGTGTTGCGCCAGGCCTTCACCGCTTCCTCGTCGCGCCAGAAGGACAGCGACAGGATGCGGTTCGGATCGGCAAGGCTCTGGAAGCGCTCGATCGACAGGAAACCGTCGATGCCGTCGAGCAGCGGCCGCAGGTCGGCGGCGATGCCGAGGTAGGCTTCGCGCTTGCCCGCCGCCGGCTCGACCTCGAAGATGACGGCGATCATGGCTTCACCAAAGGACCATGCGGCGCGGAGGCCAGCTTGAGGAAGATGCGATCCTCCTTCAGGATGAATTTTTCCCGCCGGGCGAACTCGTAATTCGCCTTGCCGGCGGGATCGGCGGCGAGCCGGGCGCGGTAGACTTCGTAGGCCGCAAGACTGTCGATGTTGTAGGCGGCATAAGCCGTGGTGGCCGAGCCTTCGTGCGGCGCGAAATAGCCGATCAGATCGGCGCCGCAGCGCGGGATCGCCTGCCCCCAATTGCGGGCATATTCCTCGAACGCCGCCTTGCCGAACGGATCGATCTCGTAGCGGATGAAGCAGGTAATGGTCATTTTCGCCTCCTTGGCGGGTGGATGTTTCTTGCGACCACAGTTCGAGCCGGGTCGAAACGTTCCGAAGATCGATATGCTAGGCAATCCCTCGCTGATCATGCCTGCCAGAAGGATTTCGCGTATTCGCGACGGACGTCTTCGGGTGTCAGGCCAAGGTCACGCAGCAGATGATCGTCGATTTCGGCGAGATCGAGGCGCTGCGAATGACGGTCGTACCACCGCTTCAGGAGCCACAGCCGCAAGCGGCGCAAGACAATTAACGGGAACGGCCGGCGAGCAGGCGCGGCGCTGAGAATGGTCCTTGCAGGCATCGTCGTCTCCTTGATTTGCATCGAGATTAATGCTTGTCTGACGAGGATGCTTCGATGAGGAACGAACTATGCGCGAAGGCCCTGACATAGCCCGCATTGCCAGCCTGGTCGGCGATCCGGCGCGGGCAAACATGCTGTCCGCACTGATGGGCGGCACAGCACTGACGGCGAGCGAACTGGCACTCGAAGCCGGCGTGTCGCTTCCGACAGCGAGCTCCCATCTATCGAAGCTGATGGAAGGCGGGCTGCTGACGCTGGCGAGCCAGGGACGGCACCGCTATTACGGCCTCGCCGGCCCGCAGGTGGCAGGAATGATCGAAGCCATCACCGGCGTCGCTGCTGCTGTCGGGCCGCAGAGGGTGCGACCCGGCCCTCGCGACGCGGCCATGCGCGTGGCGCGGGTCTGCTACGACCACCTCGCCGGCGAGCAGGCGGTGGCGATGCTGGACCGTCTTGTCGCTCGACAAGTGCTCCTGCGCGACGACAAGGAGATCCAGCTTGGGCCGTCGGCCGCCTCGCATTTCGCCGCGATCGGCATCGACATCCATACCAAAGCGCGGCGACCGGTGTGCCGGGCGTGCCTCGACTGGAGCGTGCGGCGTTCGCACCTTGCCGGCACGCTGGGCGCCGCCATTCTCGACAAGATCCTCGCCGAGAAATGGGCGCGGCGCGAGAAGGACAGCCGTGCCGTGATCTTTTCACCGGCAGGCAAGCAGGCCTTCGAGAAAACGTTTCTCGCCTGACAGATCGCTTCGACGCGCTAGTACGCATTCGTCGTTTCACGGAAACGCCGAACCGCTCTGTCTTTTTGTTTTGACGCAATTCCGGACGGAAAACCTTTTCATACTTTTCCTGGAATTGCTTTAAAGCGCGTCGCGTTCGACCGGCCTCATGCGATGCGCTTTAGGTCCTTGTTTTGATGCATGTCGTTATCGCAAAACCGCTGCACACTTTTGCGCGACATGCACTAGTCGCGCTTGAGCAGCTTGGCCTGCTTGAAAAAATCCGCCCAGGGGTCGGCTTGCCCGAGCCGCTTCAGCGTCGTCTTGTCGCCGATCGGAAAGGCGTTGGGCGGCAATCCGGCCTCGATCTCCGCCCAGGTCACCGGCATCGATACCGTGGCGCCCTTTTTGGCGCGCGACGAATAGGGGGCGACGGTGGTGGCGCCGCGGCCGTTGCGCAGATAATCGACGAAAATCCTGCCCGTGCGTGCCTTCTTCGACAGCGTCGCCGTGTAGCGGTCGGGTGCGGCCTGTTCGAGCGCTCGGGCGAACTCATGGGCGAAGCCCTTGACCTCGTCCCAATCCGCCGACGGCTTCAGCGGCACGACGACGTGGTAGCCCTTGCCGCCCGAGGTCTTGACGAAATTCGGCAGGGACAGTTCGTCGAGCCGGCCGCGGATCTCGAGTGCCGCCGCGCGCACCGCCTTCACGTCGACGCCCTCGTCGGGATCGAGATCGAAGATGATCTGGTCGGGCTTTTCCAGCTCGTCGGTGGTCGAGCCCCAAATATGGATCTCGACGACGCCCAGTTGCACCAGTGCCACGAGACCGTCGAAATCGCGGATGAACAATATCTCCTCGCCGTCGGTCGGATCCTTCATCACGGCGATCTTGTCGTGCATGCCGGCCGAGGCATGCTTCTGGAAGAAGCGTTGGCCGCCGACACCGTCCGGCGCCCGCACGAGGCTGAGCGGCCGGTTGATGACGAACTGCTTCATGCGCGGCCAGACCAGCGCGTAGTGATCGACCAGATCCTGCTTCGATACGTTCTCCTCGGGCCACAGAAGCTTGTCAGGGCGGGACAGCGTAACCGAGGTTTTCGCCGCGCCTGCGGTTTTGGCGGGCTTTGGCTTCGGCTCTGCCGTGGCTGAGCGTGCTTTCGGTTTCTCCTGCACGACTTCCTCCGCCGGCTTGTCCTCGCGTAATCCCTGGAAGGACGCGTGGCGTATTATACGGTCCGACGTCCAACTGCGAAACTCCACTTCGCCGACAAGTTCGGGCTTGACCCAGACCAGCCCCTTGCCTCTTGGCACCGCGCTGTCGAAGGGCGAGGTTGTCGTCTTCAGCGCATCAAGCCTTTTCTTCAGCTCGTTGGTGCCTTTGGCCGTGAAGCCGGTGCCGACGCGGCCGGCATAGCGCAGCTTGCCGCCCTCGTGATAGCCGACCAGCAGCGAGCGCAGGCCACGCCCGGTCTTGTCCGACGGCGTGTAGCCGCCGATGACGAATTCCTGGCGCGCCGTGCATTTCGACTTCACCCACGAGGGAACACGGCCGCTGCGGTAGGGTGCATCGGCACGCTTGGAGACGACGCCTTCGAGGCCCAGGCGGCAAGCATGCTCCAGCATGATCTTGCCGGGCTCGGCAAAGTGGTCGCTGAAGCGCACGGCCTGCTCTTCGGTCTGTCCGGCGAGCAGGCTGCGCAGCCTTTCCTTGCGCTCGACCAGCGGCTCGGAACGGATGTCTTGACCATTGAGCTGCAACAGGTCGAAGACATAGTAGATGAAACGGTCCGTACGGCCCGCCGACAGATCTTGCTGAAGCAGCGAAAAGGACGACACGCCATTATCCGCCAGCACGACGATTTCGCCGTCGATGACGGCATCGGTACATTTCAGGCCGCCAAGTGCCGCGACAATTGAGCCACCGAATTTGTCGGTCCAGTCGAGGCCGGTGCGTGTCAAAAGCCGCACCTCGGTACCGGCAAGCTGCGCCTGCATGCGATAGCCGTCGAACTTCACCTCATGCAGCCAGTCCTTACCGGGCGGGGCGTCCCGCTCCAGCGTGGCGAGCGCCGGCTCGACGAATTCGAGCCGCCTTGCCGCGACAGCCTTCGCTTTGCCGGCGGCCGGCCTGTCGGACTGCCAGACGCTTGGCTTCTTGCCGTCGGCGGTCTTGCCTTCGCCGACGTCCTCGATGGTCAGGCCGGATTTCACCGATTGCGGCGCCTCCTGCAAAATGTCCTCACCGGGACGCGCGGCGGCATCGTCGGACTTGATCAGCAGCCAGTTGTCGCGTTTTTCGCCGGGCCGCGGCTTCAGCCGCACCAGATGCCAGGCGCCATGCAATTTGTGGCCATGCAGTTCGAAATTGATATGGCCTTTCTTCATCCCTTTGGCAGGGTCGCCTTCGGGGACCCACGTGCCTTCGTCCCAGACAATGACCGAGCCGCCGCCATATTGGCCCTTGGGGATTGTGCCTTCGAACGGCGCATAGTCGAACGGGTGGTCCTCGACATGCACGGCGAGCCGCTTCTCATGCGGGTCGAGGCTCGGGCCTCGCGTCACCGCCCAGCTCCACAGCACGCCGCCATGCTCAAGGCGAAGGTCGTAGTGAAGCCTGGTGGCGGCATGCTTGTGGACGACGAAGATGCCACCCGGCACGGCTTTCTTGCCGCGCGCGAGCTTACCGGCCGGTTCGGCGGTCTTCTTGAAATCGCGCTTGGCGTGATATTGCTCGAGGCCGGCCATGGTCTGATCCTAAGCCGATTTGCGCCGGGCGGCTTTGGACTTGGCGCCTTTTGCCGGGCGTCTGGCCTTTGCCGGCGGGCTGGCCTCCGACGAAAGGCTCTTCTTCAGTGCATCGAAGAGATTGACGACGTTGGAGGGTCGCGGTTCTGCCTTGGTCTTCGGTGCCTTCTTGCCGGCCTTCTTGGCGCGGACCAACTCGATCAGCGCGTTTTCGTATTTGTCCTCGAATTCGGAAGGATCGAACTTCGCCTGTTTCTCATCGACAATGTGTTCGGCCAGCCTGATCATCTCGGCGTCGGTCGTCACCGGCTTAATGTCGCCGAACACCATCTCCGGCCTGCGCACCGTATCGCCATAGCGCAGCGTCGTCAGCAGCAGGCCCTTGCCCAGCGGCTCGATGACCACCGGACGCTCGCGGCGGTAGAGCACGATGCGGGCAAGGCCCGCCGTCTTCTTGGCGGCCATGGCGTCGCGGATGACGGCAAAAGCCTCTTCCGAGACATCGTCCGCAGGCGTCACATAATAGGGCGTGTCGAGATAGATCTGCTGGATCGAAGATTTTTCGATGAACCCGTCGAGGCTCATCGTATGCGAGGATTCGATCTGGACGGCTTCGATCTCCTCCTCCTCGATTTGGACGAAGTCGCCGTCGCCGATCTCGTAGCCCTTGATCTCGTCGCCTTCATCGAGCGGCTTGCCGCTTGCCGAATCGACATAGACGCGCTTGACAGTGTTGCCAGTCTTGCGGTTGAGCACGCGGAACGAAACTTTTTCGGCCTGGGTGACGCCATTGGTCACTTCGACCGCGCAGGTGACCAGCGAAAGCTTGAGATACCCTCTCCAGGCGGGGCGCGGCGCCATGACAAACTCCCTGCGCGACAACGTTCAACCGAGAACGGGCAAAGTCCGTTCCGGTTCCGGCGGCGCAAAAGGCAAGTCCGGGCTTTCGGCCCAGCCTTGCCTGAACTCCATTCTCGATCGCGGCCCTACTCGGCGGCTTGCAAGTTGATCTTGCTTTCCGCCATCTCGGTAAGCTTGCGGTCGGTTGCCTGTTCCTCCTTGAGGTTGTTGGCCAACACATTGGCGCAGTCGCTGCGGCCCAGTTGCTTGGCCCAGGCAATCAAGGTGCCGTAACGGGTCATCTCATAATGCTCGACCGCCTGGGCGGACGCGATCAGTGCAGCGTCGAGGACCTCCTTGTCGGCGATGTCGCCGCTGACCTCATCGGCCTCTTCGAGAATGCCATCGATGGCCGGGCAGTCGACTTCCTTGGCCTTCACGCCGTGCAGCTCGAACACCTGCTCGACACGCTGAATATGACCCTTGGTCTGGGCGAGATGCTTCTCAAAGCCGGCTTTCAACTGCGGATCACTCGCCTTGTCGATCATCTTCGGCAGCGATTTCTCGATCTGTTTCTCGGCGTAATAAATGTCGCGCAGCGTGTGCACGAAGAGATCGTCGAGTGTTTTGATGTCCTTCGAAAAGAAGCCCATGGCCTTTGCCTTTCCATTGCTCTTGCTGTTTCGGATTTTTGGCTGCGGCTCCAGCCGGAAGCTGCAGCCCGCGCAGCCGGTTCGTCCCGGCACTGGGAAATCAACGTGCGGCTGACGGGCGGGTTCCTGGTTTTTCGACCACGTGCACGGAAATTTCGCCGTGGCAGCAAAAGTGAAACAAACGCGCGCCTCGGCGACATTCAGGCGAAACATATGTGATGCAAAAGTCACACTGGGCGAAATGCCGACGGACAGCACGGAAACACCGCGAATCAGCCGCATTGCAGCCATGAACAAAGGCATTTTCGACCAGAGATTAACATCGCGTTCACCGACTATTCACGCCTGGACGCTATGATCCCCGCAATTCGGAAGGGACATCCGAAACGGGACAGGGACCGAGTAAAATGAGCTTCTGGAATCAAATCGCCGGCTATGCCGCCGCCATTCGCGAATTCGTCGCGCCGACCTATCGGCCCGAGCGCTATTACATGCGCGGCCCAGGCCCCGCCTGCGCGCGCCGTGGCAACACGCTTGGGATCAGCGTGCACTGATGATGACCAGGGAAAGCCGTCACGACAGCCGTATCTGCCGGCCTGACGCCGACAACCGGTCAACGACCTATCGCGCCGAGCGCCCTGCGCTGACCGACAGACGGCGGGCGACAACGCCAAGCCTCTAACATTCCGGGCTTTGATCCAGCCGCCGGCAGGCTTAGTGTCGCCTGACACCAGCTGCCGGGCGCCACGTGATCGTCAAGCCGAACCATTCTCCTGAGCCGCCAGAATTCGAATCAAGTCGCCCGTTGATCGTATTCGACGGCGTCTGCGTGTTGTGCTCGGGTTTTGTGCGGACGGTGGTAAAGCTCGACCGCAAGGGCCACTTCCATTTCGTAACGGCGCAATCGCCGCTCGGCGAGATGCTGTTCAAGAAATACGGGCTGCAGACGGATCGCTACGAGACCAATCTCGTCATCGTCGATGGCGCGGCTTTCACACGCCTGGACAGTTTCGTTGCCGTCATGGCCGAACTCGGCTGGCCATGGCGAGCGGCGCGGATCCTGCTGTTGTTGCCGCGCCCGCTTCGCGACTGGCTCTACGATCGCATCGCAAAGAACCGCTACGCCCTGTTCGGCAAGAAGGACAATTGTGAAATCCCTTCCGCCGAGGTGAGGGCAAGATTGATCGGCTAGGCTCATCGCCGTGGCCGGGAGCGGCGCGGGGCATTTTGGGGGAACTGCGGATGAAGGTTCTTGTCGTCGGCGGTTATGGCACCTTTGGCGGTCGCACCGTCGAGCTTTTGGAGGGCGAGCCCCATCTGATCCTGTTCGTCGCCGGGCGCTCGCTCGCCAAGGCTGACGCGTATTGCAAGAAGCGCGCCCCGACGGCAGCGCAACTGCTGCCGTCACTGTTCGACCGTGACGGCGATCTCGCCGTGCAACTCGCTGCATTTGAGCCTGATATTGTGGTCGACGCGAGCGGTCCGTTCCAGGCCTATGGCGAGGGACGCTATGGCCTGATCGAGGCATGCATCGCCCGGCGCGTCAACTATCTCGATCTTGCCGACGGCTCGGATTTCGTCGCCGGTGTCTCTGCGTTCGACGAGGCGGCGCGAAACGCCGGCGTCTTCGTGCTATCCGGAGTCTCGAGCTTTCCGGTGCTGACGGCGGCGGTTGTGCGCCGCCTGTCTTCGGACCTGACGCGGGTCGACGGAATTCGCGGCGGCATCGCGCCGTCGCCCTTCGCCGGTGTCGGCGGAAACGTCATTCGCGCTATCGCCGGTTACACCGGTCAGCCGGTGCGCCTTGTTCGTAATGGCCGTCCCGAACAAGGCTGTCCGTTTACCGAGCAGCTGCGCTATACTATCGCGCCGCCGGGCCAGCTGCCGCTTCGAAACACGCTGTTCTCGCTGGTCGACGTTCCGGACCTGCGTGCTCTGGCCGAGCTTTGGCCGGAGGCGAGGACCATCTGGATGGGAGCCGGGCCGGTACCCGAGGTGCTGCACCGCGCCCTGATCGGCCTCGCCTGGCTGGTGCGCGCCGGGTTGATCGGTTCGCTTTCGCCGCTGGCGCCGCTGATGCATCAGGCGACGAACCGGCTGCGCTGGGGCGAGCATCGCGGCGGCATGTTCGTCGAGGTGGAGGGATCGGACCGCGCGGGCGCCACCGGCAAGCGCTCGTGGCATCTCTTGGCCGAGGGCAACGATGGGCCGCTGATCCCGTCGATGGCGGTTGAAGCGCTGGTCCGCAAAGTGCTGGCCGGACATCAGCCCGCGCCGGGCGCACGGGCGGCGGTGCGCGATTTAGAGCTCCGGGACTATGAGGCCCTGTTCGCCGGGCGGACGATCTACACCGGCTTCAGGAACGGGGCCGCGGACGAGGACAAGCCGCTCTATGCCGAGCTGCTCGGTGCCGCCTGGCAAGGCCTTCCCGAGGCAATTCGGTCAATGCATGACCGTACGATCACGGCCGCAGGCCGCGCTAGCGTAGAACGCGGGCACAATGTTCTTGGCCGGCTAATGGCCTGGATGGTCGGCTTCCCCGGAGCAAGCGAGGACATCCCGGTTCATGTCCGCTTCGACACCGACAAGGACGGCGAGACCTGGACGCGGACATTCGGCAAGCACAGTTTTTCGAGCCTACAGTTCGCAGGCCGGGGTCGATCGCAGCGCCTGCTGTGCGAACGCTTCGGCCCGCTGACCTTCGCGATGGCACTGGTTGCCGAGGACGGCCGGCTGGCACTGGTCTTGCGCCGCTGGAGCTTTTTTGGCTTGCCGCTGCCGATCTGGCTCGGTCCACGCTCGACTTCCTACGAAACGGTGGAGGATGGCCGCTTCCGCTTCCATGTCGATATCTCGCATCCGCTTGCCGGCATGATCGCCCGCTACCGTGGCTGGCTAGAGCCTTCCGACCCGCACGGCTCCAGCGAGATCGTGTCGCCTGCCACCTTGCCAAATTCGCGGCAGTCCTGAGCCGTGCACAGCGTCCAGCCTTGACCCGTGGCGCCCGAGGCGGCGAGCACCAGGCGCCGCTGTGGCCCGACCCGGGGCGCATAGACCCACCAGCCGTCGCGCAGCGCCGAGCCTTGCGGCGGCTCCATGCCGGCGCCCGAGCCCTTGATTCGTGCCTCGACGAGTTGCAGGCCGGACGGCAGCACCTTCCAGTCTTCCTGCCAATGGGTCTTCTCCACAGAATGCGTCCAGGAGAGCGTGAAGGCGGCGACCGCGAGCGTCATCGTCTTGCCGGCCGCGACGATGCAGAGGCTCATGCCGAATTGGCCAGTGACGCCTGCCGCGCGCGCCAGCAGTGCCACCCGATCCAGGCAAGAGACAGCGCCCAGCCCGCCTCGTCGGTGAGCGGCAGCGCCGCAACCAGCAGCACGCCAGCGGCGAAGGCGACGAGGCGTTCCCACCAGGCCATGCGCCGGGCGAGAAAGCCGACGGCGGCGGCGCCCCACAGGACGATGCCCATGCAGGCTTTGATGACGATGTAGGCGACCTCGACGGGATAGCCGAACTGGGCGGCGATCGGGCCGGGGTCCTGCAGCATCAGCGCCGGGGTATAGACCGCCATGAACGGCACCACGAAGCCAGCAATGGCAAGCTTGGTGGCCTGGATGCCGATCTTGAGGCCGCTTTCCTTGGCCATGGGTGCGGCGGCGAAGGCGGCCAGCGCCACGGGCGGGGTGAGATCAGCCATGATGCCGAAATAGAAGACGAACATATGGCTGACCACCAGCGGCACGCCGAGCGACAGAAGCGCCGGCCCGGCTAGCGACGAGGTGATGATGTAATTGGGAATGGTCGGGATGCCCATGCCGAGCACTAGGCAGGTGAGCATGGTCAAAAGCAGCGACAGGAACAGATTGTTCTCGCCGATCGAGATGATCCAGCCGATGAAGGTCGAGGCGATGCCGGTGAGCGTCAGCGTGCCGATGACGATGCCGACGATGGCGCAGGCAATGCCGACCGGCAGCGCGTTCTTTGCTCCCTCGGCAAGGGAATCGACGCATATGCGCAGTGTCTCGCGCCCGCCCTTGAAGGTGAGGCAGGCGACGACCAGCACGGCGATGACCAGGCTGAGGATGTTGACGCCGAACTTCATGAAGGAAGCGGCGGCAAGCCCGAGCGCCAGCCAGAAGACGACGCGGAAGGCGAGCGGCCCGATCGATGCCGCCAGCGGCGTGCCGAGGATAAGCACAATGGTCAACGCCAGGCCCATGGTGCCGGCGAAGACCGGTGTGTAGCCGGCAAACAGCAGGTAGATCAGTGCTGCGAGCGGCAGTACCAGCGGCCAGTGTTGTCTCACCGCATCCCACGGATTGGGCAGGTCGGCCTTGGCCATGCCGTGCAGGCCGGCCTTGCCGGCCTCCAAATGCACCTGCCAGAAACAGGCGCCAAAATAGAGCAGCGCCGGAATGATCGCCGCCTTGACCACCGCGGCATAGGGAATGTTCAGCGTCTCGGCCATGATGAAGGCAACCGCACCCATCACCGGAGGCATGATCTGGCCGCCCATCGACGAGGTCGCCTCGACGGCTCCGGCGAAGGCCGAGCGGAAGCCGAAGCGCTTCATCAGCGGGATGGTGAACTGGCCGCTGGCCACCACGTTGGCGACGCCGGAGCCGGAAATGGTGCCCATCAGCGCCGAGGACAGCACGCAGACCTGCGCCGGGCCGCCGCGCCATGAGCCGACCAGGCCAAGTGCAAAATCGTTGAACAGCGCGATCATGCCGGCGCGTTCGAGAAAGGCGGCGAAGACGACGAAGATGAAGATGTAGGCGGCCGAGACATAGATCGGCGTGCCGTAGATGCCTTCGGTGCCATAGGCGAAGGTGTCGACGAGCTGGGCGAAATCATAGCCGCGATGGATGAAAGGCGGTGGCAGATGATTGCCGGCAAATGCGTAGGCGAGAAAGATGAACGCAATAACGGCAAGCGGCAGTCCCATCAACCGCCGCGCCGCCTCGAAGACCAGCACGACCAGCACCGCGCCGACGATCAGGTCAGGCGTGGTGAGGAAGCCAGAGCGGCGGATCAGGTCGGCATAGAATACCCAGTTGTACAGACCGGTGGCGAAGCCGAGCACGCCGAGAGTCCAGAAGACTGCTTTCGCCGGGACGCTTTTGGCACGCAGATTGGCGATCAGGGCAAAGCCGAGCAGCAGCAGGAAGCCGACATGCATGGCGCGCACGACCTGGCTCGGCAGGCTGCCGTAGGCGGCGATGTAGATCTGGAAGATGGAGAAGGCGACGGCGATAAAAAAAGCCGCCTTGCCGGCGATGCCTTCGCCGAAGCCCGGTGGCAGGCCTTCGACAGCGATTTCGGCTGTGGTGGAAAGAACGGTCGGGGTTTCGGTCATTGGCGGGGTTCCTGGGGGGCGTCCCTCTCCCTTGAGGGGAGGGTGGACAGCCGCCGAAGGCGGATGGACGGGTGGGGTAACCTCAACTGCCTCGACCTTTGCCTGAACGATGGAGCGCGTCGCCGAGGACCCCTCCCGGCCCTGCGGGCCACCCTCCCCTCAAGGGGGAGGGATGGCGCCTTACTTCACCAATCCCTTTTCCTTGTAATACCTCTCGGCGCCTGGATGCAGCGGCACCGGCATGCCGTCGAGCGCCTTGGCCGGGTCGATCGCCTTGGCGGCGGCATGGGCAGCGGTGAGCTGGTCGAGATGCTCGAACAGCAGCTTGGTCATCTGGTAGGCGGTCTCGTCGGAGACATCGGCGCTGGTGATCAGGAAATTACCGACGGCGGCGGTCGCGACATCATCGGTCTGGCCCTCATAGGTGCCTTTCGGGATGACCACGGAAAGATAGGGCGAGCCGATCTTGGCGACGTCCTCCGCCGGCACGGCAACGATGTTGACCGGGACCGAGGTGGCGAGGTCGCGGATCGAGGCAACGCCCAGGCCAGCCGATTGCAGCGTAGCGTCGAGCTGGCGGTTCTTGATCAGCTCCACCGATTCGGCGAAGGGCAGATATTCGATCCGCCCGAGGTCTTCGTATTTCAGCCCGGCAGCGGCGAAGATCGTGCGGGCGTTGAGCTCGGTGCCCGAGGCCGGCGCGCCGACCGACAGGCTCTTGCCCTTGAGGTCGGCGAGCGTCTTGATGCCGGACTCCTTGCTGGCGACGATCTGGATGTAGTTGGGATAGATGGCGGCAATGCCGCGCAGCTTGTCGAGCTTGCCTGGGAAGCCGGCTTCGGTATTGCCCTCGGCGGCCAGCTTGACGGAATCGCCGAGCGCAAAGGCGATCTCGCCCTTGCCCTGTTGCAGCAGGTTGAGGTTTTCGACCGACGCTTTCGTCGCCTGCACCTGGGTACGCGCGCCTTCGATGCCCTTGCCATAGATCTCCGACAGCGCTACGCCGAGCGGATAGTAGACGCCCGACGTGCCGCCGGTCAGCACGTTGATGAATTCCTGTGCCTTGACCGATACCGCGCCAAGGCCAAGCGACAGCGCCAGCGCGCCGGCTGCAACAAATTTCGTCCTGAAATTGAGCATGCGATTTCCTCCCTGAAAATGCGCCGCCGTGCCCTCCTCTGCGGCACGAAGCGAAGCGAGTTTAGACAGCGGGCGGGAAATGCCAACCCGCAATAGCAGCGATTAGACGAACGGCTAGGCGATGCCGTAACACATCGGCGCTTGCGCGAGATCGCATCGCGGCCGAAAGATTTTTCCAGCGCCTGTCGAAATCGGGCAGGGCCGCGCGACATACGTCCGGCTCGCAACGATGCGGCCTTCGAGAAACGGGAGAAGACCATGCGATATATGCTTTTGATCTACGGAAACGAAGCGGGGATGGCGGCCGCGCCGGCAGATGCGGTGACACAGATGTCGAGCGCCTATGTCGCCTACACCGAAGCGCTGAAGAAATCGGGCGCCTGGCTCGCCGGCGACCGGCTGAAGCCGACGCAATCCGCTACCTCGGTGCGGATGGCCAATGGCAAGACCAACGTGCTCGACGGCCCCTATGCCGACACCAAGGAGCAGCTTGCCGGTTTCTATATGATCGAAGCGGAGGACGTCGACGCGGCTATTGCCTGGGCGGCGCGCTGCCCGGGCGCCAGCACCGGCACGGTAGAGGTGCGGCCGATCTGGGAACTCACCATGTGATGCCTGAACTGCCCGACACCGCACGGGCGGCGGCGGAAGCGGCCGCCCGGCAAAGCTACGGCAAGCTGGTCGCCTATCTCGCCGCACGCACGCGCGACGTGGCCGCTGCCGAGGACGCCTTGGCCGATGCCTTTGCAGCGGCGCTCGAGCGTTGGCCACAGGCGGGCGTGCCCAACAAGCCGGAAGCCTGGCTGCTGGCGGTGGCGCGCCGGCGCCGCGTCGACGCGCTCAGACGGCGGCTGACAAGCGAGGCGGGCCGCGACCACCTCAGGCTGATCGCGGAGGAGATGGAGGCACGCATGGCCGACGAAGACCTGCCGGACGAGCGGCTCAGGCTGATGTTTGCTTGCGCTCATCCGGCGATCGAGGCCGGTATCCGCGCGCCGATGATCCTGCAGACGGTTCTGGGCTTCGACGCAGCGACCATCGCCTCGGCCTTTCTTGTCTCGCCGGCCACGATGAGCCAGCGCCTGGTGCGCGCCAAGGCCCGCATCCGCGAGACCGGCATTCCGTTCCGCGTGCCGGAGCGGGCCGAACTCGGCGAGCGGCTGGGCACCGTTCTGGAAGCGATCTACGCGGCGTTTGCCGAAGGCTGGTCCGACCCCGCCGGCACCGAAGCGCAGCGGCGCAATCTCGCGACCGAAGGCATCTGGCTCGGCCGGCTGGTCGCCTCGCTGATGCCGGATGAGCCGGAAGCACTCGGCCTGCTGGCGCTGATGCTGTTCGCCGAAGCGCGGCGCGCAGCACGGCGCAATGCGGCAGGCGACTATGTGCCGCTAGCGGAGCAGGATCTTGCACTGTGGGACGATACAATGATCGACGAAGCGGAGATGCTGCTCGGGCGCGCCGCTGCCAAGGGCGTGGTCGGCCGCTACCAGCTCGAGGCCGCCGTGCAGTCAGCCCATGCGACAAGGCGGCTGACCGGCGGCACCGACTGGGTCGCGATCAAGGAGCTCTACGACGCGCTGTCGGTGATTGCCGGCTCGCCGGTGGTGTCGATCAACCGTGCGGTGGCGATTGCCGAGGCCGAAGGTGCTTCGGCAGGATTGGGCGCCCTTGATCAACTCAGCGGCGACAAGCGGCTGTATGACTATCAACCTTACTGGGCCGCCCGAGCGGGCCTGCTGGCAAGACTCGGCAGAGTTCCGCAAGCGAGCGAGGCCTATGACCGGGCTATCGGCCTCGAACGCGATCCGGCCGTGCGCCGGTTCCTGCAGGAACGACGGGCAGGTCTCGACCGCGCGGAAAGACACTGAGACAAGGCGGAGTGCTTAGGCCGGCCACATGTCGTGGGAAGCATTCAGCCTCTTTATCACCCGATGTTCCCGCAAATTGGCCCACAGGCGTTCGATGTTCGGCCAAGCGGTTGGAATCTTCGCGACCTCGGGATGCCAAGCCACCAACATGACGAGATAGATGTCGGCCAGCGAGAGCCGGTCGCCGACCAGCCAGTCGCGGCCTTCGAGGGCGGCATCGAGAATGGCGAAGCCGCGATCCATTTCCGAGACCGCCGCCTGTTTGACGGCTTCCACGCCGCCGGGATCTGTCGTGTAGCGATGAGCGTAGAAGAACCGCAGGTCAGCCGAATAGATGACGGAGGACATGAAAAACATCCAGCGCAGGAAGTCGGCACGGTCAGGTGTGTTCGCTGCCGGCGCTAGAGCTGCTTCCGGATAGCGTTCGGCGAGCAGGATGCAGATTGCCGCCGACTCGGTCATCGAATGCCCGTCCGGCAAGACCAGGACCGGGACCTGGTTCAAGGGATTGATGTCGAGGAAGGCCTGGTTGGGTCGGCCTTTTGGAACATCGATCTGGTCGAAAGGCACTCCCGCTAAAGCAAGCGCCGCCTCGACGACAAAGCCGCCGGTATTGGCACGCGTATAGAGCTTGTACATGAAGTCCTCCACCTGCCGGTGCAGCGACGATTTGATATGGAAGTGACTCGCCGCTCAAGCGAACGACGCCCGCCACAGGTGGTTTTTCAGCAGTCCACGCCGAAGCGTCGAAACAGAACTTTTTATGCCGGAGGGGCAGCGCGAAGGATCGCTACGAACCGGCCAAAAACTCCTGTCCAGACTCTAAGCACCCAATCCCTCGAATAGGATCGTGGAGAGATAGCGCTCGGCGAAGGAGGGGATGACGACGACGAGGTTCTTGCCCTTGTTCTCCGGCCGCGAGCCGACGACGATCGCCGCCTGCAGGGCGGCACCCGACGAGATGCCGACCGGTACACCTTCGAGACGGGCGACGAGCCGTGCATTGGCGACCGAATCCTCGTTCGAGACCTTGACGATCTCGTCGTAGATCGTCGTGTCGAGGATTTTTGGTGCGAAGCCGGCGCCAATGCCCTGGATCTTGTGCGGGCCGGGTTGGCCGCCGGACAGTACCGGCGAGGCCTCCGGCTCGACGGCGACGACATGCACCGAGGGCTTGCGCTTCTTCAGCACCTGGCCGACGCCGGTGATGGTGCCGCCGGTTCCAATGCCGGCAACGAAGATATCGACTTCGCCATGGGTGTCGTTCCAGATTTCCTCGGCTGTGGTGCGGCGATGGATTTCCGGATTGGCCGGGTTCTCGAATTGTTGCGGAATGACGGCATCGGGCAGCGTCGCGGCCAGCTCGTCGGCCTTGGCGATGGCGCCCTTCATGCCTTTCGGCCCTTCGGTCAGCACCAGCTCGGCGCCGAGCAGCGCCAGCATTTTGCGGCGCTCGACCGACATGGTTTCCGGCATCGTCAGGATCAGCTTGTAGCCTTTGGCGGCGGCGGCAAAGGCGAGCGCGATGCCGGTATTGCCGGAGGTCGGCTCGATAAGCGTGGTCTTGCCGGGCGTAATCCTCCCAGAAGCCTCCAGTGCCTCGATCATCGACACGCCGATGCGGTCCTTGACCGAAGCGATCGGGTTGAAGAATTCGAGCTTGGCCAGCAGATTGGCGACGACACCCTTCTCCCTGGCGAATTTGTCGAGCCGCACCAACGGCGTGTCGCCGATCGTCTCGGTGATCGAATTATAGATGCGGCCGCGGCCGGGCACGTGTGTGGGGGTGGCGGGTTTGTTCATTGATTTTCCTCCCAGAGGTCAAGCGGCAAGAGTCGGGCGGGCATAAGATAGAGCCATCCGCCGCGCAAGATAGGCTGTCGATCGAAAATATCCGAGTGAAGTTCGTGCCGAATACCCCGCCTTGGAAAGGTGTGACAATTCCTGGCCGGCTTGGCGAAAGAGGTCTATTGGCGGGCGGCGATAGCTGCCGCTGCCCCGATCATGAAACCGGCGGCGGTGCGATTGAGTGCCCTCAGCGCCCGCGGCGACTTCAGGAACCAGCGCGCCTTGGCCGCGAGCGCCAGATAAGGCACCAGCACCACGAGCAGGACGACGATGGTGAGCGCGACAAGGATGCCGTAATCGACCAGCGTGATCGTCTTCAGATCGACGATGGTCGGGGTGATGGCGAGGTAGAAGATCATCGTCTTCGGATTGCCGAGCGTGACGGCGAGACCAGCTACAAAGCTGGATGCCAACCCGCCCTTGCCTTTCTTCGCCTCCACCGTTTCGGGCGTGATGCCGCTCGTCCAGAAACGCCAGCCAAGAAAAGCGAGGTAGGCGACGCCCAGCCATTTGATGACCAGAAAGACCATGCCAAAGGTCTGTGCGACGAAAGCCAGGCCGAGCACCACGGCCGTGAGATAGGTCAGGTCGCCGAGCATCAGCCCGAAGGACATGGCCAGCGACGCGCGGAAGCCCGAACCCAGCGCTCGCGCAACGAGCGCGGTGACGCCGGGGCCGGGGATGGCTGCGGCGATGCCGAGGGCAGCACTATAGGCGAGGAACCCGGTGAGCGTCATGATTCGCGCTTGTCGCACAATGTGGAAGTTGGGTGAATTCCCTCGGCCCGGATTCGATTGCGCCAGCGCAGCAGGCGACACCGCCGTTCAAGAGCGGCCGTCTTCGTAGGTAACGCGCCAGATGGTGCCGTTGCCGTCCTCGGTGACGATCAGCGAGCCGTCCTTGGCGATGGCGATACCGACCGGGCGGCCCCAGACGGCGTCGTTCGAGATAACGAGGCCGGTCATGAAGTCCTCATATTCGCCGGTCGGCTTGCCATCCCTGAATTTGAGCCTCACCACCTTGTAGCCGGTCCTGGCGCCACGGTTCCACGAACCATGCATGGTGACGAAGGCGTCACCCTGATAATCCGCCGGAAAGTTCTTGCCGTCGTAGAAGGCTATGTTCATCGGCGCCGAATGCGCCTGCATCAGCACGTCGGGGACAGTGGCCTTGCCGGCGAGGTCGGGCCGCTCGCCCTGATGGCGCGGATCCTCGTGATTGCCGATGTAGTACCAAGGCCAACCATAGAATCCGCCGTCCTTGACTGCAGTTGCAAATTCGAACGGCACATTGTCGCCGAGTTCGTCGCGCTCATTGACGACGCACCACAATGCGCCGGTGGCGGGCTGCACGGTCATGCCCGTACAGTTGCGCAGGCCGGTGGCGACAGTTCGGGGATTTTTCCCATCCGGGTCGAAGGCGAGCACATCGGCACGGCCGTCCTCGGAGCCCCAGGCCGCACCGAGCGGCTTTGAGTTCACCCAGGCGTCCAAGCCATCATCCGGCTCCTCCATGTCCTCGCCGACGTTCGACGCGGAGCCAACCGACAGATAAAGCGTCTTGCCGTCCGGCGAGAAGGCGATGTCGCGGGTCGTGTGACCACCCGACGGGATTTCCGCGACAATGGTTTCTGGTTTGCCGGATGCCTTCAGGTCGCCGTCGCGATAAGGAAAGCGGACGATGCTGTCGCTGTTTGCGACATAGACCCATTGCGGCTTGTCTCCTGGCGGATAGAAGGCGATGCCGTAGGGATAACTGAGCCCCTTGGCGAAGATCGCTTTCTCGATGGGCTTGGCGCTGTCCTCGGCGAGACGGTAGACACGTATCTGGTCGGCATGGCTGTTGGCAACGAACAGGTCGCCATTCGGAGCGACGCGCACGACGCGCGGATTGACGATGCCGGATGCGATCAGTTCGGCCGAAAAGCCCGGCGGCAAATCTGGCTTGGCGCTTTCGGGCCGTTCCGCCACGCCGGCGCCGTTCGAAGCGGATTGGGCGGGATCGGCTGGCGGCATGTCTTGCGCCCCGATCAGGCGGCGGGTGCCAGGCCTGTCGGCGTGCCAATCGCCAAAAGCGGCTTCGCCTTTGAGCACCTTCTGATCCGCCTGCTGGGCGGCTGCCGGTGTCGCAACAAGGAGAGCAGCGGCAATGGCCGCAAAGCCGCCAGATCGGATCATCAACGTCCTCCGGGATTCGCCTCGAAAAAGGGCAAACGGGATGAGGCATTGGTCGTTCCAAGCGGCCGTCCAGCACACGAGGATTTGAAGCCGAACCCCGATTCACTTGCCGGCGGCGTAGAAATCGTCGTCGAGGCGCTTTTCCAGCGCGACCAGATCGGCCGGCAGCGGCAAGCCCATGGCCCGCATCTCTTGCAGCTTCTCGCGCAACTGCTCTTGCACCTCGTGCTGATCCTCTGGCTGGTTGATCATTTCTTCGAGCAGCAGGCTGATCTGGGCCTTGAACGATTCCAGCGCCATTCTTTTTCTCCTTGCGGCAGGCCGCGGCGGCTCCTAGCGCAGCATGCGCGAAATCAGCTGCGCGGTATAGTCGACCATCGGTACTATGCGCGCATAATTCAGCCGCGTCGGCCCGATGACGCCGAGCGCACCGACGACGCGGGCGTCCTTGTCGCGATAGGGTGCCACCACCAGTGATGAGCCCGACAGAGAAAACAGCTTGTTTTCCGAACCGATGAAGATGCGCACGCCCGGGCCCTCCTCGGCGAGGTCGAGGAGCTGGATCAGTCCGTCCTGGGTTTCGAGATCCTCGAAGAGATGCCGCAGCAATTCGATGTCGGCCTGGGCAGTGACGTTTTCCAGGAGATTGGCGCGGCCGCGCACGATAAGCCGCCCAGGCACCCCGCTTTCGGCGCCTGCCCAGACCGCCAGGCCCTTCTCGACCAGATCCTGTGAAAGCGTATCGAGGGCTGCCCTGGTCTCTTCCTTGATGCGGGCGATCTCGACCCGCGCTTCGGCCAGGGTGCGGCCGCGAATATGGGCGTTGAGGAAATTGGAGGCTTCGTGCAATTGCGAGACGGTGATGCCGGCGGGCAGATCGACGACGCGATTTTCGACGTCGCCGTTCTGCGAGACCAGCACGGCCAACGCCTTGGTCGGCTCGAGCTGGATGAATTCGATGTGCTTCAGCGCCACCTCGTTCTTGGCGGCGAGCACAAGGCCGGCGCCGCGCGACATGCCGGACAGCATCTGGCTGGCCTCGGTCAGCATATGCTCCAGCGTCGCGCCCGAGCCGGAGGCGCGCACCTGCGCCTCGATGGTGCGGCGCTCCTCGTCGGAGAGGTCACCGAGTTCCATGAACGCATCGACGAAGAAGCGCAGGCCAGCCTGGGTCGGCAGACGGCCGGCCGAAATATGCGGCGCATAGATCAGGCCGAGATGCTCGAGGTCGCTCATCACGTTGCGGATGGTGGCCGGCGATAGCGACGACGGCAGGATGCGCGACAGGCTGCGCGAGCCGACCGGCTCGCCATCCCTCAGATAAGAATCGACGATGCGCCGGAAGATGTCGCGCGAACGCATGTCGAGCGATTGAAGCGCGGGCGATTGCAGCGCGTGCGACGGGAGCACGTGCGATTGCGAACCGGGATCGACTGCCTTGGTCATTTCGAGCCAAAAACCTCCGGCCCGAAGATATAGACTTCCGCGGCGTCGGCGCAACCGGTCCATTTTCCTTTGCGCCTCACGCCCCGTGCGGCTACAAGCCGGCCAAGATCCCGAAGAAAGAAAGAAGCCTGAATGCGCCCTTCCAAACGCCAGTTCGACGAAATGCGCCCCATCTCCTTCGAGCGCGGCGTCTCCAAGCATGCGGAAGGCTCGTGCCTGGTGAAGTTCGGCGACACGCATGTGCTGTGCACGGCCAGCCTGGAGGAAAAGGTGCCGGGTTGGATGCGCAACTCCGGTAAGGGCTGGGTGACGGCGGAATACGGCATGCTGCCGCGTTCGACCGGCGAGCGCATGCGCCGCGAGGCTTCGGCCGGCAAACAAGGCGGCCGCACGCTGGAGATCCAGCGGCTGATCGGCCGCTCCCTGCGCGCCGTGGTCGATCTGCAGGCGCTTGGCGAGCAGCAGATCACCGTCGACTGTGATGTGATCCAGGCCGATGGCGGCACGCGCACCGCTTCGATCACCGGCGGCTGGGTGGCGCTTTACGATTGCCTGCGCTGGATGGAAGCCCGCCAAATGGCGAGCCTGGGCAAGGTGCTGAAGGATCACGTTGCGGCGATCTCCTGCGGCATCCATGATGGTCAGCCGGTCATCGACCTTGACTATATCGAGGATTCCTCGGCCGGAACCGACGCCAATTTCGTCATGACCGGCAAGGGCGGCATCGTCGAGATCCAGGGCACGGCCGAGGGCGAACCGTTCTCGGAAGAGCAGTTCGCGGCCTTGATGGGGCTGGCCAAGAAAGGCATTCAGCGCCTGGTCAGCCTGCAGCAGATGGCGGTGGACTGATCTTCAGGTTATGACGATGAGGGTGACGATCCTGTGACTCCTTCCGCAATCCTGGAATCAGCACTCTACGTGACGGATCTCGCTGCCGCGGAACGGTTCTATTCGGGCGTCCTCGGGCTCGATCCGCTCGGCAAGGTCGAGGGCAGGCATCTCTTCTTCCGCTGCGGCGACGGCGTGCTGCTTATCTTCAATGCCGAGGCGACGAAAGTGCCGCCGCCGGCCGACGCCAGGCTGCCAGTGCCGCCGCATGGCGCCGTCGGCGAGGGCCATCTCTGTTTCGCCGCAAGCGCCGACGAGATCGTGCGCTGGAAAGCGCACCTGGAAGCAAAGAGCATCGCCATCGAAAGCGAGTTCGAGTGGCCGCAAGGCGGCCGCTCGATCTATATTCGCGACCCCTCGGGCAATTCGATCGAATTCGCCGAGCCAAGAATCTGGGGCATCTGATGCATTCGCAGACTGTTCATTCGCCAATTGTTCATTCGCTTGATGGGCATAAGATCGTCGTCGCAAGCCACAATGCCGGCAAATTGCGCGAATTCGCCGATCTGATGGCGCCGTTCGGCATAGAAGCGAGGTCCGCCAAGGAATACGGCTTGCCGGAACCGGACGAGACCGGCACCACTTTCGAGGAGAACGCGCTCATAAAAGCCTTGGCCGCTGCCAAGGCCACTGGATTGCCGGCGCTGTCGGACGATTCCGGCCTATGTGTCGATGCGCTCGACGGCGCACCCGGCGTCTACACTGCCAACTGGGCCGAGACGCCGGACGGCCCTCGCGACTTCGGCATGGCCATGCAGCGCACGGAAGTGGCCTTGCAGGAAGTTGGCGCGATCGCGCCTGCTCAGCGCAAGGGCCGCTTTGTCGCGGTCATCTGCCTAGCCTTTCCCGACGGCCAGGCTGAATATTTTCGCGGCGAGGTCGAAGGTACGCTGGTATGGCCGCCGCGCGGCGAACTCGGCTTCGGCTACGACCCGGTGTTCTTGCCCAACGGGTTCGAAAAAACCTTCGGCGAGATGACCGCTGAGGAAAAACATGGCTGGAAGCCGGGCCAGCCGACAGCATTGTCGCACCGCGCCCGCGCCTTCCAGAAATTCGCGCAAGCCCGATTGGCCGCGGCATGACCATGCTGCTCGACCGCAGCCCGGGTTTTGGCGTCTACATCCACTGGCCGTTCTGCGCGGCCAAGTGCCCCTATTGCGACTTCAACAGCCATGTCCGCCACCAGCCGGTCGACCAGGAGCGTTTTGCGCGCGCCTTCGAGGCCGAGTTGGCGACCATGCGCGGCCGCACCGGGCCGCGCGAGGTGACAAGCATCTTTCTCGGTGGCGGTACGCCGTCGCTGATGAAGCCGCAGACCGTGGCGGCGGTGCTGGATGCCGTGGCGAAGAACTGGACGGTACCAGATGGCATCGAGGTGACGCTGGAGGCCAATCCTTCCTCGGTCGAGGCCGAGCGCTTTCGCGGCTATCGCGCGGCGGGCGTCAACCGGGTGTCGCTTGGCGTGCAGGCGCTGAACGACAAGGATCTGCGCTTTCTCGGCCGTTTGCACAATGTCGATGAGGCCCTGCATGCGATCGGCCTGGCGCGCGAGATTTTCCCACGGTTGTCCTTCGACCTGATCTACGCGCGGCCGGACCAGACGCCTGAAGCGTGGCAGACGGAACTCGAGCAGGCGATCGGCCACGCCGCCGACCATCTGTCGCTGTACCAGCTGACCATCGAGGAAGGCACGCCGTTCCATGCACTGCATGCAGCAAGGAAATTCATCATTCCAGACAACGATGTTGCCGCCGATCTCTATGCGTTGACGCAGGAGATCACCGCCGCGCACGGACTGCCGGCCTACGAGATTTCCAACCACGCCAGGCCCGGCGCTGAAAGCCGGCACAATCTCACCTACTGGCGCTATGGCGAATATGTCGGCGTCGGTCCCGGCGCGCATGGCCGTTTCGTCGAGAGCGGGCGGCGCGTGGTGACAATCGCCGAGAAAATGCCGGAGACCTGGGCCAATCTGGTCGAGGCCAAGGGCCATGGCGTCACCGGCGGCGAGATCCTAACGCGATCGGAAGAAGCCGACGAGTTCCTGCTGATGGGGCTGAGGCTGGCGGAAGGCATCGACCTTTCCCGCTACGAGGCGTTTTCCGGGCGCGGCCTGTCGACGGCACGGCTGTCGGTGCTGCAGGACGAAGGCCTGGTGGCGCCGATCGGCAATGCCCGCCTGCGCGCCACGCCGGCCGGCATGATCGTGCTCGATGCCGTCGTGGCGGATCTGGCCAGATAGTACCGGTGAAGAACGTTCTCTTCGTCTGCAGCCAGAATCGCTTGCGCAGCCCGACGGCGGAGCAGGTGTTTTCCGGTCGCAGGGACATCGAGGTCGCTTCGGCCGGCACCAATCACGATGCCGACACTCCGTTGACGCACGAACTTGTCGCCTGGGCCGATATCATCTTCGTGATGGAAAAGGCGCACCGCGGCAAACTGCAGCAGAAATTCAGGGCCAGTCTAAGGAAGGCTCGGGTGATCTGCCTCGATATTCCCGACGACTATGAATTCATGGACCCGGAACTGGTCCGGTTGCTGGCGGTGAAGGTATCGCGATATCTCTGAAGGCTGTCGCGCTACTGCGCCTTCGTCATCCTCGGGCTTGACCCGAGGATCCATGCCGCTACCCTTGTCGAAGAATGCTGCGGTAGAATAATTCTGAACTGTCGAAACGCTTGAATATTACGGCATGGATCCGGGTGTCTGCGCCGCGTCGCTGCGCTCCTTGCTCCGTCCCAGGATGACGAAAAGAGGATCAAGCGTCGTGCTTGAAACGACGCTTGCCGCGGTCCTTCTCGGCATGCGCTTCTCCGGAGCGGGTCTGCTTGATCTCGCTCTTGTCGCGCGGAGCAGAATGCTGGTCGCCTGTGGGATGTGATGCTGCGCCATCGCGGGCGCTTTTTGTTTCGAGACGGGTGATGAAAATATCGAAGCGATTGGGCATCGTCCGGTCAGTGCTCCGTCGTGCTGTCGGTTTCGGTTACGGGCTTGCTCTCTGCCAATGGCTGGCGTGCGAGCGGTTTCCTGGCCTCGCCATCCGCGTTGCCACGCAGGCTCTTGTCGCCTGGCGCGGCGAAGCGCTTGCGGCCGGCATAATAGGGTTCGAAAACGTCCTGTATCGTCAGGCTGTCCATCCTGCTCCTCCCGAGATCAGGGTTAAAATTCGCCGGCAACGGTTTCGTTCCCTACTATGGCAAAGGCATGGCGGCCGGTTCACGTCGGGACCCCGTTTGGAACCGGGCGTTTGCAACCCAGGCTTTTGCAACCAGGCGTGAGCCGTGCCAAACAGGGTCGAACGGAGTTGTGCAGGTGACCGGCGAATTGGCCAAACGCAGTTATGTGGTCGGGCAGACCGAGATCGCCGCCCGGCCGCTCGAGCCGGCGCTCTATCTGGTGGCTACGCCGATCGGCAATCTCGCCGACATCACGCTGCGCGCGCTGGAAACGCTCGCCGCCGCAGATATCGTCGCCTGCGAGGACACGCGTGTTTCGCGCGTCCTGCTCGACCGCTACGGCATCCGCCGCCGCACCACCGCCTATCACGAGCACAATGCCGCCGAGGCCGGGCCGAAGCTGATCGCGGCACTGCTGGCCGGGCAGAGCGTAGCGCTGATCTCTGATGCCGGCACACCGCTCATCTCCGATCCCGGCTACCGGCTGGTTGGCGAGGCGCTGGAACGCGGCATTCGTGTCGTGCCGATCCCCGGACCGTCGGCGCCACTTGCCGCTCTGACGGCATCCGGCCTGCCTTCGGACGCCTTTCTGTTTGCCGGCTTCCTGCCGGTGAAGACCGGCCAGCGGCTGACGCGGCTGGAAGCGCTGAAGGCGGTGCCGGCAACGTTGATCTTCTTCGAATCGCCGCGCCGGCTGGCCGAGACGCTCAGTGCCATGGTCGAGGTGCTGGGCGGCGCCCGCAAGGCGGCGATCGGCCGCGAGTTGACCAAGACTTTCGAGGAGATGCGGACCGGCACCCTGCAGTCACTCGCCGGCCATTACGCGGCAGCCGATACGCCTAAGGGCGAAATCGTCATCTGCGTCGGCCCGGCCGATGCGGTCGCTGATGAGCCTGAAGACATCGACCGGCTGCTGCTTTCGCTGGCGGCCGAGATGCCGGCCTCCAAGGCGGCGGCGGAAGCCGCCAAGATGACGGGTGGCCAAAAACAGACGCTCTACCGACGGCTGCTCGACCTCAGGAATGCCGGAAGAGACGGGGCCGGCGGAGACCGCGATGGCTGAACGGCGGAGCGCCAGCCGGCAAAAGGCCTACCGGCGCGGCCATCACGGTGAATGGCTGGCGGCGGCGGCGCTGATGCTGAAGGGCTACCGGATTCTTGCCCGCCGCCACCGTACCAGGTTTGGCGAGATCGACCTGATCGCGCGGCGTGGCGATTTGGTGCTGATCGTCGAGGTCAAGGCACGCCGTACGCTGATCGAGGCGATGGAGGCCGTCGGCCGCGAATCGGAGCGCCGCATCGAAGGCGCGGCCGATTTCTGGCTGTCGCGCCAATCCGACTACGGAAAATTATCGGTGCGCTTCGACATGGTGGCGGTATTGCCGTGGCGCTGGCCGGTGCATGTCGAGAACGTTTTTTACGGGGGGAACTAGGTCATTCCCGAAGTGGGGTCGGTTTTGCCGCGATCTCCGGTTCAGATTCGATTGCCTGTCGTCTCGTCGATGGGAACAAGCAAGTAGCGCCATTTGCCGCCTGGATCATGTGCCGACGCTCACCTGGATTCGCTCAATCGATCGGTTTGTCGACCTGGTCTCCGCCCAGCACTGACTGGAACAAAAGCGTTCCTGCGTTGTTCTCCAACCGTCCTGATGTTCGACGGGCTGGTTCAAATGCCGATCAGGGCAGTCCTCGTGGCAGGCGTGCGAGGACAAGGGATGGCGAGGCAAATGGATCCTGACGATCTCAACCAGGAACGGATCGTCACCGTGTTCGGCGGAACTGGCTTTCTCGGGCGCAGGATCGTGACGCGGCTCCTGGAAAGGGGTTTCACGGTGCGCGCCGCATCTCGCCATCCGGCTCGCGTGGCCCTGGTCTTTTCCTCGATTACAAGGATGCCCGAAGCAGTCGAGGCGGATATATTGGATGCGTCCTCGATTGGGTCGGCCATTACCGGATCACAGGCGGTCGTGAATGCTATCAGTCTTTACGTCGAGCAGGGCGTCCAGACCTTTGAACGCGTCCATGTGAAAGCCGCGGCCGATCTCGCTGCCGTGTCGCGCAAGGTCGAGATCGATCAGTTCGTCCAGATTTCAGGGATCGGCTCCGATCCTCAATCGGATTCGAATTATATAAGGGCACGTGGGCGCGGAGAAGTTGCCGTGGGAAACGCATTTCCCGGCGCTTTCATTGTGCGTCCCGCCGTCATGACAGGACCTGACGACGCTTTCCTCACGACCATTGTGAGGCTGATACGCCTCCTGCCGGTCTATCCGCTGTTCGGCGATGGTGGCACACGGCTTCAGCCGGTCTATGTGGCCGACGTCGCGGAAGCAGTGAGCCGGCTGATCGACGGGCGAAGCCACAAGGGTTCATCCATATTCGAATTCGGGGGCCCGCGTATCTATACCTATAAGGAATTGCTTCGGGAGATCGCCCGACAGCTCGATACGCACGTAAAGCTGATGCCGGTGCCGTTTGCTGTATGGAACGCCTTGGCTGGCGTCGCGGAACTCCTCCCGGCTGCCCCCATAACGCGCAACCAGATCGATCTTATGCGTCAGGATAATGTGGCAGCAATCGACGCGCCGGGCCTGAAGGAACTCGACATCGAGCCGCGGGATATCGACGAGGTGATCCGCGTGATCGAACAGCGCCGTGGCGTAGGCTCGCGCTCGTCTCCGCCTTAGGACGGCCCCCTGATCCTGGCGGGAACCTATCGCCGCGCGACAGGTTGGTCGAGCTTGAAGCCAATTAAAGAAGGAAAAGAACCATGGCCAGATGCGATCAATGCGGGAATGACTACGACAAGGCTTTCAAAGTGACGATGGCCGAGGAGACCTACACATTCGACAGCTTCGAATGCGCGGTCCAGAAACTTGCTCCGACGTGTCCGCATTGCGGATGCCGGATCATCGGACATGGCGTCGAACAGGATGACATCATCTACTGCTGCGCACATTGCGCCGCTGAGGAAGGTGCGAGCGCGCTGACCGATCGCGCGCCTTGATGCACCTCCTTTGGCGTCTCCAGGGCGACCATTCCGAATGACTGCGCCGGCTCATCCCTATATGGTCCCTATATGGCCAGTGCTGTCAGCCCGACGACGACCAGCCGAGGTCCAGACGCGCCGAGGTCAAGGCCGCCGCACCTGGACAAGTCGCTCCACAATGCCAGCCACCTCCTCTGGAATGGCCGGTATGGTGCCCGATTTCCGTGTCGACCCGAAATCGAGGCCGGCGAAAAAGAGACCTGGAACAGCGCCGACGCCATCCTCGTGGACGGGCTGGCCGGCCGCATCGAGCGCGCCAGGAAGCCGGACCCATGAGAAATCGCCGGTGAAACCCGTGCACCAGATCACTGATCTGATGCCGCTCGCCGTCCAGTCGAGGGAGCGGATCGGAGGATCGGGCAAGCGCGGGGCAACCGTCTCGGCTGGATCATCCTCGGCCAGGGGCGCATCGAGGCCGGCGCGCTCAATGTACTCGTCGACCAGGCGCTTGGCATTCGCCGAAACCTCGTCGGCAAATCGCATATGGTCGTCGAGTTCGTCGCCGAAGACGAGGCTGCCATTCTCCACGCCCCTGAAGCGGCCGAGCAGCACCACGCCCTGTGCACTCAGCGATTGCAGGCTGATTGTATGGGTCGCGCCGACCAGCGCGCGGGCCTGCAGCTTGCCGGAGGGGAGGACGAGTTCCTTGCGCGGAACGTCGAGAAAACCGGACAGCGTCAGCCATTTAAGTATGTTGCCCCCGCGGTAGCGCCGCACCCAACGGCCGTTGCGGCTGGTCGCCAAAAAGACCGCACGTCCGGCCACCGCCAGATCCTCGGCGATCTGGCCGCCCGACTGGCCGCTGCCGACCACCAGCACCGCGCCATTCTCGAACTCGGCCGGGTTGCGATAAGCCGAAGAATCGACTTGGCGAACTGCCGCCGGCAAGTCCGCCGACCCTGGTGGCCGGACCTGTCGGTTCTGGTCGCCGGTGGCGATCACCACATTGCGCGCCAGAAGCACGCCACGAGCCGCCGTAGTGACGCGAAAGATCCCATCGTCTCTCGTCAGCTCTTGAACCGGAGTTTGGGTGCTTACCGGCAGGCGGTGCCGCTCGGCATAGCCTTCGAGATACGCGACAAATTCGTGGTGGGTTATCGCGCCCCAGGGCTCCGGCCCCTCGTAGGAATCACCGGGTAAGATGGAGCGAATGGTCGGCGAATTCAGTCGAAACGAATTCCATCGCTGCGTTCGCCACGTTTCGCCGATCCGGCCTCGATCGAGCACACGGTGGTCGCGGCCCTGCCGTTTCAAGAAGTAGCTGACGCCGAGCCCCGCCGGACCGGCGCCAATAACGAGGGCGTCAAGAACTTCGCTCATGCATTCCCCCTGCCAACCATACGTCCACAAGATCGTATGGCTCGGCTTCGGGCAAGAACAGAGTTCCGGCTGGGATTGCGCTATCCGCGCCGGCTCACCCCCAGATTGCCAGCCCCGCTAGGCCGACGATGCCCACGACCAGCCGCCACCAGCCGAACAGCGCATAGCCATGGCGCGAGACATAGTCGAGCAGGAAGCGCACGACGATTAGCGCGGTGACGAAGGCGGCGACGAAGCCGACGGCGATGATAGGCAGGTCGGCACTGCTCAGCACATTGCGGTTCTTGAACAGGTCGAAGGCGAAGGCGCCGACCATGGTCGGGATGGCAAGGAAGAAGGAGAATTCCGCCGCCGCCCGTTTGTCGACCCCGAGCAGCAGCGCGCCGACGATGGTCGAACCCGAGCGCGATGTGCCGGGGATCAGCGACAAGCACTGGAACAGCCCGATCTGCAGATAGAGCCTGGTCGGGAACCGCTCGACATCGTGGTAATATGGCTTCGGCTTCATGCGATCGACCAGCAGCAGGATGACGCCGCCGATGATCAGCATGATGCAGATCAGCCGCGGCGATTCGAACAGCACCGTCTTGATGAAATCATGCGCCAGCGCGCCGACGACGGCCGCCGGCAGGAACGCGATGAGAATGCCAAGGACGAAATGCCGCGTCAGCCGATCGTATGGCAGTTCGAGCAGCATCTTCCAGAGCCGGCGGAAATAGACGCTGAGGATCGCCAATATGGCGCCGAGCTGGATCAGGATCTCGAAGGCCTTGCCGGTCGAATGAAAGCCGAGGAAATGGCCGGCGAGCAGGATATGACCGGTCGAAGACACCGGAATAAACTCGGTCAGGCCCTCGAGCATGCCGAGCAGCAGCGCTTCGACGACGGTCTGGCTTTCCATGGCAACCTCGGCGTTGGAGGGAGGGCTTGAGAAAACGGCTTGCTTGTCACGGCGCGGAACTCCCCCTATAGGTCGCAGCACCCTGACAGCCCCTGAATCGGGCGGCCAAGACTTACCGGCGCAGCCGGCGATTTGCCAGTGCGCTCTATTATCGCGGGACCATGCTAACGCTTTTCCACCATCCGATGTTCGCCAGCTGCCGCTTCGTCCGCCTCGCCTTTGGCGAGTATGGCGAGGAACTGGCACTGATCGAAGAGAAGCCGTGGACGCGGCGCAAGGAGTTCCTGGCGCTGAACCCGGCCGGCACGCTGCCGATCCTGCTTGCCGAGGGCGACGTGCCGATTGTTGGCGCAGTGGTCATTGCCGAATATCTCGACGAGACGCGCGGCGTACTCAAGCGCGACAAGCGGCTATTCGCCGAAGACCCGTTGGAACGCGCCGAAATCCGCCGGCTGACCGACTGGTACCTCAACAAGGCGGAAAGCGAGGTTACCCGGCATCTGGTGCGCGAGCGCGTCCTGAAGCCGGTCATGCCGGAAACGGCGGGCGGCGGCTCGCCCGATTCGGCGGCGATCCGCGCCGCCCGCGCCAATATCCGCCAGCACATGAAGTACACCAACTGGCTGGCCGGCACCCGTCATTGGCTGGCCGGCAACAAGGTCACCTATGCCGATCTCGCGGCGGCGGCGGCACTGTCGGTGCTCGACTATCTCGGCGAGATCGACTGGCGCGAACACAGCGCTGCGCGCGAATGGTATACCAGGGTGAAATCACGGCCTTCGTTCCGGCCGCTTCTGTCCGACCGGGTGCGCGGCCTGTCGCCGGTGTCACATTATGCGGACCTCGATTTCTGACGCGGCAAAGCTGCGCGCGCTCATCGACCGCGAGGCGCGGAACGCCGGCTTCGACGCTGTTGCCGTCACGACGCCCGATGCGATCCCGCAGGCGCCGGCCCGGCTAGCCGAATTCGTTGCCGACGGCTTTCACGGATCGATGGACTGGATTGCCGAAACGCTCGAGCGGCGAGGCAAACCGACGGCGCTTTGGCCGGAGGTCCGCTCGATCATCGTGCTGGCGATGAATTACGGCCCCGACCACGACCCACGCGACATCCAGACAAAGCGCGACCGCGGCGCGATCTCCGCCTATGCGCAGAACCGCGATTATCATGACGTGATGAAAGGCCGGCTGAAGGCGATCGCCGGCAAGCTCGTGGCGCGCACCGGCGGCGACGTCAAAGTGTTTGTCGACACCGCGCCGGTGATGGAAAAGCCGCTGGCCGAGGCGGCCGGCCTCGGCTGGCAAGGCAAGCACACCAACCTGGTCAGCCGCGCCCATGGTTCCTGGCTGTTCCTCGGCACTATCTTCACGACGGCCGAGCTGGTGCCGGACGCGCCTGAGGACGATCATTGCGGCTCCTGCCGCGCCTGTCTCGACGCCTGCCCGACGGACGCCTTTCCGGCGCCTTACCGGCTCGATGCGCGGCGCTGCATTTCATACCTCACCATCGAGAACAAAGGACCGATCCCACATGAGTTCCGGGAAAAGATCGGCAATCGCATCTACGGCTGCGACGACTGCCTGGCCGCCTGTCCGTGGAACAAATTCGCCCAAGCTGCCTCCGAGGCTAAGCTTGCCGCCCGCGCGGACTTGCGCGAACCGCCGCTCGCCGAGCTGCTTTGCCTGAACGACGCTGCCTTCCGCGCGCTTTTTTCGGGCTCGCCGGTCAAGCGCATCGGCCGCGACCGTTTTATCCGCAACGTGCTGATCGCGGCCGGCAATTCCCAGGACTTGTCGCTGGCCGGCGCCGTCCGCGCGCTGCTCGACGACGCCTCGCCGCTGGTTCGCGGCGCTGCGGTATGGGCGCTGGCGCGGCTTGTGCCGGGTCGGGAGTTTGCCGAACGCGCCGCAGCCGCTTTGCAAGCAGAAGATGACGAGGCGGTGAGAGGCGAATGGCTTCTGGCCCTGGCAAAGCCGATCGAGGCGCATACATGACAAAAAAGCAGATTTTCATCTTCGGCGCCGGTTATTCGGGCAAGGCCTTCGCCCGCGCCAACAGGGATGCCGACACACCGATCTTCGGTACAACACGGTCGCTGGAAAAATTCGCGGCGCTGCGGCAAGCCGGTATCGTGCCGCTGCGTTTCGATGGCACGCTGACCTCCGAAATCGGCGATGCGCTTGGGAAGACAACCCATCTCGTCGTCTCGGTCGCGCCGGACGAGGCCGGCGACCCGGTGCTGGGCGCGTCACGCGAGGTGATCGCGGCCAACATGCCGGAGCTCGAATGGATCGCCTATCTCTCCACCGTCGGCGTCTATGGCGACCATGGCGGCAACTGGGTGGACGAGGCCGCCGAATGCCGGCCGTTGTCGAAGCGGTCGGTGATGCGTGTCGCAGCCGAGCAGGATTGGCTGCAACTGGGCCACGACATCCACCGGCCGGTGGCGATCCTGCGGCTTTCCGGCATTTATGGGCCGGGCCGCAACGCCCTGGTCAATCTCGAAAACGGCACCGCCCGGCGACTGGTCAAGCCGGGCCAGGTGTTCAACCGCATCCATTGCGACGATATTGCCGGCGCTCTCTGGCATCTAGCCGAAGGCGATCGCGGCGGCATCTTCAACGTCACCGACGACCTGCCGGCGCCGCCGCAGGACGTCGTCGCCTATGCCGCCAGGTTGATGGGCATCGAGCCGCCGCCCGAAATTCCGTTCGAGACCGCCCAACTTTCGCCCATGGCGCGGTCCTTCTATGGCGAGAACAAGCGTGTCGCCAACGCGGCGATCAAGGCGGCCGGCTATGGCTTTCGCTTCCCCGACTACCGCTCGGCTCTCGACGCCATGTGGGCGAGCGGCGACTGGCGCGACGGCGAGGCGCGCAGTCCGATGAAACGGTCGTGATCGATACGTTGCGCGGGGCGTGGTATGATGCGGTTCAAATCGCGGAGGGGTCCAGCTTGGGGAAGACGTTAAAGCGAGCCTTGCCGGGAAAAACACTGCTGCTGACGGCAGCACTGGCCGTCGCCGGCCTAACGCTTGCCGCGCAAACGGCGAGCGCTGAGCAACGGGCAAAAGAGCTGTTCGGCGCCAAAAAGCTGCCGGCACTCGCAGCAGCGCAATCGATCGGCTTTTATTCCAAAGGCTGTTTTTCCGGCGGCGTCGCGCTGCCCATGGACGGCCGGCACTGGGAGGTGATGCGACCGTCGCGCAACCGCCGTTGGGGCCATCCGGCAATGATCGCGCTAATCGAGAAACTATCACGCGATGCTGCAGCCGACGGCTGGCCGGGCCTGCTGATCGGCGACATCTCGCAACCGCGCGGCGGACCGATGCTTACCGGCCATGCCTCGCACCAGATCGGCCTCGACGCCGACATCTGGCTAACGCCGATGCCCGACCGCAAGCTTTCGACCGAAGAGCGCGAAAACATCAGCGCTACCTTGATGGTCGATGAAAAGACCCATCTGGTAAAGGATGGCCTGTGGACGCCGATGCACACGCGGCTGTTGAGGCGCGCCGCGAGCTATCCCGAAGTCGAGCGCATCCTGGTCAATCCAGGGATCAAGAAGAAGCTCTGCGACACGGTCAAAGGCGACCGCAGCTGGTTGCGCAAGGTCAGGCCGTTCTGGGGCCACGATTACCACTTCCACATTCGTATCGGCTGCCAGCCTGGGTCACCCGACTGCAAGGCGCAGGAAGCGACGGCGCCAGGCGATGGCTGCGACCAGGCGCTGGCCTGGTGGTTCACCGAGGAGCCGTGGCGCCCCAACAAGAATCCGGACAAGCCGAAGGCACGCGACGTGATGACGATGGCGAACCTGCCCAGGCAATGCCAGTTCGTGCTCGACGCGCTGGCTCCGGCCTCGGCGGAAGCAGTCACCTATTATGGCGACGGCGTGCCGATCGCGGCCGTACCCGCTCCCGCGGCAGAGCCTTCGCCGCCGCCGACGGTCGCAGCCGGCGCGGCAGCGCTTCCGGCCTCGGCGAACGCCTTTGTGGCGACCCCCGAGATCCGCATTCCGCTGCCGCGGCCACGACCGGGGCACTGATGCGGGCAGCGTGTTCGCTGTCTGCATCCGTGCATCTCCACTTCGAAAACCGATTTCCCTTTTTGCGGTCATGCGCTAGTCAACGAGAGAACGGCGATACGCGTCGGGAACGGACGAGAGCATGCCAGGCGTAAGCGACGACGACACTCTGTTGCGGTTTCCGATTCTGATCGGCGACATAGGCGGCACCAATGCGCGCTTCTCGATCGTGCTTGACGCGAATTCCGAAGCCGGCGAGCCGACGATCGTCCAGACCGCCAACTTCAATACGATCGACGAGGCGATCCAGTCGGCCGTGCTCGACCGCTCGTCGGTCCGGCCGAATTCAGCTGTGCTGGCGGTAGCCGGTCCTGTCGAAAGCGACGAGATCCCGCTTACCAATTGCCCATGGATCGTCAAGCCGAGACAGATGTTCGCCAGTCTCGGTCTCAGCGACGTCGTGGTGCTCAACGACTTCGAGGCGCAGGCGCTGGCCGTCGTCGCGCTCGGCGAAGAGCATATGGAAAAGATCGGCGGTGACGCGCCGGAACCGAATTCCGGGCGGGTAGTGCTCGGCCCGGGAACCGGGCTCGGCGTCGCCGGGCTGGTCTATGCGCTGCATCACTGGATACCGGTGCCCGGCGAGGGCGGCCATATGGATATCGGCCCGCGCTCGCCGCGCGATTTCCAGGTGTTTCCGCATATCGAGAAGCTCGAGGGCCGCATCTCCGGCGAACAGATCCTGTCCGGGCGCGGCCTGGTCAATGCCTACCGGGCGGTGGCCAAGGCGGACGGCAAGCCGTCGCCCTTTACCACGCCCGCCGAGATCACCGCCGCGGCGCTGGCAAAGAACGATCCGGTGGCCGAAGAGGCGCTGTCGATCTTCGTCACCTGCCTGGGACGCACCGCCGGTGACCTCGCTCTGGTGTTCATGAGCCGCGGCGGCGTGTTTCTCACCGGCGGCATCGCGCAAAAAATCCTGCCGGCGCTGCGGACCGGCAATTTCCGCGCCGCCTTCGAGGACAAGGCGCCGCACAGTGCCCTGATGCGCAGCATGCCGGTCTATGTCATCACCCATCCGCTGGCGGCGCTTTTAGGGCTGGCCGCCTATGCCAGAAATCCGTCGCTGTTCGGCGTGCAGACGGCGGGGCGGCGCTGGCGGGTCTAGGATACACGCTGCGCCGCGACGAAGTTTCGCCATTCTCGGCCATAGGCAAGCCGTCATTGCGGCGTTAAGACGTTGCCGAATTGCAGCCCGGCCGAACCAAAACCACAAAGCGCTCCAACTTGACACTTCCAGCACCAACCAAAGGGAAAGTCCGGCCCGGCGAGATCGTGGCGGTGATCCGCCGCATCATCGCCGAGAACAGCCGCGATTACCGCTGGTACTATGTTCTTGCCGTGCTGTGCCTGGTGACGATCGCGGCGACGACCGCCTTCACCGCCTGGATCATGAAGGATCTCATCGACCAGATCTTCTACAAGCAGCGCGGCGATCTTATCGCGCTGATCAGCGTGTCGATTCTGGCCGCCTTCATGCTGCGCGGGCTGGCCAGCTACGGCCAGGCAGTGACGCTGGCCAAGATCGGCAACAATCTGGTGGCGCGCTATCAGCGCCGCATCTTCGACCACCTGATGAAGCTCGGCGTCAGTTTCTTCAACGACACCCGTTCGGGCCGGCTCGCCGCGCAGATCAACGAGAACGTCAACGGCATCCGCGATCTCCTGTCGATGACGCTGACATCGCTGGCACGCGATGCCGTATCGCTTGTCGCGCTGGTCGGCGTCATGATCTGGCAGGACCCGGTGCTCTCGGCGATGTCGCTGCTGATCGGGCCGCCTTTAATTTACAGTGTCACCTATCTGATGCGCCGGGTACGTCGCATCACTCGCGAATCGGTGCAGATCAACTCGCGGCTGATCGGCGCCATGCAGGAAGCGACGCAAGGCATCGCTATCGTCAAGGCCTTCACCCTGGAGGACGAGCTGTCGCGGCGCATCGGCGGCCTCGTCGCCGGCGCCGAGCAGCGGGCAAACAAGATCGCCCGCGTCTCGGAACGGCTGACGCCGATCTCCGAAATGCTGGCCGGCTTCGCCGTCGCCGGCGTCATCGCCTATTCCGGCTACCGGGCGACTGTCGGCGGCCAGCCGCCGGGCGCGGTGTTTGCCTTCATCACCGCCCTGCTGCTTGCCTATGACCCCGCCAGGCGGCTGGCGCGTATGCAGGTCGGCATGGAAAAGTCGCTGGTCAATGCGCGCATGATCTACGAGCTTCTCGACCTCGAGCCGCAGCAGGGTGACGTGCCGGGAGCCGCCGAGGCGAAATTCACCTCTGGCGAAGTGCGCTTCAACAATGTGTCCTTCCGCTATGTCGAAGAGGCGCCGGTCCTGCAGGATCTGAGCTTTGTCGCCGCTGCCGGCAAGGTGACCGCCATCGTCGGAGCTTCGGGCGCCGGCAAGACGACGCTGGTTGCGCTGCTGCAGCGCTTCTACGACGTCGAGTCGGGCAGCATCGATATCGATGGCCAGGACATTTCAAAGGTCACCAAGCATTCGCTGCGCGGCTCGATCGCCTATGTTTCGCAGCAGCCTTATCTGTTCGAAGGCACCATCCGCGACAACATCCGCTACGGACGTCTGAGCGCCACCGACGCCGAGATTGAACGCGCCGCCCAACAGGCCGCAGCCGACGATTTCATTCGCCAGCAGCCGCAAGGCTACGACACGCCCGTCGGCGAGAACGGCGTGACGCTGTCGGGCGGCCAGCGCCAGCGCGTATCGATTGCCCGCGCCATCGTTCGGCAGGCGCCGATCCTGCTGCTCGACGAAGCCACCTCGGCGCTCGACAACGAGGCCGAGGCCCGCGTCCAGCAGGCGCTGACCCATGTCATGCAAGGGCGCACCACCATTGTCATCGCGCACCGGCTGTCGACGGTGGTCAATGCCGACCATATCATCGTGCTGGAGCAGGGCCGGCTGGTCGAACAGGGCACGCACGCCTCGCTGATGGCCGACCCGCACAGCGTCTATGCCCGGTTCCACCGGGTGCAAGGCAGGAAAGGGCTGGGGCTTGTCGATGACGGCAAGCCAATCCAGAGTGCGGCGCAAAATGTCCGCGCGAAAAAGGTGGTCGGGAGACATTCATGAGTGACATGCCGACCGCGAGTGAAATGGGCCTGGTGGTGGTCGGCGCGGCCGGCCGCATGGGCCAGGCGCTGATCCGCGCCATCTACACCATACCGGGCGCGCGCGTCGCCGGCGCCATCGCGCCGGCCGGATCGCCCCATATCGGCAAGGATGCCGGCGAGCTGGCCGGCGTCGGCCGGCTCGGCGTGGCGATCGGCGACGATCCGCTGCCGGCCTTCGCCAAGGCCGATGGCGTGCTTGATTTCACGAACCCGGCGGCGACCGTCGAATTCGCCGGCTACGCGGCGCAGGCGCGCATCGCCCACATCATCGGCACCACCGGCTGTTCGGCCGAGGACAATGCGAAGATCGCGGCGGCGGCGCGGCACGCGACGATCGTCAAGTCAGGCAATATGAGCCTCGGCGTCAATCTGCTGGCGGTGCTGGTGGAGCAGGCGGCGCGCGCGCTCGATGCCGACGATTTCGACATCGAGATCCTGGAAATGCATCACCGGCACAAGGTCGACGCGCCGTCGGGAACGGCGCTGCTGCTCGGCGAAGCCGCCGCTAATGGGCGCGGCATCGACCTTGACGGGAACAGCGTGCGGTCGCGCGACGGCCATACCGGCGTGCGCAAGGCAGGCTCGATCGGTTTCGCCAGCTTGCGCGGCGGCTCGGTGGTCGGCGACCACAGTGTGGTGTTGGCCGGTACCGGCGAGCGCATCACGCTCGCCCACCATGCCGAGGACCGGGCGATCTTTGCCCGCGGCGCAGTCAAGGCAGCCCTGTGGGCGCGCGGCCGCAAGCCGGGCCTCTATTCGATGCGGGACGTGCTCGGCCTGACAAGCTGATCCACAAAATTTGAAGGAGCAAATATGTCGAGAACTCTCGTGCTCGTGCGCCACGGCCAGAGCGAATGGAACCTGAAGAACCTTTTTACCGGCTGGCGCGACGTCGACCTGACCGAACTAGGCCATACCGAAGCCAAGGCGGCCGGCGCCAAGCTCAGGGCGCGCGGCATGAAATTCGACATCGCCTTTACGTCGTCGCTGATCCGGGCGCAGAAGACCTGCCAGCATATTCTTGACGCCGTCGGCCAGAGCGACCTCGAGACCATTCGCGACCAGGCGCTGAACGAGCGCGACTATGGCGATCTCTCCGGCCTCAACAAGGATGATGCGCGCAAGAAATGGGGCGAGGGGCAGGTGCATGTCTGGCGCCGCTCCTATGACGTGTCGCCGCCCGGCGGGGAAAGCCTGAAGGATACCGGCGCGCGCGTCTGGCCCTATTACCTGCACGATCTGCAGCCGCATGTGCTGCGCGGCGGCACCGTGCTGGTGGCGGCGCACGGCAATTCGCTGCGCGCGCTGATCATGGCGCTGGACGGCAAGTCGGGCGAGGAGATCGTCAAGCTCGAACTCGGCACCGGTGTGCCGATCATCTACACGCTCAACGCCGATTCCACGGTAGCGTCGAAGGAAGTGCTGGAGCACTGAGCCGGAGAAGGAACGCGGCTTTCAAAAAAGCGCGTTGACACTCATCCTTTGCCCGCTTAATGAGCGCGCACCAGCCCAGATGGCGGAATTGGTAGACGCGCACGGTTCAGGTCCGTGTTCCGCAAGGAGTGGAGGTTCGAGTCCTCTTCTGGGCACCAAATTCCCGTTTCGAACTTTTGATAAGGTTCAGAAACCCCAAGAAAAAGCCCCGGTTTTGCCGGGCCTTTTTCTTGGCCGGATGTCCTCTGTCGCCCATGGTACCCCATAAGTATCCAATAATTATCCGTCCGGGTTAGGCAGCGATCTGTCGTTGCGGCAGCGCACCAGCGGAAGGATTTCGCCGGAGATCACTCTGGTGATCTTTTGCTGCTTGGCGTTGGTTACGACGGTCATGCACGCGCATCCGTAGCCGTGGCCGGAACCAGGCACATTGGTCTCGACGAATTGCCGCTCGTCAAAGGCCGGCACATTGTCGATGCCTTTGGGATCCGGTCGCCCCTGCATCTGCATCCACCAATCCCCGTCACTGTCGGTCAGGACGAGGTTGCCGGGTGTCGGGCTGGAGTACCAGCCACAACGGCGCTCGGCGTAGGCGGCGGCAGGCAAGGACATGATGGCCAGGCAGAAACAGGTAGCGAATAATGGGCGCATGAGAACCTTTACCTCCTTAAGTAAAGCAGGTCATGCCGCCGATAATCTGCGTTGACGCAGGTAACGAGGCGGCATGATTTTGTAGGCCTTATGGCCTCAACTTCGTGTCCACATTTTCTTCGATCAATCCGCAATGAAGCGTCACAGGCTTCCTTTGGACATCGCTTAGTGGACCGTCGATGAAATCGCAGCTGAGCAGATTGTCCGGACTGCTCTTGCGTGCGGATGCAACGTTGACGTTGACCTCGGGAGGGCCGGCAAGCCAGTCGAGACGCTTCGTGTCGACCTTTGTGCCGCCGATGTGGGCGTGGCCCGCTGTGCCCGCTATCTCGACCTCTTCGTCCTGCGGCGTGAGATCGATCTGGCCGACTTCGTTGGCGTGCTTCTCGGCACTCCGCTTCGGGTCACCGTAATAGGAGGCGAGGACAACGATCCCTTCCTTTTCAGTCGCGAGCTTGGCGGCTGCTTTTTTGGACAGCGTGACGTTGACGTCGAAGCCGAGGTCGCCCTGGGCTGTCGCCGGCACAGCACATGCTAACAGCGCAGATGCTGCAATCGTTACTGCGGGCAGTGATCTATAGCGTTTCACAATCCACCTCCTTTAGCCCCTCACGCAATGCCGATACCCCCGCATCCTTTCGTGTCTGGCTCCGGCATCACGCTCGCCGCCGGCTTCACCGTGAAACAACATTCAGACCAACGCGCGACAGTTGAGGATCTGCTGGAGGCAGATTCAAACGCTTCAATCTGTCGGCGGTTTCCTGCTCTATGTGCAGCCCCCAATCGGAAAAGAACCGGGTCAGGTCCTGATTTGCGACCGTACTGGCACGCAGGATGAAGGTTTGTACCTTGACCGCATCCTGCTTATTGGCATCGTCCAGTGGATGCTCGCGGTAATATCGGTGAAGCTTCGGATAGAAGTCCTCGCCGAGACCCCGGCGCAATTGATCGAACATGACCAGCCGCACCCAAAGCTCATCGTCGTCATCCGCGCTGGCGCATTTGTTTTTCATTGTCGAAATCGCGCGTCTTCCGCGCCAGATATCGCGCCGCCAGATCCAGCGGCGTCTTGCCGGTAGAGTCATCGCGCTCTTTCAAGCGGGACGGATGGCCAAAATGTGCCTGGGCATTGAGGGAATAGATATTGACCGTAGTTTCTACGATCTCGCCCCAGGTCCAATCCTCCTGCTGGTACATATGGCCGGTTTCATGCCAGATCGACCACGCTTGCCGCAGCTTATTCACGTCCAGCAAATCACCCATGTTGCTGCCGGGGACACCCATAAAATAGTTGCCAGCGTACATGTATATGCCGTCGTCGAAGACCTTCGCCGGTGTCACCGTGTCCTGCTGATAGTGCATGCGCAAACGGGATGCCCGATGAAGTTTGGAGGAACCGTCGAGACCGGATAGTGCATCGTACCAGCCTAGAATTTGCTCGAGGGCGTCGAGAATTTCCGCAGGGTCGTCCTGAGGCGCCCTCATATAGACTTTGCGGGTCGCGGTAATGGCAACACGCTCGCTTATCATCTCGACGAATGGCGCACCGGGCATGTCGGTGAGCATTTTACGCCAGTCTTCGAAGCTTGTTTTTCCCTTGACGTAGAGGGGGATCGAACTGCCGCCGCGCACGATTGCCACGTCGATCGGAGGCAGAGCCGCACTGAAGCCGCTGTAGGCGTAGCGGAAATGGATCAGCCCGTCGCGCTTCGCCGTGAAGTCGGTGCGCCCTTCCTTGGCAATGACCAATGCGGGTCATCCTGGGGTCTTTCGTCATAGAAGCTGTTCATCGGGCCGATCATGATCATCAAGCCGTCGGGGGAAGGCGGCAGGCCTTCGGCCGTAACCGATACTGCCTCTCCCTTTCTCACGAACACACCGCTTGGCTGATCGTCCATCAGCTTCGTGCGTCTCAGCCTATTGGCCTCGGGTGTGGCTGCAGGCATCGGAGCGAGGCGATAGCGCTTGTTCAGATTGTCGAATTCCGACACCGCTGCCGACGCCGCTGCCGGTCGGTCGCCATTGCCGGCCGGATAAAGCAACCACTGGGCGTTATCGTCCAAGCTGGCGTCATAGACGATGATCTGAGCGTCGTCCGCACGTTCATTGGCCCTGACGTTGAGCGTCGTGCCGCTGTCATCCAGCTCGATGCCATAGCTGTTCAGATGCGGCTTGAAGCGCCATGCCTGCCCCTCAGCGGACTGCTCGTCCTTGAGGACGACACTCGTATTCCCGTTTTCGTCTTCGTCGCCCCCAGCAAGATACGTTCCGTATCGTCGAGACCGGATCTGATAGGTTGCGCCGTTCGTTTCCCCCGTCGCCCTGGTGATGGTCCATAGCTGCGCGGGACCATCCTTGGGTTTGCGAGCGGACTGACCAAGCACGATCTCGCCATGCCTGTCTTCAAAGACGGTGAGCGCTTTGTAGGAATGCTTCGCGACGATGTAATAATCCCCTTCGGGGATCTCAGCGGCACTTGCGACCGGAACAATTGCCGCCAGCAACAGCCCAGCTATCAAGTGCACTGCAGATACGATGAAGGTCTTCATCCCGGCACCGACGTGTCAATTCGCGGCCGGAACGGGACAACTCATCGGATCGCCCTGCTTGCCGCATTTCAGGTAACCCTCGAAGGCTTTGACACGGGATTGCGCCAGGCTATCCATGCACTGCGCGGCGAGCATTGGCATTGCGCTTCCTCCGGCCGCTCCCGCGGTCTGGAAACGGCACTCCGCGTCGCGAAATTTGTCCCAATCCCGCTGCGCCTGAACGAGAAGCTTCTTGGTATCCGCGTCGCCCTTCAGGCGGGCTTCGATCTGTTGGTAAAGCTCGTTGAGCTTCTTGTCGGATTTCTTGAACGCCGCATCGGCGCACGCATTCAGCGAGGCCTGATCCTTGGCGGCGTCGTAGCACTTGTCCTGGGCGAGTACGAAATTCGGCACGGCCAGAACCACGGCGGCAGTCAGTATTGCGGTTTTCATCGATTGTCCTTTCCTATTATCTGGTTTTCATTGGATCGGCTTTGCCACCATCGGCGAGCGTGACGCTGCCGAGCTTTCCTAAGCCGGTCAGCCTGCCGCCTTCCTTGACCGTGACTTTGCCGGAGACCTCCCCGTCAACGACAAGCAATCCCGAGACTGAAATGTCACCGGCCAAAGAGCCGGTCACGCGCAACTGCGCCCCTGACGCGACTTCCGTCACGCCGGAATAGTTGTTCTTGCCGCTCAGCGTCAGCTTGCCGCCGGCGACAACGAGGCCGCCGCTCATGCCGGCGTCATCAAAGTCCGCTATGGTTCCATCAAATTGCCCGTTGGCTTCTGTCAGGATCAGTCTGCCCGCACCCAGATAGACCTCGCCTTTGCCGTTCAGGTTGCGAATGGCCGTATCGTTGAGGGAGTGCGCCACTCCCCAGGACTTCAGGTGGTTTCCTTTTTGATTGAGGTTGAGCACACCGTCGACCGTGACGCGCGAGGAATGCTCGATGCTGCCCGGCCCGGCCAGGGTAAGACACCCATCGGCCGCGATATGGGTTGTGCCGGTGTAGGTATTGCCCCCGGTCATGCGCACGTCCGCGTCCTTCTCGATCGTGAAGTCGCCGGCGCCGGAGACGATGCCGGCCAGTCCGAGCCATCCCTTGCTTCCAGCATCGCTGGTCGCGCGATTCAGCTGAACTTGATCCTTGGCACCCCCGTCTGTCGTAAAGTTGCCAGCGCTGACAAAATAGGGTGAATATGCGGTCGTCTTGTTTTCCAGATCATACATTACGGAATTGGACTGAAAGAAGGGTAAGCCGATAGTAATTCCATTGCCGTTAACCTCATCACTTTGGCGATCGATAACGACATCGCTGTATTCCTTGTTGTTAAAGCTATCGTCAAATCCAAAGAATTTTAAGTCCATTATATCAGAACTATATTCCTTGATTTGAAATCCTCTCGATCGAAGCTTATTTAAAACACCCTCTGAGGTTATGGAGACAAAAGTCGCCGTTCCTGTATCCAACAACACGGGCCCATTGAAATCAACCGAACGTTTCTTTCCCATATAGTCAAAAGAAATTGTATAACGGTAAGAGCCTTCGTTCACATTGGATGCGTTCGCGCCTGTTTGCGGGAATCTCTTCTGGTAATGTTCGTAAAGCTGAGAACCCAGTTCGCCCCAAGGCATCAGGGCCGTAAACTGGGATCTCAAACTGGGGGACAAATTCAGCGCCAGGCAGGGAACGCAACCCGGTGTGGTCTTCTTTTTTCCAAGATTTGCATTGGCAGAGACCACATAGCCGCTTTGGGTTTGACTGCCGGGGGCAGTGGTCTGATCTCCCGCAAAGATAAAATCGGCGGCTCCAAAGACGCCGTAAAACGTCGTCGAATCACCGGGTTCGCCGTTCTGCATGCTCTTGCGCGCATTAAGATCCGCATAGACCGGCGTATCGCCGTGGTGGCCCACGGGCTTTTGCGTCAATTTCACATCCTCGAGGTCGCCGAAACCCTTTGTGTAGACGTAATCCACCACCCGACCAGCGGCGAAGTCGCCATCGAGGGTTACGACAGGCTTTGAGCGATCATCCGGATCGTAATAGGACAGGCTGTCGAAACGGACCTGTTGTACCCAATCTCCATAGGTGCCGTCTCCATACGGGTACATTCCAGGCTTGCTGCCGGGCACCGGCTTTATGCCGGGGACACTCGAATCGATCTCCGCGTTGAACTCATCCGACCCGGTGTCGAATTCGTACAAACGAGGCGTGGCACCATTGATGCCCACCACGATCCCGAGTTTGTGATAGATGACTTCATCACTGTCGAGTCCGTATTCCCTGACATGTTGCAATGGAATGGATATCGGGCCGGTAGCCTGGGCAAGGCCGGTCCGGCCGTTCTCATCGGCCACAGGGGATACGGCAGGTGATGTGTTCGCTGCCGGAACGCGGCAGCTCGGATCGCCTTCCTGGCACTTCAGGTAACCCTCGAAGTCCTTGACCCGGGATTGCGTCAGGCTGTCCATGCACTGCGCGATGAGCATTGGCGTCATGCTTCCTTCGACCGATCCTGCGGTCTGGAAACTGCACTCCGCGTCGCGAAATTTGACCCAACCCCGCTGTGCTTGAACAAGAAGCGTCTTGGTATCCGCATCGTCGTTCAGGCGGGCTTCGATCTGCTTGTAAAGCTCGTTGAGCTTCTTGTCGGATTGCTTGAACGCGGCATCGGCGCACTCGTTCGGGGCGGCCAGATCCTCGGCATCGGCGCACTTGTTCATGTCCTGAGTAAAGGCGAAAGCTGGCATGGCCAGAACCACGGCAACTGTCAGTATCGCGGTTTTCATCGATTGCCCTCTGTTTAGAACAGCCGGCACGGTCGGCTGCTAGTTGGCATCGTCATCGTCCGATCCGTCAGCGTCGCCGGTACTGTCATCCGACGCATCGTCATTCGTGCTATCGTCGTCGGTGTCGGTGCTGTCCTGGTCATCATCACCGGCCGTTGAGTCTTCATCTTCGTTCTGATCGGTCGAATCGTCCTGATCACCGGAATTATTGTCGTCGGTATTGTCATCCGAGCTATCGTTGTCGGTGTTGTTGTCGTCATCACCATCATCGTCATTCTGATCGCTCGAATCGTCCTGATCATTGGAACTGTCGCCGTCGGTGCTGTCGTCCGAGCTATCGCCATCGGTGTCCGCGTTGTTATCGTCGGAATCGTCATCAGCATCGGGAGGAGTTACGTCTGGACTGGTGTCGCCGGGCAGCGAGTCGTCTTCGCGATAGCTTGTGTCTTCGAGGCTTGTCTCCATCTCGTCGTCGTACTGATCGACGATCTGCGTCCACTCCTCATGGTTATCGACGCTCGTCCATTGCGAGATATTGTTGACCGAGATGTTGGTATTGAAGTTGTTGACGGTGATGTTGGTATTGACCTCGACGACATCTGCGACTTCTGTTCCGCGGTTCACGCCAAACAGAAAACTGGTAGCGCTCACGGTAAGAGCGGCCCATACGAGTCGGTCGACATCGGTCGGCGTCGAAATCGGTTGATGCCGCACTGTGGCAAGCACGTCACCCGGCCGGATGCCTTGCCGCGCGGCAACGCCATGGGGTGCAACGGCCAAGACATACACCCCGCGAAGCTTGGGCGGGATCTGGTAGCGGTGCCGAGAGGCGTGGTTGATGGGTATCAAAACCGCGTTAAGAGCCCGGGAAACATAGGGTTTCGGCAGATCATATTTGCTGGCATGCGCAACATTGATCGTGTGCGGGACGGCTACACTCACAACAGCCGTCATTTTCACTGAAGTTGCCAATGCACGGGCGAACTGCATTATCAGTCTGGACTTTCGAACAGTTTGCATTTTGCACATCCTGCAGCTGATGATTGGAATCGACCTCAGAGGCCCGGCGCCCCGGAGCGCTCACCAATCATTCTCCCCCTGCACCACGGTCAGCGGCAATTCCAGCGATCATCACCGTCATTCCGTAACTTCCTCGGCAAAACACCTTGCCAGATCTTGCGGCGCTCCGAGCTTCTTCGCCCAGGATACCAGTTCAGGTTTTTCCGACGGGTCGGCATAGCCGCCCCACACGTCGCGAAATTGCTTTTTTCCGTCGACCGTCTGGAAGAACATCACGCCGTCGTCGCTCACCGGCGTGGAGACGTAGGCGGCGCTCCAGTTGCCGTTCTCCATGATCGTGATGAACTTCACCCGAGCTGGCTTGACCTTGTTGTCCAACGCCGAGGCAACGAGGGGGGCATATTCCTGCTTGCGCGCCTTCGTCACATCGACCTTTACGCCGTCGCAGGCACCATTCGCGGCGAAAGCGAAGGTCAGCGTCATTCCCAACCCCATGAGGCCGATCATCACGATTTTGGCACATCGCGGGATAAGACCGTTGGATTCAAACATGAGGGCATCCTCTTCGTTCGTATTGGAGGGTCCACTAATCGGAATCGTCGTCGTCCGATGAGTTGTCATCGTCCGGTGTATCGACCTCGCAGCCGATGCCGCGGCAGCCTTGGTAGTTGCCTTGCGTATCGAAGTTCGGATTGCCTTCCTTGTCGTACTGCGGCCTGTCGTCGATGCTTTGATCCCCGTCATCAGGATCGTCGACTTTACATCCGAGCCCATGGCAGCCGATGTAACGGCCCCTGGTATCGAAGTTGGGATTGCCGTTCCTGTCGAACTGCGGCCGGTCGTCTATCTTCCGGCTCCCTTTATGGGACCGATCAACCAGGCAGCCCTTTCCGCGACAACCATCGTAGTCGTCGGTGGTACAACCGAAGATTGCCATCAAAGCAGTGGCCAAGGCCGCACAGATTACGAGTTTCATGATTCATTCCTCCGACTGGCTGGCGGCGGACATCGTCCATATCGGAAGGCCATTGCAGGCGGCGATCGCCGCTTTTGCCGCGAAGGCTGGCGCCAATCGGAGGAGGGCAAAGCTTCGCCAGCCATCGAACGAGAGCCAGGCTGTGGGCGATGCATTCGACGACTTAGTCGACGGTTGCCGTAATCTCTTACGTGGGAGGGAACGCTCCCAGCGGGGGCCGCCGCATTAGCGAATGTCAATATTCCTCTCCATGCTTAGTGCCCCGTCCGCCCAAGCATGCTTCAACAATCCGCTGACGCGGCTGTGCTTCTAAAAAGTTGCATCCGATTCGGCCTGCGGCAAGGAAAAACCCAATATTGCGGGGATGAATTTTGTAAATGCTTAATAATTCGGAACCAGCGCCGGCTATCTTAGCAGATTCTGAAATATGATCGGAAGCAAGTGTGCGGAATACGCTCTTAGCTTCATTCCTCTTTATCTCGTGTTATTGCAAGTAGTTTCATATGTTATTGCGAATTTTCGCACAGCCTTGTAAAATAGCGCGACGGCATCGCTTCTTATATGATCGCTATAATCCGAATCTATTGTGGTATTTTTTTCGAATCCAGCCAAGCCGTTGCGCAGGCCGAAAGAAACGCCGCTCAATCATTCGACTTTTTCAACGCTGCGGCGTGCCGCATAGAGGCGCAGTGGGGGCGCCGCGGCCGCGTTGTGAGCATCTTCCCAGTCGGATTGTCATCGGGTAGCGTGCAGGGGAGGCACGTGAAGGCGCTCTCTTTGGCTAACGCACTGCCACACCTTCAGCAGTTGCCCGTCGGAAGATGGGGCTGGTGTCACAACCCGGTGCTTGCCGCGACAGTTTGTTCCCGTCCCGGTTCATTTCAGCACCGAAGCGAGGGGGGAAGAGATGCACAACCGATTTCGGCAGTGCCTGCGGCAAATGTCGCTGGCAGCGTTGACGATGCTGGCGCTAAACATCCCGGTCCACGCGGCTGATCTCGTCATTGCGATGCCGAACTGGCCGTCGGGCCAGGCCACGGCAAACATCCTCAAGGTCAGCCTGAAGGAAAATTTCGGGCTTGATGCCGACGTGCGCGAGATGGGGACGCTTATCGCCTTTGCCGGCCTCAATTCGGGTGAGGTGGATATTCATCCCGAAATCTGGCTGCCCAACCTCGACAATCTGGTGAAGAAGTATGTGGACGGTGCCGGCACGGTGGCCATCAGCCCCATTGGCGTGCCGGCCTGGCAAGGCATATGCGCGACGCGTGAAGCAGCCGACAAATTTGGAATTCACGACGTTTCGGATCTCAGCGACCCGAAGAAAACCGCCGCGCTGGATACCGACGGTGACGGGCGTGGCGAACTCTGGATAGGCGCTGAGGGTTGGTCCTCAACCGCTATCGAGCGCGTCCGCGCCAACAGCTATGGTTATGCCAAGACAATGACCTTGCTGGAGACGCCCGAGGATGCCGGAATGGCGGCTGTCGATGCCGCGGTCGCCACGGATCATCCAATGGTGTTTGCCTGCTACGCGCCGCACTACGTCTTTGAGCTGCACGACATTGTCCGGCTTACCGAGCCGCCCTTCGATCCGGCAAGGTGGAAGATCGTACTGCCGTCAGAGGACCCGCTCTGGGTCTCGAAGTCCAGTGCGCCGGTGTCATGGGATACCGCCCATTTCCATATCGCCTACGCCACCTCGCTGCGCACAAAATATCCGAAGGTGGTGGCGTTCCTGGAACGGGTCGAGCTGAAGCCCGAGGAAATCACCAAGATGAGTTATGCGCTCCAGGTGGAGCGTCAGGATCCTTACGAATACGCCAAACAATGGGTTGCCGCACAAGGCGCCCGGGTGCAGGGGTGGGCAAATCCATGACCCGAAATCTGATGACCGTGGGGCGCGCCACTCTCCAGCGGAGCTCCCTTGCAACAATTGTCGCGGTAGCGTTCGGTCTTGTCGCGGTGGCGGCGGTGGCTGCGGGAACACAGGTTTTTGACCCGAAAACCCACAAATGGGTGGACTACGATCGCACCAAGGCGCGCAAATACTATGCCGCGCATAATGAAGTGCCCGAGGCATTTCGTCCGCAGATGGTCAAGTTCCGCACCGCGGAAGTGCCGGGCACGATCATCATCGATGGCAACCAGCACTTTCTCTACCTTGTGCAGCCGGGTCAGCAGGCCATGCGCTATGGTATCGGCGTGGGCCGGGAGGGGTTTGGCTGGGCCGGCATCGTGCGCGTCGGCCGTATGGCGGAGTGGCCGACCTGGACACCTCCGGCCGAAATGGTCGCTCGCGATCCAAAGGCGGTGAAATATGCCGGAGGCATGAAGGGGGGGCCGGACAACCCGCTCGGCGCAAGGGCGCTCTACCTCTATGAGCGCGACCAGGACACGATCTACCGGATACACGGCACCCCGGAGCCCTGGACGATCGGGCTCGACGTGTCGTCGGGATGTATCCGGATGAGGAACGACGACATCGTCGATCTCGCATCCCGCGTCAAGGTCGGGGCCAAGGTCATCGTCCTCATGCAGGGGGCGGCACTTTACAAAGGCGTGTGAGGGCATTCGGAGAGGGACAAGCAATGTCGGCAAAAAATGCAGTGAGAACTTCGATTCGGGCGACAGCAATTGGATTCCTGGCTGGAGCCCTTGGCGCTTGCGTCAGCGCGCCATCGCCGCCGCCGCAGGACCAGATGTCCAGGACCAAGGTCGAAACGGCGCCGGCGGACCTTCAGCTGCTTTGCGCCAATGCGGTCGCCAAGGCCAGCGGCGTCGACAGCACCAAGATACTTCCGGTTTCATCAAGCAAGCTCGATTCCAAGACCTACCAGGTCGAACTCGATGCCAGCGGCAAGAAGACAAGCTGCCTCGTGGATACCGACGGCAATGTCAAATCCGTTGAGCCCGTCTGACCCGCTCCGGTCGACGAATTTTGCGACCGATCTGACCATTGGCGCCTTGGGCTGCGGACATGACGATGTTTGGGGGCGGCCAGCCGCGATGAGCGGTTTAGAGAACCCGGGCTAACCGCGCCTGCTTCACCTCAGCCCGATCCGCTTGGCGCCTTGCCGGAACAGCGCCTCGGCGTCCGGCTCGAAGCGGAAGGTGCCGATGAAATCATCGGCGCAGTAGTTCGGCAGCGTCTTGCGCAACGCGGCGGCGAAACCTTGAGCCTCGTCCAGCCGTCCCGCCAGCGCAAGGCAATGCGCGGCGATTGCCAGGATGATGGCATGGGCGTTGGGACGCGCGGCTGCTTTCAGCGCCCATTCGGCGGCTTCGTCAAACTGGCCGAGCCGGACATGCGACATCGCCCTGGCGCCCAGCATGCCGAACAGCAGCGGATCGAAGGGGCTCAGATGCCTGGAATGGTCGGATGAGCCGATCGCGGCCTTCGGGTCGCCGGACTGCGAGTGGACGAAAGACAGGGCATAGTGGCCAAGCGCGAAATTAGGGCTGAGGTCGACGGCGCGTTCCAGCTCGATGAGGGAGCCGTCCTGCTCGCCGCGCAGCCACAGCGCCCGCCCCATGGCCCAATGCGCGGCCGGATTGTGATCGTCGACGAGAAGGCTCTGGCTGGCTGCCTCGAAGGCCATGGCGCTCTCCTGATCGCGGTCGCCCCAGCGCTGGAAGGCATTTTGCCAATGAGTGAAGGAGAGCCCGGCATAAGCGCGGGCGAAGGTAGGATCGAGCTTCAAGGCCAGGTCGAAGAAATGCCGGGCCTGCTCGTTTTCCGCGCGGGTGAAGCGGTACATGTGCCACAGGCCGCGGTGATAGGCCTCCCAGGCATTCAGCGAATTGGGCGCCTTCAGCATGGCGTGGTTACGCTCGACCGTTTCGATCTCGGCCGAGATCGACGAGACGATGCTGTTGCCGATATCATCGAGCACGGCAAAGATGTCGTCCGGCTTGCGCTCGAACGTCTCGGCCCAGACTATCCTGGCCGTGCGCACCTCGACCAGCTCGACCGCGACGTTGACGCGGCCCGCCTGGCAGCGCACCATGCCGGTGGCGACATAGTCGACGTTGAGCCGCCGCCCGGCATCTTCGGGCGCGATGTTTTTCTCCGCCAAGGCAAACACCGAGCCGCGCGCGATGACGAAGAAATCCCTGAGCTTGGCCAGGCGGGTGATGATGTCGTGGGTCAGGCCGTCGGCAACCCCTCCGCGAGGGCCACCAGGAACGCCGCCGATGCCGGCCTGTTCAATAAACGGCATCACCGCAAGCGAAGCCTTGCGCGACGTTGCGGCATTGGGATCGGCAAGCATGATAGGGGATACCGAGAGCGGAACGGCCGGCTGCACCCATGATGACGCGCCGTGCTGACAGCGGATTGCCCGCCATGCGTCGCGAACGGGTCCGAAATCCAGGTCTTCGGACTGGAAGTGCCGTGCGGCGGCCGCAATATGCTCCTCGGCCGCGCCGAACTGGCCGCGCTGGGCGAGCCTCGTCAGCAAGGCCAGATGCACACGGCCGTCGAATGGCGCGAGCTCTAGCCATTTTTCGAGGTGCGCGGACACGTCATCGGAATCGCTGGGTAGCCGCTCGACAAGCTGTTGCAGCACGGCCGCGTGGCATGAGCTGAAGCGGCGGCGCTGAGCGGTCAACCAGCTGTTGAAATGCGGGCTGCGGTCGATCTCCAGCCCGTCGAGGAAATCGCCGGCGAACAGCCGGGAAAGCGCCAGCAGGCGTTCGAGCTCGAGCGTCTCTATTCCCTTCGTCGCGGCGGAGGCAATCTCCACGGCATCCACGGATACACCGTTCAGGTCGAGCGCGACCGTGTCGCCCTGTGCCTCGATCCTGCTCCGATCGGATTCGTCGAGAACGCCTCGAAGCTTGCTGAGGCACCAGCGGAGTTCGCCGCGCGGGTCGTTCGGCACGTCCCACAAAAGCTCGCAGAGCCGGCTGCGGCCGACCGGATGCGGCGCCAGCGCCAGATAGGCGAGCAGCGCACGCAGCTTGCGCGATTTTGGGAGCTGGATGATGATGCCGTTGCGTGCGATCGTCAGCGGGCCGAGCAGGCGCACGGAAAGGCCGGTCACCTCGCCGTCGAGGCTCGATCGGGTGGATTCCACGTGCGTTTCCACGCCTGCTCCCACGCTGGCCAGTCGGCCTTTGTTTTATCACCAAACGCGACACGGTGCATCCGGCGGCGAATTTCCGCGCCGGATGCCGCCATGGCCACATTGCCGGGAGGCAAATGTAGTGCGGCAAGGTCTCGAAACCTCGCCGCCCAAGCCACCGGTCTGTAACCGGCCCGTGACGACAAGAGACAACGACGAAGCGAGGAGATCGACATGTTGCATCAACAGAAAATCAGAACCACCGCCGGGCGCGGCCGCCTGTTCGACAGCATTCTCGACACGGTCGGCGATACGCCGGTGATCCGCATCAACAATCTCGGACCGGATCATGCGACGATCTATGTGAAGGCCGAGTTCTTCAATCCCGCCGCCTCGGTGAAGGACCGGCTGGCGCTCAACATCATCGAGGAAGGCGAGCGCAGCGGCGCCTTGACGCCGGGCCAGACCGTGGTCGAGGCGACCAGCGGCAACACCGGAATCGGCCTTGCCATGGTCTGCGCCCAAAAGGGCTATCCGCTGGTGGTGACGATGGCCGACAGTTTTTCCATCGAACGCCGCAAGCTGATGCGCATGCTGGGCGCCAAGGTGGTGCTGACGCCACGCGCCCAGAAGGGTTTTGGCATGTACAAGAAGGCGGTGGAGCTGGCCGAAGCCAATGGCTGGTTTTTGGCCCGCCAGTTCGAAACCAAGGCCAACGCCGCCATTCACGAGGCGACGACGGCGCGCGAGATCATCAACGATTTCGCCGGCTCGCGGCTCGACTGCTTCGTCACCGGCTATGGCACGGGCGGCACCGTCGTCGGCGTCGGGCGCGTGCTGCGGCAGGAGCGTCCGGAGACCCGGATCGTGCTCGCCGAACCGGCCAACGCGCAGCTGATCGGCAGCGGCAAGCCGCAGCAGCGCGGCGCCGGTGGCGCGCCTGCCGCCAGCCATCCGGCCTTCGAGCCGCATCCGATCCAGGGCTGGACGCCCGACTTCATTCCGGACGTGCTGCAAGAGGCGATCGACGCCAGCCTCTATGACGAGGTGGTGCCGATTGCCGGGCCCGAGGGCATGAAATGGGCCAAGGCGCTGGCGCAGAAGGAAGGGATTTTCACCGGCATCTCCGGCGGAGCGACCTTCGCTGTGGCGCGGCAGATCGCGGAAAAGGCGGCGCCCGGCTCGGTGATCCTGTGCATGCTGCCCGATACTGGCGAACGCTACATGACGACACCGCTGTTCGACGGCATCGAAGCCGAGATGGACGCCGAGGAGACTGCGCTTTCGCAGTCGACGCCCGGCTGCCAGTTTCCGGCGTGACGGCGGCACATCGGGAGCGGCCTGTATGGACACGAGGCCTGGATTGGCCATCACGGCCACCGAGGAAACGCTTGACCCCTCGAACTGGGCCGACGTGCAGGTCCTGTCGCATCGGATCGTCGACGATGCCGTCGCTTACCTGCGCGATGTCAGAGAGCGTCCGGTGTGGCAGGAGATGCCGGTTGATGTGAGGACTTTCTTCACGGCGCCGCTGCCGCGTTCGCCGGCTCCGCTGGCCGAAATCTACGGCGACGTCACAGGGAAGCTGATGCCCTATCCGATGGGCAACATCCATCCGCGCTTCTGGTCCTGGTATATGGGCTCTAGCAATTTCACCGGCGCGCTCGGCGATTTCCTGGCGGCGATCCAGGGCTCCAATCTCGGCGGCGGCAACCATGCCGCCGCGTTGATGGACAACCAGGTCGTCGACTGGTGCAAGGAAATGATGGGCTTTCCGCAATCGGCCAGCGGCACGCTGGTCAGCGGCGGCTCGATGGCCAACATCATCGGGCTGACCGTGGCGCGCAACGCCAAGGCGGGCATCGACATACGCGAGCACGGGGTTGCCGGCATCGACAAGCCACTGCGTTTCTATGGCTCCGACCAGCTTCACTCCTGCCATCGCAAGGCGATGGAGGCGCTCGGCCTCGGCAACCGGGCACTGCGTCGCATCCCGAGCGATGCGGGGCTGCGCATCGACATCGCTGCGTTGCGGGCGGCGATTGTCGAGGACCGTAACGCGGGCTTCAAGCCGGCCTGCGTGATCGGCACGGCCGGGACGGTGAACACCGGCGCGATCGACGATCTGCAAGCGCTGGCAGACCTGGCGTCACAAGAGGATCTGTGGTTCCATGTCGACGGGTGCATCGGCGCCCTGCTTGCGATTGCGCCGGACAATTCGCATCGCGTTGCCGGCATTGAACGCGCCCACTCAATCGCGCTCGATCCGCACAAATGGCTGCACGCGCCATTCGAGGTCGGCTGCGCGCTGATCAGGGATGCCTCCGCGCATCGCGGCACGTTCGCGGTGACGCCGGAATATCTGGAATCGACCCCGCGCGGACTCGCCTCCGGCCACTGGCTGCACGATTTCGGCTTGCAGACGTCACGCGGTTTCCGCGCGCTGAAGGTGTGGATGGCGCTGAGAGAGCACGGCATCGAAAAGTTCGGCCGGCTGATCGATCAGAACATTGCGCAGGGACATCATCTCAGCGCGCTGATCGAGGCGGAACCGGCTCTCGAACTGGTGGCACCGGTGAACATTAACATCGTTTGTTTTCGCCACCGCGGCGACGGGCAGACGGGAGAGAGGCAGAAGGCGCTCAACACCGAGATCATGCTGAGGCTGCAGGAAGAAGGCATCGCCGCCATTTCCGACACGACAGTGCATGGCCAGCATTGCCTCAGGGTGGCGATCAACAACCACCGCACCCGTCGCGACGATCTTGACCTGCTGATCCGGGAAACGGTCCGGCTCGGGCAGGAGATTTCAGCGACGGGCGCGACGGGCTAACGCCGGCCTTTCTTTCGAGCGGCGAGACTAGGCATCGAGCCAGACCTTCTCGAAATGCTGCTCGAGCGACTGGTGCTGCTCGCAGCCATGGACGCCCTTGCGGTAGGTGCGGTAAACCGAGCGCCAGTAGGGCTGGATGATAACGCCGGAATCGCGCAGATTCTGTTCGATCTTGGCCATGAGCTCCTTGCGGGCGCCGGGATCAGGCATCGCCAGCGCCTTGTCGAGTAGACTGTCGAATTCCGGATTGGCATAGGCGCTCTCGTTCCACGCGGCGCCAGACTTATAAGCGAGCGCCAGCACCTGGACGCCGAGCGGCCGGCCGAGCCATTCCGTGCAGGAGAAGGGATATTTGCTCCAATCGTTCCAGAACGTCGCGGCCGGCAGCACAGTGCGCTTGATCTTCAGCCCGGCCTCGCGCATCTGCGCGGCGATGGCGTCGCCGGTGCTCTTCTGCCAGTCGACGTCGACCGAGATGAGTTCGTATTCGTGGTCGGCCTTGCCAGCCTCGGCGAGCAGGGCCTTGGCTTGATCGGTGTTGCGGACGGCCGGGCCGATATCGGCATATTCGGGATGCATCGGCCCGACGTGATGGTTCTCGGCAGGCTTGCCGCGATTGTCCATGCCGATCTTCAGCACGGCGGCGTTGTCGACCGCGAGCTGGGCGGCGCGGCGCACCTTGATGTCGTCATAGGGCGGATTGCCGATGTTGAAACGCGCGACGATGGTCGAGCCGGTGGCGATTTCCGAATTGCTCAGGCCCATGGAGTCGGTCTGCGCAACCGTGTCGGAGGCGGTTTCATGGTCGGTGTCGATCTCGCCCGATTCGAAGGCCGACAGCATGGCGTTGGGATCGGAGCCGTAGTCGACCCATTTGATGCCGTCGAGGTAGAAGTCGCCCTTCCACCATGGCTTGTCCTTACGGCGGACTTCGGCGCCGACCTCGGCGTCCCATGCGACGAGTTCGCAAGGCCCGGTAGTGATCGCCAATGCCTTCAGCGGATCGCCGTCGCCTTCATAGCTGCGGTGCATGATCAGCGCCGGATAGTCGGCCATGCCGGCGATCAGCGAAATGTCGGGCTTGGGCAGATTGAGCCGGACGATGAAATCGTCGACGCGCTCGATGCCGCCGTCGACGGCCTTCTTGGTATCGGCGTTGACCAGTGCGCCCATGCGCGCGGCGACCGAATTGCCGGCGACGGACGCATCGCACCAGCGCGTCAGATTGTGGATCACGTCGTCGGCGTTGAAGGTGTCGCCGTTCGACCAGGTGATGCCCTTGCGGACATGCAGCGTCAGCACGCGGGCGTCGTCGCTGGTTTCCCAGCTCTCGAGCAGCCGTGGCTCGAAGGTGAAGTCGCGCTTCCAGCGCACCAGATATTCGTTGCACTGGCGGGCGACGTTGGACATCTCGACGCCGTCGAAAGTGCGCGGATCCTTCCAGCCCTTGACGTTCATGGCGACACGCAAGATGCCGCCGCGCTTCGGTTCCTCGGCCCTGGCCGGTGACGGCGCAAGCCCGCCCAGCGCCAGCGCGCCGGCAGCGCTGACGCCGAGCGCAGCCATGGTGGCGAGATATTCGCGCCGGTTCATCTGGCCTTTCTTGAAGCCATCGGCGACGGGCTCCGCCTGCGGATGCAATTTCCGGTCGGTCAGCATGAACTTCATCGTAAATCCTCCCTGTCGGGCCGGCGCATCGCGGATGCGGGCTCCTTACGTGGCGTGATGATAGGGCTGGCCTGACCGAAGCAGTGTTCGGGTTTCCGCAGTTGTTGTGCGCTGTTCCGCGACAGTGGAGATTGGAGGACGGTCCGCGTCACTCAGGCCAATCACCTCCGCCCAGCGCGGCTATTGCCGCGATTATGCGCTCAAACGCCTGGCCGGCGCGCGGTACGGTTTTGCGGGCGCGCAGGAAGCTGTGCACCAGCCGCGGCTCTTCGCGCCACCATGCCTTGCCGCCGGCGGCAAGGATGCGATCGCGATAGGCCTTGCCGTCAGCCGACAGCGGGTCGCATTCGGCAGTGATGACGACGGTCGGCGGCAGGCCAGAGAAGTCCGTATCGCCGAGCGGCGAAAATGTCGGGTCTTCCGGCGACTGCCCCTTCCCTGCCCGGATATGCCGATAGAATTCGACGTCGCGCAATGTCAGCAGTGGCGCCTCTGCGTGCTCGACATAGGAGCCGGCGCGCGCTTTGCTGTCCAGCTCGGGGCCGTCTAGCTCGTCACCGCCGAGCTCGGGATAAATCAGCACCTGGCCGATCGCATGGCGAGGATGGCGGCGTGTCGCCTGCGCCACTGCGGCAGCCAGGTTGCCTCCGGCGCTTTCGCCGCAGAGCGCGATCGGCAGGCCGGTCGTCGCCGCAGCCCATTCGAATACGGCCAGCGCATCCTCGAAGGCCGCCGGATCCAGATGCTCGGGCGCCAGCCGGTAGTCTGCGGACAGAACGGGAAAGCCAGTGCCGGCGCAAATCTCGGCGCAGATGTCGTCATGGCTGTCGAGCCCGCCAAGGACGAAGCCGCCGCCGTGATAATAGACGACCATCGCTTGTGGCGCCGTGCCCGCCATCTGGTAACGCCGGACCGGGATCGCATGGTCAATGGCAGGAACCGCGCTGTCGCTGGCCTTGACACCGGACGGATAGGGCTCGCGGAACGCCCGGCACATGGCGTCATAGACCGCCCGCTGCCTGTCGATCGGCATGTAGACGATCTCGGGCGGATACGACTCATTGACCCGGTCGATATAGGCCCACAGCTCCGGATCGAGCAGCGTTTGGTATTTTCCGCGCTCTGTCGTTTCTGGTCGATCGGCCTCGGTGATCATCGCGGCGCGGTCCCGCTCAGAGCTCGGCGTAGAGGCGGGCGGCGTTTTCGTAGCTGAAGCGCAATGGCACCGAGCCCTCGACCTGCCAGGCTTCGACCGTCTCGCCGGCCAGCAGCCGACAGGCGCCGTCGGTGGTGGTGACGGCGCCGCCATAGAGCCGGTTGGCGAGATTGAGAATGGCCGTCTGATGCATCGCCGTGCTGCCGCTGCCGCAGGCATCCTTGACCAGCAGCACGCGAAACCCGAGCGCCACCGCGTCCTTTACGGTGGCATCGATGCAGGCCTCGGTCCAGACGCCGGCAACGACCAGCCACTCGACGCCATCGGCCTTCAGCCGCTCGGCGGCAGGCCCCGCGCGGAAGGCGCTGGCATCGGTCTTGACCAGCATCGTCTCGCCTGTCGCCGGGCCCACTTCCGGACAGATCGCCGTCAGTGGATCGTCCTTGTCGGAAAACGCCGACTTGCCGTTGGCCTCGACCGGGTGGAACGGCCGTGCCGTGGCGAGATCGACGATATAGGCCCAGTGGTACAGGGGCACATTGTTGGCCCGAGCCGCCTGCTGCAGCCGCTGGACGTTGGCGAGAATGTCGCCATAGCCTTCGACCAGATAGCGCTTGTCCCGCCGATGCTCCTCCTGGAGATCGATGAACACCGCCGCCGCCTTGCCGCGCTTGATCGAGATCGGGCTTTTCATGCAAAACTGCCTGTCAGCACTCAAACGTGCCTGTCAAGGAAATCGTCCTCATAGGGAAAGCGCGACAGGAGTTCGGTGCCGGTCTCGGTGATCAGGATCTCGTCCTCCAGCTTGACGCCCTCGCGGCCGCCCTTTTCGCCGATATAGCTTTCGACGCTGACCACCATGCCGGGCACGATGACACCGTCGCGGCCATAGGTCTCGTAATCCATGGCATGCGCGATGAACGGCGTCTCGCCATGCATGCCGACGCCGTGCATGACCGAGGTGTAGCGCTGGTCGACGAAGCGGTCCGGGATCTTCCAGGCCTTTTCGGCAATCTCGCGAAACGCCATGCCCGGCTTGACGACCCCGATGTTGTGCTGAACCTGATCGTGCGCCATGCGGTAGAGCGATCTCTGATAATCGGTCGGCTTGCCCGGGCCGCAGCGGAAGGTGCGCGAAAAGTCCGAATAATAGCCGTAGCAGCCGATCGTGTCGGTATCGAGCGCCAGAAGTTCGCCCGGCCTGATCTTGCGGCCGCTCGCCTCATTGAACCATGGGTTGGTGCGCTGGCCCGAGGTCAGCAAACGGGTTTCGATGAATTCGCCGCCCTGGCGGATCACCTCGCCATACATGATGGCGAACAACTCGTTTTCGGATACGCCGGGCTTGATCGCCTCGCGCACCGCATAGACCGCAGCCTCGGCGCCAGCCATCGACACCTGCAGGCATTTTACTTCCTCTGGCGTCTTGACCGCGCGCACCGCCAAAATCTCGCCCTGGCAATCCCGGACGTCGCAGCCGCGCTTTTCCAACGCCAGTGCCTGCAGATGGCTGCAGCGGTCGAGCCCGAGCTTCATCGAGCCGCCGCCATGCGCCTTGAGCAATTCGGCGATCTCATCGGCGAACGGGCCGGCTGTTTCGTCGTCACGGCCCGACACCGAAGACCAGACCAGCTTCGACGGCCGCGCCTCGTCGATCGTGTCGAGCACCATCGAGACATGGTAGCTCTGCGGATATTCGAACAACACGATCGGCCCTTCGGTCGGGATGAAGAAGTAGCGCGTCGAGTTGCGCAGGAAATAGCCGAACATGTTGCGCGAGCCGGTGGCGTAGCGCTGGTTGTAGGGGTCGAACAGCACGACGCCGCCATAGCCGGCCTCGCGCATCCACGCGCGCAGCTTGACCAGTCGCCCCTTGCGCAGCGCGTCGGCATTGATGAAGGACGGCTCGGTATCCGACAACCACATGCCGCCGGCCGGATCGGCCGCAGCCGGATGCCGCATGCGGTCCTTGAAGTCAACGTCCTCGGTGCTGTCGGGGTCGAAAACGACGATGCTCATGGGTGCCTCCTGGAAGCGAGACCATGGAGCAAAGGACGTGCGGGCGTTGTGCGGAAAACCGCAAATGTTGTGCTGGATGCCGTAGACAGGCTGGCCGGACAGCACCCCCCTCTGGCCTGCCGGCCATCTCCCCCTCAGGTGGGGAGATTGGACGTCACTTCAGCTTTCGCCAATCTCCAAAGTTGTCGAGTGAGCTTTGCTTGCGAAGCTACCAATCTCCCCCCTTGAGGGGGAGATGGCCGGCAGGCCAGAGGGGGGTGGGCGGGAACTCAGCGTGGAGCGATTAACGCCGCTAGTGCCTCCTCATCACCTTCGGCGCGTGGCCATGCTCCTCCCGGAACGCGCGGGCAAAGCTCGACATCGAGGCGAAGCCGCAGGCCAGCGCCACGTCGCGCACCATCAGCGTCGAATGCGCCAGCAGGTCGGCGGCGCGCTTGAGGCGCAGACGGCGGTAGTAGCCGTTGGGCGAGATGCTGAGTTCGGAGCGGAAATTGCGTTCGAGCTTATCGGAGGAGACGCCGAGCTTGTTGGCCAGTTCCGCCATGCCGAGCCGCTCTTCGACCGCATCCTCCATGATGGCGATGGCCGACAGCACCAGTTCGTTCTGCACGCCGGTCCGCAGCCTGAGCGGCATCAGCTTGCGGTCGACGCTGGAGCGCAGCGGGCTGTGCACGAACCATTCGGCGACGCCGGCCGCAAGCTCGGCGCCATAATCGTTGGTGATGATCTCCAGCATCATGTCGAGACTGCCGACGCCGCCGGCCGAGGTGAAGCGCTTGCGGTCGATGACATAGAGATCGCGCCTGAGCTCGATATCCGGAAACGCTTCGATGAAAGCCCCCTGGCTGGTCCAGTGCAAGGTGCAGGCATGGCCGTCGAGCAGGCCGGCCCGAGCCAGGAAGAAGGCGGCATCCGCCACCGCGCCGATATGGGCGCCGCCGCGCAGGCTCCTGCGGATCCAGCTCACCGCATCGTGCGCGACGAGATGATCGGCATCGCCGCCCGAGCAGACGACGACACGATCGACCTTCGGCGCGTCATGGGCGGCAAAGCCGGGCTGGATGACGACGCCATTAGAAGCCTCGACCGGGCCTTCGGTGGCGCCGACGATTATCCAGCGATAGCAGTTCCGCTTCGCCAGCACGTTGGCGGCGCGGAGCGGCTCGATCACCGAGCTGAACGCCATCATCGGAAAGCCAGGGAAGACCAGGACGGCGAAGGTGAGAGGGGCTTCGCTTGCCGTCGGTTGGTTGCGTTGTCGGTTGTTCATAGCTTCCGGAGCCGGGAGGATCGGGTCGCTACAATTCAGGCAGAATTGGCCTGGGTCAACGGAATAGCGTGCGGGGCGCGACACAGAACAATTGTCGCTTGTCGGTGATCCTTCACCCCCCTCTGTCCTGCCGACGTCTCGCAAGGTTTCTTGTTACCGGGCTCAACTCGCCAGCGCCTGATCCAGATCCGCAATCAGATCGTCGCCATCCTCGATGCCGGCCGACAAGCGCACCAGCGAATCGGATATCCCGATCTCCGCGCGTTTTTTCGCCGGGATCGAGCCGTGCGTCATCAGTGCGGGGTGCTCGATCAGGCTTTCGACGCCGCCGAGGCTTTCGGCCAGCGTGAACAGTTGCGTGTGCTCGAGGAAGCGCTTGGTGCCGGCGAGGTCGCGGTCGAGCTCGATGGTGATCATGCCGCCGAAGGCGTGCATCTGCCGCCTGGCGATGGCGTGCTGCGGATGGCTGGGCAGGCCGGGATAGATAACACGGCGGATGTCGGGGCGGCTTTCCAGCCAGTGCGCGATCTTCTGGCCGTTCGACGAATGACGCTCCATCCTCAGCGCCAGCGTCTTCAGGCCGCGCAGCGCCAGGAAACTGTCGAATGGCCCGGAAATGGCGCCGATGGCGTTCTGCAGGAACTTCAGCCGATCGGCGAGATCCTTGTTGTCGCCGACCACGGCGACGCCGCCGACCATGTCGGAATGGCCGTTGAGGTATTTCGTCGTCGAGTGAACAACGATATCGATGCCGAGCTCCAGCGGCCGCTGCAGATAGGGGCTGCAGAAAGTGTTGTCGGCGACCGACAGCACGCCTTTGCGCCTGGCCAATGCCGCGACGCCTTCGAGATCGACGACACGCAGCAGTGGATTGGTCGGCGTCTCGACCCAGAGCAGCTTGGTTTCCGGGCGGATCGCCGCTTCGACCGCGGCAAGATCAGTGAAGTCAACGAAGTCGACCTGGAGGTTGGCCGAGCGCTTGCGCACCCGCTCAAGCAGCCGAAACGTGCCGCCATAGATGTCGTCGGTGGCGACGATGTGGGCGCCGGAATCGAGCAGTTCGAAAATAGTGGCGATCGCCGCCAGCCCCGAAGCGAAGGCGAAGGCGGCTGTGCCGCTTTCGAGGTCGGCCACAGCGCGCTCGAAGGCAAAGCGGGTCGGGTTCTGGCTGCGGGCATATTCAAAACCCTTGTGCACGCCCGGGCTCTGCTGGCCATAGGTCGAGGTCGCGTAGATCGGCACCATCACCGCGCCCGTCGTCGGGTCGTGGCTCTGGCCGCCATGGATGGTGCGCGTCGAGAAGGCGAGGCGGTTCCTGCCCGATACGGTGGCTTTGACGGTCATCGGGCGCGCCTCAGATGGTTGATCAGGTCGATACGGGTTATCAGGCCAATGAATTCGTCGCCATCGAAGACGATAGCGACCTCGTTGCGGTCGAACACCGGCAGCAGCGCATCCAGCGTCTGGCTGGCCTGCAGCGTGTGCAGGGTAGAGGTCATGGCCGTACTGACCGGGGCCTTGAAGCGGTCCCAGCGGCTGTCATAGGGGCCTTCGACCTTGGCCAGGATATCGCTTTCGTCGATGATGCCGACGAGCTTGCCCTCGTCCAGCACCGGCAGCTGCGAAACATCCGAGCGGCGCATGCGGCCATAGGCGTTGAGCAGGCTTTCGTCGGGGCCGACATACACGGTGTCGCCGGTGCGATGCGAGCGCATCACCAGATCGCGCAAATCGCCATGCTGCTCCTGCTCGGCAAGGCCCTGTTCGGCCAACCAGAAGTCGTCGAACACTTTCGACAGATACTTGTTGCCGCTGTCGCAGACGAAGGTGACGACGCGCTTCGGCACGGTCTGCTCGCGGCAATAGCGGAGCGCCGTCGAAAGCAGCGTGCCGGAAGACGAGCCGGCGAGGATGCCTTCCTTCGAAAGCAGGTCGCGCACCGCCAGCATGCTCTGCTTGTCGGGGATGGAATAGGCCTTCCTGACCAGCGACAGATCGGCATTGGGCGGGACGAAATCCTCGCCGATGCCTTCGACGGTCCAGCTTCCGGCCTCTACCATCTTGCCGGTCTTGATCAAAGGCGCCAGCACCGAGCCGACCGGATCGGCCAAAATCATCTCGGTCTTCGGCGAGACTTTCGCGAAATAGCGGCCGAGCCCGGTCAGCGTGCCGCCGGAGCCGACACCGACGACAACCGCGTCGACGTCGCCTTCGAGCTGTTGGAAGATTTCCGGTCCGGTCGTGGTTTCATGAGCCAGCGGATTGGCCGGGTTGGCGAACTGGTTGGCATAGAAGGCGCCGGGCAGCTCGACGGCGATCTTTTCGGCCATGTCCTGGTAATATTCGGCATGGCCCTTGCCGACATCGGAGCGCGTCATGCGCACTTCGGCGCCGAGCGCGCGCAAATGCTGGATTTTTTCGCGGGACATCTTGTCGGGAACGACGAGGATGATGCGGTAGCCCTTGGGGATGCCGACCTGGGCGAGGCCGAGACCGGTGTTGCCGGCGGTCGCCTCGACGATGGTGCCGCCGGGCTTCAGTCTGCCCTGTTTTTCGGCGGCGGCAATCATCGACAGCGCGATGCGGTCCTTGATCGAGCCGCCGGGATTCTGGCTTTCGAGCTTGATGAACAGCCGGCACTTGCCGATGTCGAATTTGGTCAGCTCGACGACCGGCGTCTGCCCGATCAGATCGAGAACCGAGGCATAGGGCGGGCGCAAGCGGGACGATGCGTCGTCCGGTGCCACGATCTTGTGCTTGCTCATGTCAGATGCTCCGTTGCCAGAATGAGCAACCGCCCTGGAAGACGGCAACCTACCGTCTTTTCCAGCCGTTTGCAGTTGTAAAGAAGATAGATCGTGCCAATCCGGCCGCCAGCAGGGGAATGGAATTTCGCGAAAGCTTCGCCAGCCTCGAGGCTGGGCAAAAGATTTGCAGAACCTGCTTAGGGTTCAGGCGATCGCGGCCTGGGCTTCGATCTCGATCAGAAAATCCGGATTACCGAGGCCGGCGACGCGCAGCACTTTGATGATCGGGGCACGCCGCGGTTTGCCCAGAAGGCCATCCAGGCGCCGAAGGCCGGCCCTATGTCCAGGTCGCCGGCGATATAGACCGAGAGGCTGACGAGGTCTTCAGGCTTTGCCCCACCGGCTTCGAGCACCTTTGCCAGGTTGGAGAGCGCCTAAGCGGTCTGCGCAGCGAGATCGTCCCTGGCGACGATCCGGCCTTGCGCGTCGACCCCATTCTGGCCGCCGACCAGCACGATGCGCGCGGATGGCGGCAGCGACACGCCTTGCGAATAGGCCGGGTTGCTGTGCATGCCCTCGGGGTTCAGCCTTTCGATGGTCACTGCGCTTTTCCTCCTCAGCGAAAACTATACCGCGGCCGCCTGGCCGTCCGTAGGGTCGCACGGCACAGAACGGCAATCGTGCGGCCGTTTCAACGCACCATCTCGTTCGTTGCCGCCGCTGATTCCGCCATGCTACCCGGCGCTGGTCGAACAGCAATGCAAGGAATGGCCGATGAAGATTCTTGCCTATGACAATTTCAAGCCCGGCGTCACGCTCGACGACCTGCGGCCTTATTTGCGCGACGAAGTGTCGAACGTCTGGCGGCTCTGGAAGGCGGGGATCGTGCGCGAGAATTATGCGCGCGGCGATATTGGCGGCGTCATCATCGTCTTCGAGCTCGACAGCGTCGCGGAAGCGCGGCGCTACACCGAGGACTTCCCGCTGTCCAAGGCCGGGCTGCTGGAATGGCACTTCATCGCCTTTGACGCGCCATTGCCGCTGGAATTCCTGTTCGACCCGACCGTCGACATCGCCAAGCCGTGGGACCGGACGGCGGCATGATCCGGTCGCGCGACGGGATCGAAATCCCGGCCAGCCTGGCTGAGTGGTGCGATCCGCGCCGCACGGCGCTGGTGGTCTACGACATGCAGGTCGGCATCTGCCGCCAGGTGGCCGGCGCCGCCACCATCGTCGAGCGCACCGGCACGGTGCTGGAAGCGGCGCGCGTGGCCGGAATGCGGGTGGCGTTCACGCGCCATCTGTCGCTGCCGCGCAAATGGATGGGCGCGACGCAGCTGCGCACCGCCATGGCCTGGCAGCGGCGCGACAGCCCCGACACAGTTGAGCCGTGGTTCCCGCGCGACGCCGAAGCGACGCGGATCGTGCCCGAGCTGGAACCCCGCGATGACGAGGCGGTGTTCGACAAGCTCACGATGTCGGCCTTCGATTCCACCGCGCTCGGCTTTGCCTTGCGCGATTGCGGCGTGCGCACGATAGCGCTCGCAGGCATCGCCATGGAGATCGGCATCGAGCCAACCGTTCGCCAGGCGACCGACAATGGCTTTGTCGCCGTGGTCATCGAGGATGCCTGTGGCTTCGGCAACCGCGAGGCGCGCGACCGCTCGATGGCGACGCTACGCTTCCTCGGCGAAGCCGTTGTCACCGATGTCGCCAGCTTCTGCAGCGCGCTTGCCGGACCGGGTTGAGGACAGTCGGCTTGCTAGAGCGATCCACCCTTTCACGCAAACGTCGAACCGCTCCATCGCTTTGTCTCGCAATTGCGGACAGAAAACCGCTCCGCGCTTCCCGGAATTGATCTAGGTGGCTGCGCTATCGGTGCGAAAACGCACGCCCTCGGCGCGGCCATGCACGCTTCCCCAGTCGTAGAGCGCCTGGAGCGCGGCGGCGAGATCTTCACCGCGCCCGGTCAAGGCGTAGCGCCCCTTGCCGTCGGGCGACATCTCGAGCGTGACGAAGCCGATCTCGACAAGCTCGGCCAGGCGCTGCGTCAGCATCTTGTCCGAGAGCGAGGGGATCAGCCGGCGCAGGTCGGAATAGCGCATCGGCTGTTCCTTGACGTGCGCCAGGATCACCGTCTTCCATTTGCCGCCGAGCGCGTCGAGCGCGAACTCGACCGGGCAGCCGTAGAGTCTTCCGCGTTGGGTCATGCGCCATGGTAGGCAAGGCATGGTGACGACGGAAGCAGAATTCGCCCGGTCATCTGGCCAGGGGTCGCGGCTCACGGCCTCGCCGGCCACAAAATCCAGGGAGGAGAACGAAGATGAGCGTACGCGACGCCAATCCGGTCAACGCGCAACAGCCGAAACGTGTGGCGATCGTCATCGCCAACCCGGCTGTCTCGACCACCACGGGCTGGCCGGTCGGCTTCTGGCGGAGCTAGCTCCCGCACCCCTGGTTCGCCTTCACCGCGAGGTTATGCGGTCGAGATCTTTTCACCCAACGGCGGCGGTCTTGCATCCGAAATTGCGTCAAGACAAAGGGGGCCTTATCCGAGCAATCGCTTGCTTAGCCGCGCACACTGCACGCGAATATCGGGAATGGCGTCGATCTCGAAGAAGGTGCCGCGCGTCAGCGGCCCGACCGCCAAAATCTTGGCCGATACTGTGCCATCGCCGGCGATGACCTCGCAGTCCGCGGTCACATCGAGGCCGAGCCGCAGCGGATCCGGCCGTGCCAGCCCACGGTCGACCAGCGACCGCACCACGCTGTTCGAGGTGGTCGAGATATCCCTGGCGATGCCGGTGCAATCATAGATGCGGGCGACATCGAACCTTTCGAGGCGCTGCGTGTGGCGGGACTGGACCTCTACGGTGTAGCCTGCGGCGATGTCGACGATGCGGCCGGCGACAAGCCGGATGCGGCCGGCCTGCACCGCCTCCGTAACGCGGGCGTAGACTTGCGGCGCCATGCGATGGCGGTGGATGTCCCACCACGCCTTGGTGTGCTCGACAAAGCGGCGCTTGGCCGAGGACGGCCAGTTCTGCCAGATCTTCTGGTTGAAGGGCCTCAGACCGTCGACGACGTCGCGCCAGTCGATGCCGGCCTTCTGGTTTTCCCGGATCAGGTCGCGGAACCAGCCGACGAAATAGGAAAGCTGGGTGCCGAGCGGGATATCGGCAACGTCGAGCTTGATGGGATTGCCCTTGCGATGCGGCGAAGGCAGCAGGCCGCGCCGCGACACCGCGACGATCGCGCCGCGATGACCGCGCTGCTCGAGCGACAGAAAGGCATCGACCATGCTCAACCCCGTGCCCAGCACCAGGACTCGGGCTTCGGGGTCGAGCGCGCTGTCGGCCTCGGATCCCATCCTGATCGCGTGGCCCTGCCCCGCCCCCGGCTCCTCGTCATGGCCGGTCGCCAGCACGGCAAGATGCGCAACCACGCTGGTGCCGTTGGCCAGCGCCACCTCGACGCCGGACGCGGTCGGCGAGATCGACAGGCTCTCCTCGCGGATCAGGCGCAGCCGGCCCGTCTGCTGCTCACGCGCCTCGAGTTCGTCGAGCAGCTCCTTGAGATAGCGGGCGTAGACGCTGCGCGGCGCATAGACCGGTGCCTGTTCCGGCGTTGCCAGGCCGCGTTCAAGTAGCCAGCGCGAGAAATTGCCGGGATCGTCGGCATAGGCGCTCATGCCCAACGCGCTGACATTCAGCACATGGGCTGAGAGCAGCGTTGAATAGGCCATGCCTTGCCCAAAATGCGGGCGTTTTTCGACCAGGCTGACGCGGAGATCGGGATTGGGCGACTTCAGCAGATGCGCGGCAAGCACGACGCCGCTGGCGCCGCCACCGACAATGATGATCGAAGTTGGAATGATCGAATTTGCGCGTCCGGTCATGCGCGCACCAATTGTCTTGGGAGCCATTGGTTCCGGAATTCTCGGGTCAGGCTTTGTTGATTCAGGCCTGGATTTTCAACGGCACCGAAAGGTCTTCGTCGCCGGCGATGTCGCGCATCTCGGCGAGGCTGCGCTGGTCCAGCACCTCGGCGATGGCCTGCCGGACCTCCAGCATCAGATGTCGGACTTGGCATGTCGCCTCGTTGCAATCTTCGCAGCGCTGATACTGGGTGCGGCTGGCGCAAGGAATGGGGGCAAGTGGCCCGTCGAGCACGCGCACGACGTGCCCGACCTTGATCTCGTCCGCTGGGCGCGCCAGGCGATAACCGCCCTCCTTGCCCTTGCGGCTCTGGACGAAACCGGCATTGCGCAATTCGCCAAGGATGGCATCGAGGAACTTTTTCGGAATATTGTTTGCGCGGGCGATGTCGTTGACGAAGGCGAGCTGTCCAACCGGCAGGCGCGCCAGATGAACGAGCGCCTTGAGGCCGTACTTACCTTTTTTCGTGAGCATAACCCGAACGTTTCTCTGTCATGCGATGACCCAAGGCCATCGGTTGCGAAACGCCTGGCGTGCCTCCCCGCCGCGTCCAAGCTGTCACTACAGATAAATTCTAGTGACATGATATACAAGCCAAGAAACGTTGATTTTGTTTCGTTTTCAAGCCGCAATGGCCATTTTGGCCGGGGCTTGTGGCCCTACGAGCACAGGAGCCGCCGCCAATGGGACACCGGCAAACTGGCCGGCGACAGGAATGTCCCGACCGGCCGACAGCAGCTTCTGTCCCTGAATTTGAAGGCCAAAGCATGCCGCGCGCGGCAACAAGGAGGGTGGCGTCGCTCATCGTCCTCTCCAATCCTTCAATGTCCATAAGAATACTAGACTTAACCCCGAGCACAGGAAATTCACTTTCAATTGTTCGGCCGTTCGCAGCATGGATTTGCCGGTGACCGGGCCAAAACGGAAAATTCTTGTTTGCGGCTGATGGCGCAATCACCGGTCGCCCCAACGGACAGCGAAGCCAGAGGCGAGGTGGAGCCAAGAAGGCAATTGAGGTGCTGCGCCATTGTTCAAAGCAGCGACGCAGCGGAGACCCGAGGATCGATGCCGCTATACTGACCAATGAATGCAGATCCAATAGTGCGCGCCATTCCGTCTCTGTTTCGGCTGACCTGACCGTCAACAGACCTTAGGCCGAGGCCCGCTGCCGCCATATCCGCCTTCGCGCCGCGCCACTGACGGCTTTTTTCTAACAAGACGGCAATGGTTGGAAGGATTTAACTCTACAAGCCTTATAGACTTAGCTGACTATGAGGGAGCGATCCGATTTTTCTCTTTTCAAGGAGCCTTTCATGTCCACTATTTCGCGACGCGTCGTTCTCCTGTCCTCGGCGGCTCTGGCTGGTGCCGGCTTTCTCGGCCCAGCCCATGCGAAGGACCTCAAGATCACTATCGGCTACCAGACGGTCGTCGAACCCTCGAAGGTGCCGCAGGCCGACGGCGCCTATGAGAGCGCGACCAAGGCGGCAATCGACTGGCGGAAATTTGATTCCGGCGCCGACGTGATCGCCGCCGTCGCTTCCGGTTCGGTCGACATCGGTTATGTCGGCTCGAGCCCGCTGGCGGCGGCGGCGAGCCGCGAGCTTCCCATCCAGACCATCTTCATTGTCGGGCTGATCGGCGAATCCGAGGCCCTTGTCGCCCGCAACGGCGCCGGCATCGAGAAGGTCGCCGACCTTGCCGGCAAGAAGGTGGCGGTACCCTTCGTCTCGACGACGCATTACAGCCTGCTTGCGGCGCTGAAGCATGAGGGTGTCGAGCCGAAGTCGGTCGATATTCTCAATCTGCGGCCACCGGAGATCGCGGCGGCATGGGCGCGCGGCGACATCGACGCCGCCTATGTCTGGGATCCGGCACTCGGCCAGATCAAGACGTCGGGCAAGGTCGTGCTGGATTCCTCGCAGGTCGCCGCCTGGGGCGCGCCGACTTTCGACGCCTGGATCGTGCGCACCGACTTCGCCGAAAGGAACCCGGAGGCGGTGCGCGACTTCGTCAAAGTGACGGGCGCTGCCTATGCCGAATTCCTGGCCAAGCCGGATCAATGGTCGGTGTCCTCGCCGCAAGCGGCCAAGATCGCCAGGATCACCGGGGCCAAGCTCGAAGACGTGCCGCAACTGCTGAGGGGCTATGTCTTCCCGACGCTCGAGGAGCAGGCCTCGGACAAGTTCCTCGGTGGCGGCACGGTCAAGGCAGTCGAGGCGACGTCGGCCTTCCTCAAGGAGCAGGGCAAGATCGACGCCGTGCTGCCGGATTATTCGAAATACGTGTCGTCGAAATATGTCGGCGAGGCGCTTGCCTCGAATTAGCGACCGCTCAATGCGCGCGTCCTCCCTTCCCTGACGCGCGCGTTGCCTGCAGATTCAGAATATCGGCGACGCCACATGACGCATCTCCTGCTCGACAAAGTCTCGATTCATTATGAAGGCCAGCCGGCGCCGGCCGTCGAACGCGTGTCGATTGACGTCGCCAAGGATGACTTCGTTGTCCTGGTCGGCCGCTCCGGCTGCGGCAAGACCTCGCTGCTCAATGTCGCTGCGGGCCTGGTCGAGCCTGTGCGCGGCAGCGCCACGGTAGGCGGCAGGCCGATCACGGCGCCAGGCTCGGACCGCGCCGTCGTGTTCCAGAACGACGCGCTGTTTCCGTGGCTGACCGCGCGGGAAAATGTCGCCTTTGCGCTCAGGCTGCGCGGCGTCGGGCCAAGTGAACGGGCGCGGCGCGCCGATGCGCTGCTGGCGCTGGTGAAGCTCGACGGTGCCGGCGACAAGCGCATCTGGGAGCTTTCCGGGGGCATGCGCCAGCGCGTCGGCCTGGCCCGGGCGCTGGCGGCCGAGCCGCAATTCCTGCTGCTCGACGAGCCGCTGGGCGCGCTCGATGCGCTGACACGGGAACGCATGCAAACAACGCTGCTCGATCTGTGGACGGCAAGCAATGTCGGCGTGCTGATGGTGACGCACGGCATCGAGGAAGCGCTGGTGCTCGCAACCCGCATCATTGTGCTGGCTCCCGACCCTGGGCGGGTGGTGCGGAGTTTCGAAACCGGCTTCAGCCGGCGCTATGCAGCCGGCGAGGCCATTCGCAGCATCAAGGCCGATCCCGCCTTCGCCGCGGCGCGCGGCGAGCTGACCGATGCGATCTTCGAAGGAGAGGCAGCATGACCGTTACCTCCTATACCGAGCGGCCGCAGCGCTCCAAGGCCGACGACGGAGCCGACGCGCTGTCCGTGCCATGGTCGCGGTCGCGGCCGAGACGCAGCCGCGTTTCGGCCCGCATGGTCAGCGCGATCACTGTTCTGGTGGTGCTGGCGGCGTGGGCACTGTCGGCCCGCCTGCAATTGGTGTCGCCGGTTTTCCTGCCGTCGCCCGTGGCAGTCTGGAACAAATTTGTCGTCGTCGCCCGTGACGGCTTTGTCGACGCGACGCTGCTCCAGCATATCGCCGCCAGTCTGTGGCGGGTATTTGCAGCGCTGATCGCGGCCGTTTTCGTCGGCGTTCCCATCGGGCTGGCTATCGGCATCAGCATCATAGGGCGCGGCATCTTCGATCCGCTGCTCGAATTGCTGCGGCCGATCCCGCCGCTGGCCTATCTGCCACTAATCATTATCTGGTTCGGCATTGGCGAGCCGTCCAAGATCCTGGTGATTGCCATCGCCATGCTGGCGCCGGTCGCGCTGTCGACGGCATCGGGTGTTCGCGGCGTCTCGCAGGAACGCATCAATGCGGCACGCGCGCTTGGCGCGACCCGCACGCAGCTTGTCCGGCACGTGATCCTACCCAGCGCACTGCCCTCGATCCTGACCGGCCTGCGCATCGCGCTTGGCGCCGGCTGGTCGACGCTGGTTGCCGCCGAGCTGGTGGCGGCGACGCGCGGGCTCGGCTTCATGATCCAGTCCGCCGCCCAGTTCCTCGTCACCGACGTGGTGGTGATGGGCATACTGGTGATCGCGGCCATTGCCTTCGTGCTCGAATTCATCATCCGCAGGATCGAGCGGGTGCTCGTCCCGTGGGCGGGGCGGGAGTGACCGGATCGGAGACGTGACGATGCCCCATTCCACCGCTGTGCTGCTTGCGCGTTTCGGCCATTGGCTCCGCCTGATCAAGGCCGGAGACAAACAGCCGCCTGAGGACGAACGCAAAGCGCCGACGCCGGTGCATCTGGACGCGGAGCGCAACCGCTTACCGCCGCGCGACGAAAGTTTCTACTGGGGCTGGCAATACTGGTCGCGGTGACCGGCCGCCACAGGTCCGCTGTGCGCTGCTCTGGCGGGAGCCTGAGGATCGACGCCTGCTCAAACGCGCGAACGGTTCGCCCAGGCCAGGCCGGCCAAGCCAACCAGCGCGGTGACGATGCCGACATAGAGCCATTGCGACTGGCCGGTCATGAAGCTGCCGCCGATAAGGCCGATGCCTTGCAATGACCACAGCACGCCGATGGCGAGCACAATCAACGCCAGCAGATTTTTGATCAATCTCATTGCTAAAACTCCTTTCCAAGTCGATCATCGGCCGCGCTCCTGCCGGAATGGAACAGCGAAAGAAGCGGCCCGGTCAGGCCAACTTCTACTTAGATGCAAATCTCTGATCTTGTGCAAGACGTGCTGAGGTCGATGCGAAGATCATCAAAGAAGCTGTGCCTTGCTGCGGAAACTCTCTGACAAATTGTTTCGCACCGACTCCAAACGTGTAACATTGTCATGGAACCGACAGATCATTGCCGCATTTGCTGCCTCATTCGCCTCTAACCGCTGCGGGTCTGTCAACGGAGCCAGTCCCCAACACATGAACAAAAGCAACCAGACCGCGCTTGCCGCGGCCATGATCGCGGCTGGCCTGATGGTCGGCGCATCCACTGCCAGCGCCGCCGCTCAGTGCGGCCGTGCCTCCTGGTACTCACTGCATTCCAGAACCGCTTCCGGCGAACGCATGAACCCGTCGGCGCTGACCGCAGCGCATCGCAGCCTGCCGTTCGGCACCAAGCTGAAGGTGACCAACCGCAACAATGGCCGCAGCGTCGTCGTGCGGATCAACGATCGCGGCCCGTTTATCAGGGGCCGCGTGCTCGATCTGTCGAAGGGCGCCGCCAGCCAGCTCGGCTTCATCAGCTCGGGCCATACCGCCGTCTGCATGGCACGCGTCTAACAGTCAGAGCGCCAGGCCGGACACCTCCTCCGACGATCGCACCGATAGGCGTACCCTTGGCTACGCCTTCGCAGGTGCACATTGAGCCGGCTGTTGCCGTTGAAGGCGGATTCCCAACATCTTGGACGAAAGAATGAGCATAAATCACGCAAGTTGACGTATTGCATCGCAGCAAATTGTTGCTAACCTCCCGCAAGACAAGGCTCGGCGCTGCTCGTCGGCCCTTCGATCGCAGTCGGCAGCGGGGTTCTCGATGTTCTACCAGCTTTACGAACTGAACCATGCCGCCTTGCAGCCGGCCCGCCTCTATGCCGATGCGGTGCGCCTGTTCTACTCCAATCCGCTCAATCCGGTTTCACACACGTCCTGGGGCCGCTCGGTCGCGGCAACGGCCGAATTGTTCGAACGCACGACACGCCGCTACGGCAAGCCGCAATTCGGCCTGACCAAGACCGTGGTCGACTGGAAAACCGTCGAGGTCAGCGAACGCACCGTCTGGTCGCGGCCGTTCTGCAATCTGGTCCGTTTCGAGCGGGCTGTCCCGGCCGGGCGCCGGCCGGATCCGAAGCTGTTAATCGTCGCACCGATGTCGGGCCACTATGCGACGCTGTTGCGCGGCACGGCCGAGGCGATGCTGCCCTATGCGGACGTGCATATCACCGACTGGGTCGACGCCCGGATGGTGCCGCTTGCCGACGGCAGCTTCGACCTCGACGACTATGTCGACTACATTGTCGACATGCTGCATGCGCTGGGACCCGACACCCACGTGATGGCGGTGTGCCAGCCGTCGGTGCCGGTGCTGGCGGCGGTGGCGCTGATGGAAGCCAAGGGCGATCCTTTCGTGCCCTCGACGATGACGCTGATGGGCGGCCCGATCGACACGCGCCGCAACCCGACGGCGGTCAATTTGCTGGCCCAGGAAAAGGGCATCGACTGGTTCCGCGACAACGTCATCATGCGCGCGCCCTGGCCGGTGCCGGGCTTCGGCCGCGAGGTCTATCCCGGTTTCCTGCAGCTTTCGGGTTTCATGAGCATGAACCTGGATCGCCACATCATCGCCCACAAAGACTTCTTCATGCACCTGGTGAAGCATGACGGCGACAATGCCGAGAAGCACCGGGAATTCTATGACGAATACCTGGCGGTGATGGATCTGACGGCAGAATTCTACCTGCAGACCGTCGATACCGTCTTCGTCCGCCAGGCCTTGCCCAAGGGCGAAATGACGCATCGCGGTGTGGCGGTCGACCCTTCGGCGATCCGCAATGTCGCCCTGTTCACCGTCGAGGGCGAGAACGACGACATCTCCGGCCTTGGCCAGACCAAGGCGGCGCACGACCTCTGCATCAACATTCCGGCCGACAGGCACGCCCATTACATGCAGCCGGCGGTCGGCCATTACGGTGTGTTCAACGGCTCGCGCTTCCGCTCCGAAATCGTGCCGCGCATCGTCGATTTCATTACCAGCTACGGCCGCCAGAACCGTGTTGCGGTGAAGCCCAAGCTGGTCAGGACCGGCAAGAAATAGGCGACCAGCGATGATGCCCGTCAATCCGCATCAGGTCGGTCAATGCCAAAATCATCGGTTGGCGGGGCCGTGCGGCCGGTCGACCTGTTGCACAATAGTCGCGTTGGCGCCACGCAGGTAACCATGCCGCAAAAATCAATCCATCCTCATAATTGACACCGACTGTAAATACCCCTTAACGTTTCGTTAACAACAAGGGACAAGCGGGGACAATGATTTCCTCACCAATGGCGAGAACGCTACGCCTGTGCGCGCTGGCTGGACTTACTGTGGCGGCAGGTTGGGCCAGTTCGGCCTCGGCAGCCAGCCCGATGATAACAGGTGGTCCGACGTCGCAGCCGATCGGCCATTATGATTTCTGCAAGACCTACCCGTCGGAATGCTCGATCCGCCCGAAGGATCTGTCGCCCGCCAGCATGACCGGCTCGCTGTGGCGCAAGCTGCTCAGCGTCACGGTAAAGGTCAACGCCGCCGTCAAGCCTGAGAGCGACTTCGACATCTACGGCAAGGACGAGGTCTGGGCCTATCCCGACAAGGGTGTCGGCGACTGCGAGGACTATGTCCTGGAAAAGCGCCGTGAGCTGAACCGGCTGGGCGTCTCGTTTGCCGATCTGCTGATGACCGTCGTGCGCAAGCCGGATGGCGAAGGCCACGCCGTGCTGACGGTGCGCACCGACAAGGGCGACTACATCCTCGACAATCTGACCGACCAGGTCCGTTCCTGGGACCAGACCGGCTATCGTTTCCTCAAGCGGCAGGCGATCGACAATACCGGCCGTTGGGTCTCGATCCGCGGCGGCCAGCAGGTTCTGGTCGGCTCGGTCCAGTAACAAAGCAACTCATTTCGGCCGGTTCAGCGCGGCGCGGAGCGACGCAATGATGCGGCGAAGCTCGGCTTCGTCGAGCTTTTCGATGTTGTCGGCCAGGAGATTGGCAAGCTCGGTCGCCGCCGGGCTAAGGCCGGACGTGTCGAGCCTGACGCGCGGATGCGAGGTTTGGGCCAACCGCGCCAGTTCCTCGGCGTCGTCCCAAATGATGTTGAAATAGCCGATGATCTTCTGGATCAGCGTCCAGCTCGGCGCACCGCGGCGGCCGTGTTCGAGCGCCGAGAGATAGGCTGCGCTGACGCCGATCGCCTTGGCCATGTCCTTCTGGGTGACGCCGCGCTCGTTTCGCAGCACGCGAAGCTTTTCGCCGAACGGGGTCACGAGCACATCCTCATTGGCGCATCCTCATGGGCGCATCCTCAAGAGCGCGCCCGCCGCAGACGGACGTAAAGCGCGCCCGAGCCGCCATGATTGCGGGCGGCATGGTCGTGGCTGGAGACAAGGGGCCGGAAGGCGGGCGTCGACAGCCATGACGGCACGGCGCGTCGCAAGACGCCGTCGCCGCCCGACGAAGAGCCCTTGCCGGTGATTACCAGGACATAGCGGATGCCGCCGGCATGCGCCCGGTGCAGGAAGGAAAACAGCAGCGAATAGGCTTCGTCCTGGGTCAGGCCATGCAGGTCGACGCGGCCCTCGATCGGCAGCCGGCCCTTCGACAGCTTGTCCAGCGTCGGTTCGTCGAGTGCGTGGGAAACATGCTGCGCCTTCGGTTTCGCGACCGCGGCAGCATTGCCCGCGACCTGTGCCGGCGGCGGCACCTGCCTGGTTTCGTCGATCTCCGGCCCAAGCTTGGGAATATCGACGGCGATCTTGCCCTTCAGCGGCTTTGCCGTGCGCGCCACCAGGTTCCACAGGACCCGGTCGTCCTCGCTCAGCCTGTCGATGCGCCGGGTCATCGGTCTGCTCCTGAAACCAGCGGCCGGGGGATCAGCGCATAAAAATCGGCGGCGTTGCGGATAACGCCGGCGATCTCGCCGGCCGCATCGCCCGACCCAGCGAACAGATCGCCGCGGGCCGGCCCGATGATCGCTGAGCCGGTGTCCTGTGCGATCATCAGCCGCCGGAACGGTTTTTCGTCGAAGGCGGTCAGCGACGGCGCATCGATATGGAAGGGCGTGCCGAACGTGTGCAGCAGCCGGTCGACGGCGATCGAGCGGCAGGGTGTCAGCGGCACCTTGGCGGCAGCGACCGGGCCGAGCTCCGGGTCGTCGACGCCCATCTCGCGGAAGAAGATGTAGGAGCGGTTGCGCCAAAGGATCTCGTCGACGCGCTCCGGACGCGCCTTGAGCCAGGCACGGATCGACTGCATCGTCACTTTTTCCAGCGGGATCTCGCCTTCGTCGCTCAGGATCTTGCCCGGTCCGGTAAAGCGCTGGCCGGATTTGGCGGCATAGGTGACGCGGCAAAGCTCCCCGTCGGTCATGTTGAGCCGCGCCGCGCCCTGCACGTGGATGAAGAAGGCATCGACCTTGTCGGCGAGCCAGGCGATTTCCAGGCCTTGTCCAGCGAGCGCGCCGCGTTCGATCTCGCCGCGGTCGAAATATTCGACCGGGTCGTTCGGCGCCGCACGAGCGAAGGCAAGATAAGGATCCATGCCGGAAGGACGATTGCCATCGTCGATGTCGACAAGGTCGGCCGGGCGGGTTAGCAACGGCACCGAAAATCGTCGCGTGCGCACCGGCGAGGCGTCGACCTCCGGCTCGTAGAAGCCGGTGACGAGGCCTGGGCCGCCGTTTTCCGCCCCTATATGGGCCGGCACAAAGTAGCGCTCGAAGAAGCTTCGGGCCTCCAACCGATTCGCCGGCGAAACGGTGCGCGCTGCGGCATAGGCTTCGGCAAAGGCGCCGAAATCGACGCCGAGCGCGCCGGAGCGGTAGGGTTTCGTCAGGACATGAAAGGCCGAGCGGCGAAAGGCGTCAAAGGCAGGGAGTTGGTCGTCCTCGTCCCAGCCCGGCAATTCGCCAAAGGACTTTTCGCTGAAGACTCGAGAAAGCGACACGACAGCCCCCGCCGCCGTCCAGTTCAGTCTTCTTCTTCGGTGGCGACGAGCTTCCAGTTCGGATCGCGCGAGCGCGCGTCACGAGCGAAGGTCCAGACGTCCTTGACCTCGGCGACGGTCTCGGGATCGCCGTCAATGACGGCGCCGGCCTTGTCGCGGGTCGCTGAAATCAGTTCGCTGACAATGCGCAGCGTGATGTGCGCCTCGCTGCCCTTCATCTCGGCCGAAACGATGTCGGCCTTGTCGATGCCGACGAAGGAGGACTGGATTTTTTCGGCTTTTGCCTCGCGGTCGCCGATGGCCGCGACAAAGCCGTCATAGACCTCGCGCGACAAAAGGTTCTTCAAGGTTTTGCGGTCGCCATCGGCGTAGGCCATGACGATCATCTCATAGGCCATCTTGGCGCCGTCGACGAAGGTCTTCGGGTCGAAGGTCGGATCATTGTCCTTGATCGCCCGCAGGCCCCGGTTGAGATCTGTGTCGGGCTTGGCAAAGGCGTCGATCGCCGTATAGGCATCGGCCGCCGGCTCTCCCGCCAGCCGCTTGCGCGGCAGCGAAACCACGTTCTCGGGTTTCTGGGCGGCATCCTTGTCGTTCTTGCGCCCTGCCGTATATGGATCGAAGGGCGGGCGTTCGTTGCCCGTGCGTCGGCCAAGCACGTTGCGCAGCTGGAAGAAGATCACCACCGCCGCAATCAGAAAGAAAATTGTGCCGAAGTCGAAGAAGCCCATATCTTGCGCCAATCAATCCCTGCTTTGGCCGGACCAGCGGCCAAGCAAGGGCCGCGATCACATAGCGTTCAGTATCCAAAGCATATAGAACGCATGGCGCAATCATTCAAATCAAAGGCAGCCATACCTATCTAACAGCTCTGGTGCCAGCGGCGATTGCTCGCCGGCCGGCAAAACATCGAAACGATCGGTCAAGATTTGCGTATCTCGCTGCTTCCCCTGTTTGTTCTTGCGCTTCCCCTGCTGGAGATAGCCGGTTTCGTCATTGTCGGCCGCCAGATCGGCGCGCTGGCGACGGTCGGGCTGGTGCTGGCCTCGAGCGTCGCCGGCGCCTTGCTCCTTCGACACCAGGGTTTTGGCGTCATGGCCAGGGTCCGTGCCGAAATGGATGCCGGCCACGATCCGAGCCGCCAGCTTGCGCACGGCGCCATGATCGTTCTGGCCGCGATCCTTTTGATCATCCCCGGCTTCATCTCGGATATTTTCGGCATTCTACTGTTCCTGCCACCGGTGCGCGATCTTGCCTGGCGGATGCTGAAAGGCCGCATCGTGCTGGCCACCGATTTCGGCGTTGGTTTGCGGGCAAGGCAACGCGGCAAGACCATCGATCTCGACGACGGCGACTATTCGCGCGCCGACGACCATGCGCGCGGGCCTGACTCTCCCTGGCGCCGCCTCAAGGACGAGTAGCCGCAAGGCAACCGGCGTCTTTTGCAAACTTGTCTTGTCGTGCCGGCCATGATAGCGAACGCCCGAATTTCAATCCGGTCAGCAACGCTGCCCAGGCAAAAGGATCACAGCTTATGGCCAGCAACGACGACGCCCCGACCGGCGCAGCCAACGGTAGTGGAAATGCGGAGCAGCCTTCGCTCAACGTGCTTGCGCAATATGTGAAGGACCTGTCCTTCGAAAGCCCCGGCGCGCCAAACTCGCTGCGCGGCCGCGACAAGGCCCCCGGCATCGCCATCAACGTCAACGTCAACGCCAACCCGCTTTCGGACAAGCAGTTCGACGTCAATTTGACGCTGAATGCCAAGGCATCGTTCGACCAGGAAGTGCTGTTCAATGTCGAACTGGTCTATGGCGGCGTCTTCTCCATCAGCGGCTTCCCGCAGGAGCACATGCTGCCGATACTGTTCATCGAATGCCCGCGGCTGCTGTTCCCGTTCGCCAGGCAGATCATTGCCGAGGCAACGCGCAATGGCGGCTTCCCGCCGCTGATGCTCGACCCGATCGATTTCGCGCAGATGTTCCAGCAGAAGCTGGCCGAGGACCAGGCCGCCGCCAAGGTCAAGGTGAGCTGAAGGCGTTTGTGTCTCGATAGCGTTTGAGAAACCCGGCCTTGCGCCGGGTTTTTTTATGAGCCGCTGGCGGGACAGTGCCCCCTCTGGCCTTCCGGCCATCTCCCCCTTAAGTGGGGAGATCGGAACTTCACGTCAGCCTTCGCCAATCCTTCATCGTCGCAGGAATGAGCGAGGCGCTGGGACTGCCAATCTTTCCCACTGAGGGGGAGATGCCAAGTGGTGGCTAAAAGGGCAGGACAGAGGGGGCGACGGATCACTCCGCTCAAAATCACTATGCCGCGGAACTCGCTTCCCGGCCGATGCGCAGCCAAAGCGCCTTTTCGCCGAGGCTGCCAACCATGCCCGCGTGTGCTGCGCGCTCGGCATCGGTCAGGCGCGAGGGCAAGGCGATGGGCCTGACGCCGATCGAAATGTCGATATCGTCGACATTCTGTCGTCCGCCCGCCGGCGTCATGATGCTGTCGAGGATGAGGCTGGCCTGCTTGCCGCCGATAAGCTCGATATAGACCTCGGCCAGCAATTCAGAATCGAGCAACGCGCCATGCTTGGTGCGACGGCCATTGTCGATGCCATAGCGGCGGCAGAGCGCGTCGAGCGAATTGGGACCCATTGGATGCTTGCGGCGCGCCAGCGCCAGCGTGTCGACGATCCGTCCCGGATCGATGGCCGGATGACCAAGCCGGCCGAATTCGAGGTTGAGGAAGCCGATGTCGAAGCCGGCATTATGGGCGACCAGCTTGGCGCCGTCGATGAAGGCCAGGAACTCCTCGGCGATCTCCATGAAAGTCGGCTTGCCCTGAAGATCGGCGGCGCTGATGCCGTGCACGGCCTGCGCCTCGTGATGAATCGGGCGGCCTTGTGGGTTGATGTATTTGTGGAAGGTGCGGCCGGTCGGAAAGCGGTTGACCAGCTCGATGCCGCCAAGCTCGATGACGCGGTCCTCGCGCGTGTCGAGGCCGGTGGTTTCCGTATCGAAGATGATCTCACGCATCGAATCAGTCCATTGGTTCCGCGTCATTCTAGCCGAATCACACCCGGAACAAAATGGCAACAAGTAATGTGGGCTGCAAGCCTCTTAACCCGGACTGGCTGCTTTATCCCCGACTAGTTCGGCGACGATCGCATTGACAGCCGCGCGGGCGGCGTCAAAGCCCTGGCCGGTGTCGACGACGAAGTCGGCGCGCCGGCGCTTTTCGGCGTCGGGAACCTGCCTGGCCAGGATCGACGCAAACTTTTCCTCGCTCATGCCCGGGCGCGCCAGCACGCGGGCGCGCTGGATCTCGGCCGACGCGGTGACGACCACAACCTTGTCGACGCGATCGCGGCCGCCGGTCTCGAACAGCAGCGGTATATCGAGCACGGCAAGTGGCGCGCCGGCGGCACGATTTTGCGCCAGAAAGGCATCGGCGTCGGCACGGACCAGCGGATGGATGATCGCTTCCAGCCGTTTCAGCGCGGCGGCATCGCCGAGCACCCGTTCGGCCAACTTTGTGCGATCGACCGCACCGGATCGGGTGGTCCCGGGAAAGACCGCCTCGACCATGGGGGCGGCCTTGCCGGCATAGAGGCGATGCACCGCCTCGTCGGAATCATGGACCGGCACGCCGGCCTCGGCAAACATCTTTGCCGTGGTCGACTTGCCCATGCCGATCGATCCGGTGAGGCCGAGCACGATCATGGCTTCGCGCCGATATCGGCAATGATCATTTGCCGCAGTTCGGCGGTGACCTGCGGCCTGGTGCCGAACCAGCGCTCGAAGCCGGGCACCGCCTGGTGCAGCAGCATGCCGAGCCCATCGACGGTCTTGAGGCCGCGCGCGCTGGCTGCGGCGAGCAACGGCGTTTCCAGCGGAACATAAACGATGTCGGTGACGATGGCGCGGTCGGGCAGTCTGCCCGGATCGGCGGACAGGCCTTCATTGCCATGCATGCCGAGCGCTGACGTGTTGACCAGCAGGCCGGCATCTTCGAGCAACTCGCCGGTCGCCGCCATGCCATGGGCGGAGACGCCGGCACCGAAGCGGTCGCGCAGCTCCTGCGCCCTCGCAAGCGTCCGGTTTACGATGCGGATATCGTTGACGCCGCGTTGCTTCAGCGCATGGATGACCGCGCGAGCGGCACCGCCGGCACCGAGCACAACGGCCGGGCCGTCGGCCGCCCAACCCGATGCATACTCGTCCAGATTGGCGGCAAAGCCATGGGCATCGGTATTGCCGCCCCACAATTCGCCATCCTCAAACCACAGTGTGTTGACCGCACCGATTTGTTCGGCCGCGTCGTCGTGGCGCGCCGCCAATGCGAAGGCGGCCTCCTTGTGCGGGATGGTGACGTTGCCGCCGCTATAGCCTTGTGCCTGCAGCGTTTGCAGGAATTCGGCAAACGCTTCTGGCGCAACGTCAATGGCCTCGTAGACGCCGTCGATGCCGTATTTCGCCAGCCAGTAGCCGTGGATCTTCGGTGACCTGGAATGGCCGATCGGGTGGCCGGTGACGAAGGCTTTTTTCGAGGCCTCAGCCATCGATCGCCCCGAGCTCACGCAGCTTGGCCAGCACCGGCAAAAGCGGCAGGCCAACAATGGTGAAGTAGTCGCCCTCGATCTTTTCGAACAGCTGGATGCCCTCGCCTTCGATCTGGTAGGCACCAACGCTGGACAACGCCTTGGCGCCGACGCGCGCCAGATGGCGGCCGATGAAGGCCGGATCGAGCTTGCGCATGGTCAGGCTGGCGATGCCGACATGCCGCCACAGAACCTGGCCGTCACGGGCCAGCACGACGGCACTGTTGAGCTGATGCGTCTTGCCCGACAACGCCAGCAGATGACGGCGCGCGCCTTCCATGTCGGCCGGCTTGTGGAACAGCTCGTCGCCGAGCGACAGCGTCTGGTCGCAGCCGAGCACCAGGGCGCCGGGCTTGCGCTCACTGACTTCGGTGGCCTTGGCCTCGGCAAGCACCAGGGCGACGTCCTCCGGCGACACGCCACTATTTTGCAGCGGCGCCTCCAGCGCACGTTCGTCGACAGAAGCCGGAACCGCTTCGACCACAACGCCGGCATTGACAAGCAGCGCCTTGCGGAACGGGCTGCCCGAGGCAAGGATGATTTTTTCGGCCATTTTTTTCGCCCGTTTTCTGGCGCTCACTAGGGTGTGTCGAGATTCAGGTCAGGCCGCGCCGAGAGTGGTGGCTTCCGAGAACCGGAGCGGAGTGTACTTAAAGTACGTGAGCACCGGAAGCGCAGGAAGCCGCCGTTTGTAGGCCGGCATCACCTGAATATCACACGCCCTAGCGCGTCTTGCCGCGCAGGGCAACGATAGCCGCCGCCGTCTCCTCGATCGAACGGCGGCTGACATCGATCATCGGCCAGCCATGCCGTGTGCAGATCTGGCGGGCGTAGGCGAGTTCTTCGGCGATCGCGGCGCGGTCGACGTAATCGGTCGGCTCGTAGGCGCTGTTGCCGAGAACGCGGTTCTGCCGGACCTGGGAGATGCGCTCGGCAGTGGCGATCAGGCCGACGATCAGTGGCCTCCTGGCGTAGACCAGGCTTTCCGGCACCGGCACGCCGAGCACGATCGGGATGTTGGCGGTCTTGATGCCGCGATTGGCGAGATAGATGCTGGTCGGCGTCTTCGAGGTGCGTGAGATGCCGACAAGCACGATGTCGGCATCATCCATATTGGCCGGCAGCTGGCCGTCATCATGCTCCATGGTGAAATTGAGCGCGTCGATGCGGCGAAAATATTCGGCGTCCAGCACATGCTGGGCGCCGACGCGGCGGCCGGCCGGCGTGCCGAGATAGGACTGGAACACCGTCAGCACCGGCTCCAGTACCGAGACGCAAGGCAGGCCCATCGCCGCGCAGCGTTCATCGATGCCACGGGCAAGCTTCTGGTCGACGACGGTGTAGAGGATGATGCCCGGCTCCTCCTCGATGTCCTCGAACACTTTCGTCACCTGTTTTTCGGTGCGGATGAGCGGGTAGATGTGTTCGATGGCGCGCGCATCCTTGTATTGCGCGGAAGCGGCGCGGCCGGCGGCCAGCAGCGTTTCGCCGGTGGCGTCGGAAATCAGGTGAAGGTGAAAGAAGCTCTGCGGTTTGTTCACAGGATACATTCCAGGCTGTGGGCCGATGTGGATAAGCCGGGCGGAAAACTCGGCCACCGCCAAGCGACTGTATCAGATGCCGGTTTGTCCACAATTCGATGTGCTGTCGGCTTCTTCGGGCGGTTGGGGACAAGTCCGGGGACGGAGCTTTTTGCCTTCGCTTCATCCACAAGGGCAAGTTCCTTGGCCTGGCGGCAACGCATTGACTCCAGTCGGAAATTCCCGGCTTTCCACAAAGTCCTGCAATCCCGTTGGAGAAGCGCGCGACAATATGCTGGCTGGTCTTTTCCAGGGCAAAGCGGGACAGGAGACAACCACCACAACCAACAGACTCTTAGAATCATAAGATTCCTAAAAATAGAATATTTAATTATAGGGAAGCCTGGAAAGGCGAGCGCTCAATGCCTCAAGACCGGATCGTGCTGGACGTGTTGAGAGGCAAGGCAGCGTTTCCGCCGCCGCTCTGGATTATGCGCCAAGCCGGCCGCTATCTGCCGGAATACCGGGAGACGAGGAGACGGGCCGGATCGTTCCTCGATCTTTGCTACGACCCGGATCTCGCCGTCGAAGTGACGCTGCAGCCGATCGAACGCTTCGGCTTCGACGCATCGATCCTGTTTTCCGATATCCTTGTCGTGCCGCATGCGCTCGGCCGCGACGTGCGCTTCGAGGAAGGACGCGGCCCGCTGTTGACGCCGATCTCGGCTGCGGAGATCGAGGCTCTCGACGGCGAAACGTTTCACGTGAATCTCGAGCCGGTCTACGAGACGGTGCGGCGATTGCGCGCCAGACTGCCTGATGAAACGACGCTGATCGGCTTCTGCGGTGCGCCCTGGACGGTGGCGACCTACATGATTGCCGGCCACGGTACGCCCGACCAGGCGCCGGCCAGGCTGTTCGCCTATCGCGAGCCGGCGGCCTTTCTTCGGCTCCTGAAAGTGCTCGCCGATCATTCGGCTGCCTATCTGATCCGGCAGATCGAAGCCGGCGCCGACGTGGTGCAGATCTTTGATTCGTGGTCCGGCGTGCTCGACGAAGCGTCTTTCGAGTTGTTCTGCGTCCGGCCGGTGGCCGAGATTGTCCGGCAGGTGAAGGCTGTCCATCCCGACGTTCCGATCATCGGCTTTCCCAAAGGCGCCGGAGATCACTACCGGAGCTATCGCCAGACGACCGGCGTGACCGGGCTGGGCCTCGACTGGACCGTGCCATTGTCGACTGCGAAGGAATTGCAGCGTGACGGCGCCGTGCAAGGCAATCTCGATCCGCTGCGGCTGGTGGCCGGCGGCAAGGCGCTTGCCGACGGCGTGGGGGCGATCCTGAAGGTGCTAGGGGACCGGCCGCTGATCTTCAACCTCGGCCACGGCATCACGCCGGAGACGCCGCTCGCGCATGTCGAGCAGATGGTCAAACTGGTGCGGAGCGCGTCGTGACGATGATGGGCGCAGACAATGCGAACAGCACGAACAGCGGTAGCGGGGCGACGCGCCGCGCGGCAATCGCGATCGCCATTTTCCTCGTGCTGGCCGGGCTGCTGTTTCTCTTCGGGCCCGATGATTTCTATCCCTGGGCAAAGGCGATCCATGTGATTGCCGTCATCTCCTGGATGGCGGGCATGCTCTATCTGCCGCGCTTGCTGGTCTATCATGCCGATGCCGAAAAAGGCTCCGTCCAGTCGGAGACCTTCAAGGTAATGGAGCGCCGCCTGCTGCGCGGCATCATCAATCCGGCGATGGTGATTACCTGGGCGTTCGGCCTGTGGCTCGCCTGGAAAGGCTTTGGTTTTCAAGGCGGCTGGCTGCATGCCAAGATCGCTGCGGTGGTGGGTCTGTCGGCCGTGCATGGCTATTTCGCCGGCGCCGTCCGGAAATTTGCCGAAGACCGCAATGAAAAACCGGCAAGGCACTGGCGGATCGTCAATGAGATCCCCACATTGCTGATGGTCGTCATCGTCGTCCTGGTTATCGTGAAACCATTCTGACGTATTCGGTGCCAGCAAAAGGCGGCTTGCTCTTTCACCCGACCGACGATAAAAGACGGGTCTTCCTTCCCGTCATGCGCCGCCCGTCATCGCTTTCGGCCGCGCCCGGCATTTGTCGCATCCCGCCGATATTTTTCCCAAAGCTCATTCAGAGTCCGTCCATGCAAGAAATGAAACTCACCGAGTTCAAGAACAAGAAACCACCAGAGTTGATCGCCTATGCGGAATCGCTCGAGGTCGAGAACGCCAGCGTCATGCGCAAGCAGGAGCTGATGTTCGCGATCCTGAAGAAGCTGGCGGCACAGGATATCGAGATCATCGGCGACGGCGTCGTCGAAGTGCTGCAGGACGGCTTTGGCTTTCTGCGCTCGGCCAACGCAAATTATCTGCCAGGTCCCGACGACATCTATATTTCACCCTCGCAGATCCGGCGGTTTTCGCTGAAGACCGGCGATACGGTTGAAGGCCCTATCCGCAGCCCGAAAGAGGGCGAGCGCTATTTCGCGCTGCTCAAGGTCAACACAATCAATTTCGACGATCCGGAAAAAATCCGCCACAAGATCCACTTTGACAACCTGACGCCGCTCTATCCGACCAAGCGGCTGAAGATGGAGATCGACAATCCGACCACCAAGGACATCTCGCCGCGCGTGATCGACCTGGTCGCGCCGATCGGCAAGGGGCAGCGTGCGTTGATCAATGCGCAGCCGCGCACCGGCAAGACGGTTCTCATGCAGAACATCGCCCACTCTATCACCGCCAACCATCCGGAATGCTATCTGATCGTGCTTCTGATCGACGAGCGGCCGGAGGAGGTTACCGACATGCAGCGCTCGGTGAAGGGCGAGGTGATCTCGTCGACCTTCGACGAGCCGGCGGTACGCCATGTCCAGGTTGCCGAGATGGTGATCGAAAAGGCCAAGCGCCTGGTCGAGCACGGTCGCGACGTGGTGATCCTGCTGGATTCGATCACGCGTCTCGGTCGCGCCTACAACACCGTCGTGCCGTCATCCGGCAAGGTGCTGACCGGCGGTGTCGACGCGAACGCGCTGCAGCGGCCGAAGCGCTTCTTCGGCGCCGCCCGCAACATCGAGGAAGGCGGCTCGCTGACCATCATCGCCACCGCGCTGATCGACACCGGCAGCCGCATGGACGAAGTCATCTTCGAAGAGTTCAAGGGCACCGGCAACTGCGAAATCCAGCTCGACCGCAAGGTGGCCGACAAGCGCATCTATCCGGCCATGGACATATTGAAGTCCGGCACCCGCAAGGAAGACCTGCTGGTTTCCAAGCAGGATCTGCAGAAGATCTTCGTGCTGCGCCGCATCCTGGCGCCGATGGGAACTACCGATGCCATCGAGTTCCTGATCGACAAGCTCAAGCAGACCAAGACGAATGCGGACTTCTTCGATTCGATGAATACGTAGGGTTGGGGGCTGGGCCGTTGCCTTCGTCATCCTCGGGCTTGGCCCGAGGATCCATGCCGTGAGCTCTACCGGAGAAAGCAGCGGAGCAGAATTTGCGCCGTTGCAGCGCGCGAAAGTCACGGCATGGATCCTATGGTCTGCGCTGCGTCGCTTCGCTCCTTGCTTCGCCATAGGATTACGAATCCTATCTTCGGCGCAATAACCCTTCCAGCTCTTCAGCTTTCGTTACCACCGGCAGGCAGACCTGCCCCGTGCACAGCCAGGCGCCGGGCTCGGCCGTTGGCGGCAGGACGCCGCCCGGCAAGGCCGGCAGATTTGTCGCCGAGCCAACAGGCACGACGATGTCCACCCGACGTGGGTCCGGATTTCGATTCGCAACCGGGACAAGCCTTGGATTCTCGGGTTTATCCACGATCACCAGTTTCAGCGGTTCGAGCGCCAGGGCACAGGCATTGACGATTCCTGCCTGGCCATAGGGCTGGTGCTCCGCCCGCCCGGCCGCATGCTCGGCGACTGTCCAGGCTTTTTCCCAGAGTTCGAGATCGCGGGTCAGCGACGACAATCGGACCATGGCTTCGATGATCTGCCCAGTGGCGGAAGGAATGGCCTCGTCGACATCGCCGCGGATGCGGATCGGCACATCCGTGCTGTTCGATGCGGTCAGATAGTAGCCGGTCTTGTCGCTGTCCCGGTGCCAGAGATCGAGTTGCTCAATGAAGTTCCCGGCGCGATCGATATAGTCGGGATTGCCGGTCGCCTCGAACAGCGAGACCGCCGCATTGGTCATGGCGGCATAGTCGCTCGAAAGAGCCGGGAACAGCCTCTTTGCGCCGAGCATGGAATGCGACAGACGGTTATCGCGCCCGGCAGCCGCAATGGCGGCAAAGGCCGCTGCCGCCGCTACGATCCAGTCGGATCGGCCAAGCGATCGCCCGGCCTCTGCAAGCGCTGCGATCATCAAGCCGTTCCAGTCGGTCAGTGCCTTGCCGTCACGCCCTGGCCGGATGCGCTGTGCCCTCGCCGCGAGCAATTTTTCTTTCAGCGGGACGAGCTGTTGGCGGTCGATCACACTTTGCGTCTGCTGGGCTTCTGTCTGGCGGATGATCGGCTTGCCCTCCCAGCCATGCGGGTCGGCAAGTGTGAAGTAGTTGAAAAACAATGCTGATTCGTCATCAAGGGCAAGCTCGACCTCATCCTTGCTCCAGGTATAGAACAGCCCTTCTTCCCCTTCGCTGTCGGCATCGAGACTGGCAGCGAAGGCACCGCCCTCGACCCGCATTTCGCGCAACAGCCAGGCAATCGTCTCTTCGATTCGCAACCGGAACAATTCCTTGCCAGTTGACGCATAGGCCCAATTGCACAGCCGGACGAGTTGGGCATTGTCGTAGAGCATCTTTTCGAAATGCGGCACCAGCCATTCGGCGTCGGTCGAGTAGCGACTGAGGCCACCGCCGACATGGTCGTAGATGCCGCCGGCCAGCATCTTTTCGAGGCTGAGGAGAACGGCGTCACGATGGGCTGCGGTGCTGTCGCGCAGCCAGGACAGCCAGAGGCTCTGCATGAACGGCGCGTTGGGGAATTTGGGTGCGCCGCGCAGGCCGCCCAGCTCGCGGTCGATCATGCCGTCAATGCCGTTGGCGAGCTTCGCTAGCGTGTCGCTGTCGAGTACGGCCTTGGCATGGCTGCCCGCCAGCCGCGCCTCGACATGCGTAGTCAAACCGTCGGCGCTTTGGTTAACGCTTTCTTTCTTCTCCCGCCAAGCCTTGTCGACCGCCTCCAGCACCTGGACGAAGCCCGGGCGCCCGTAGCGGGCTTCGCGAGGGAAGTATGTGCCGCCCCAGAACGGCTTGCCGTCCGGCGTCAGGAACATGGTCAGCGGCCATCCGCCCTGCTCGCCCATCGAGGACAGCGCCGCCATGTAGATCTGGTCGATGTCGGGGCGCTCCTCGCGGTCGACCTTGATATTGACGAAGAGACGGTTCATGACGGCGGCGACGCCGTCGTTCTCGAAGCTCTCATGCGCCATGACGTGGCACCAGTGGCAGGCAGCGTAGCCGACTGACAGCAGGATCGGACGCTGCAGCGCCTGTGCTTCGGCCAGAGCGGCAGGCGACCATGGCCGCCAGTGCACCGGATTGCCGCTGTGCTGCTGCAGATAGGGACTGGCCTCTTCGGCAAGCAGGTTTTGTGCAGGCAATGTCACGGCGCAACTCGATGGTGGATTGAACAGGCATAGCTAGGGCGCTTCGGCAGAGCGGGCAAATGATTTCAAAAGACTCCATCGTGGCACTGTCGAGCGGGCGCCTGCCGGCCGGCATTGCGGTGATCCGAATTTCGGGGCCGCAGAGTCGATTCGTAGTCGAAACGATTGCCGGATCGGCCGTGCCGAACCGCGTTGCTAGCTATCGCAAGTTACGGGCGCCGGACGGATCGGTGCTGGACAGCGGCCCGGTCGTCTTCTTTGCCGGTCCCGACAGTTTTACCGGCGAGGACGTTGCCGAGTTCCATGTCCATGGCGGACGCGCCGTCGTGGCGAAGATGCTGGAAACGATCACCTCCTTCGACGGCGTCAGGCATGCCGAGCCGGGTGAATTCACCCGCCGCGCCTTTGTCAACGGCAAGCTCGATCTGGTCGAAACCGAGGCGCTGGCCGATCTCATCAATGCCGACACCGAGGCGCAGCGGCGCTTTGCCGTGCACAATGCCGAAGGCGTGCAGAGCGAACTCTATCTGGGCTGGCGCCGACGGCTGATCCACGCCCGCGCGATGATCGAGGCCGAGATCGATTTTGCCGACGAGGACGACGTGCCGGGTTCGGTCGCCGACACAGTCTGGTCCGACGTGCGGGCCATGATCGCCGAGATCGAGCGCCATGTCGCCGGCTTCCGCGCTGCCGAAATCATTCGCGACGGGTTCGAAGTCGTCATCCTCGGTGCGCCGAATGCCGGCAAATCCAGCCTGTTCAACGCTCTGGCGCGGCGCGAGGCGGCGATCGTCACCGATGAGCCGGGCACGACCCGCGACCTGCTCGAGGTGGTGCTGGACCTCGAAGGGGTGCGGGTCCGGGTAACCGACACCGCCGGTCTGCGCGAGGCGCCCGGCAAGATCGAGGCGATCGGCATCGAGAAGGCCAGGGCCAAGGCGCACAGTGCGGACCTGCTGTTGCTGCTTGAGGATATGGCTGAGCCAATGGCGATCGGTGTGCTGCCGGGCGCCATTCCGGCGCTGAGGGTCGGAACGAAGGTTGATCTTCTGAGGGGCAAATCACCCTCGCCTGTGGCGCACTATGATATCGCTATCTCGACGCGGGACGGCACGGGAGTGGCCGAATTGCTGGACGAGATCGGGCGCCGCGCCGCAGCGCAGATCGGCCAGGCCGGCGATATCCTGCCGTCGCGGCTGCGGCACGTCGAGCTGCTCAATGAGACGAAACGCTTCCTGCTTGCGGCAGTGGCAAGTAGTGATCGCGGACAGGAATTGCGGGCCGAGGAACTGCGCCTGGCGGCGGATCGGCTCGGACGAATCGTCGGCGCGGTCGATGTCGAGGACATGCTCGACGTGATCTTTTCGCAATTCTGTATTGGGAAATGACTCACGTGAAACATTGGGAAGAATACGCCCCAGTGATTCACGTGAAACGCTGGGCGGTCAGTGGAGGGCATTGTTTCACGTGAAACGATTCGCTGTGCAAATGTCGCAGGTGCTGCAGGTTGAGGGGTTAGGTGCGGCTCTCGCCTTCCCCGTGTGGGAGAAGGTGGCCAAGCGAAGCTCGGTCGGATGAGGGGTGTTCCAGCTTGGCACCGACGGTGCTCCGTCCAGCACCCCTCAACCGTCTTGGCGCCGCGCGCCAATCCACCTTCTCCCACAACAAGGGGAGAAGGAAGACAGGGCAGCGCCGGGCGTTCTCTATCTGCAATGGTCAGCGCAGTTATGCGCCTGAAGCCTCTCTGTTCTTGACAGCTCGTCCGGGCGGGCACATGTGTCGGCAGATTTGAATCGGAAGATACAGATGACCAATCGCTATGATGTGGTTGTGGTGGGTGGCGGCCATGCTGGGTGCGAGGCGGCCAGTGCTGCCGCGCGTGCCGGCGCCAGAACCGCGCTGGTGACGCTGCGCTTCGACACGATCGGTGTGATGTCCTGCAACCCGGCGATTGGCGGCCTCGGCAAAGGCCATCTGGTTCGCGAGATCGATGCCATGGACGGGCTGATGGGGCGCGTCGCCGATGCGGCCGGCATCCAGTTCCGTCTGCTCAACCGTCGTAAGGGGCCAGCGGTCCGCGGTCCGCGGACGCAAGCCGACAGGAAGCTCTATCGGCTCGCCATGCAGGCGGCGATCCGCCAGCAGGCCGGCCTCGATGTCATTGAAGGCGAGGTGCTGGACTTCGACATCAATGACGGAGAAATCGACGATGGGCGCATCGCGGCGGTGCTGCTGGCGGATGGAAGCAGGCTCGCCTGTGGTGCCGTGGTGCTGACGACCGGCACTTTTTTGCGCGGGCTGATCCATATTGGCGAGAAGAAGATCGTCGCCGGCCGCATGAACGAGCAAGCGAGTATCGGCCTGTCGGCGACGATGAGCCGCGCCGGCTTCAGGCTCGGGCGGCTGAAGACCGGCACGCCGCCGCGGCTGGACGGCAGGACGATCGATTGGGCGTCGCTTGAGAGCCAGGCGGCGGATGAAGATCCCGTGCCGTTCTCGCTGCTCACCGACCGCATCGAAAACCCGCAGATCCATTGCGGGATTACGCGCACGACCAATGTCACGCATGAGCTGATTCGCGCCAATCTTGGCCGCTCGGCTATGTATTCGGGGTCAATCGAAGGCGTCGGGCCGCGTTATTGCCCGTCCATCGAAGACAAGATCGTCAAGTTCGGTGACCGCGAAGGCCACCAGATTTTTCTGGAGCCAGAAGGGCTCGACGACGACACGGTGTACCCGAACGGCATCTCGACCTCGCTGCCCGAGGACGTACAGCTCGACATCCTGAAAACCATTCCGGGGCTGGAGCGGGCAACGATGCTGCAGCCCGGCTATGCCATCGAATATGACCATGTCGACCCACGCGAACTCAAGCCGACGCTGGAAACCAAGCGGATCGCCGGGCTTTACCTCGCCGGCCAGATCAACGGAACCACCGGCTACGAGGAGGCTGGCGCGCAAGGGCTGCTTGCCGGCTTGAATGCAGCGCGCAAGGCGTCGGCGAGCGATGAAATCGTGCTGAGCCGCACCGAAGCCTATATCGGCGTGATGGTCGACGACTTGACCAGCCGCGGCATCGCCGAGCCCTACCGCATGTTCACCTCGCGGGCCGAGTTCCGGCTGTCGCTGCGTGCGGACAATGCCGATGAGCGGCTGACGCCGCTGGCGATGAGGCTGGGGATCGCCTCGCCGGAGCGAACGCAACGGTTCAACACTGTCGTGCAAGACCTTGAGAAGGCGCGGCAGCTCGCCCTCGGCACCACGATGACCCCCAATGAGGCGGCGCGCCATGGGCTCGAGATCAACCGGGACGGCGTGCGCCGCTCGGTCTATGAGCTGCTGGCCTATCCCGGCGTCGATATCGCCTGGCTGGGGCGCATCGAACCTGCTTTTGGCGCTATCGACGCCAAAACGGCCGAACGTCTTGAAACGGAAGCCAAATATTCCGTCTATCTCGACCGCCAGCAGGCCGACGTCTCGCAGATCAGGCATGAGGAGAGCCGGCTTATTCCCGAGTCGCTCGACTTTGCTTCTGTTCCCGGCCTGTCCAATGAGTTGAAGCAGACGATGCTGGCACGCCAGCCGCGTTCCATCGCTGACGCGCAGCGTATGGAAGGCATGACGCCGGCGGCGCTGGCGATTATCGTCGCGCATGTCCGCAACGCCGAGGCGGCCGCGCGAAAGCAGGTCGCGTGAGCGCTGCGTCCTGGGCGAACCTACAACAGGCAGCAGGCCCGGTTTCACGTGAAACATTCGGTCGTCTGGTCGAGTTCGAGGCCGTCTTCCAGAAATGGAATCGCCGGATCAATCTAGCCGCGCAATCGACGCAGGACGATGTCTGGCGCCGCCACATCCTCGACAGCGCGCAGCTGGCGCGAATCAAACCGGACGCGAAGCGCTGGGTCGATCTCGGCTCCGGCGGCGGTTTTCCCGGGCTTGTGCTGGCCTTTCTGCTGGTCGAGCGTGAAGGGGCCAGCATCGACCTGGTTGAAAGCAACCGGAAAAAAGCATCGTTCCTGCAAGCGGTCGTCGGACAGTTCAGCCTGCCTGCCAAGGTCATCGCGCGGCGCATAGACGACAGCTATCCTCTTGTTCCTGCACCACAAATCGTCACGGCCAGGGCGCTCGCCTCGCTGCCGGCCCTGCTCCACCTGGCGGCGCCGTGGCTGACGAAGGGCGCGCGCGGCCTGTTTCACAAAGGCCGGGATTACCGCGCCGAAGTGGCAGAAAGCGCTCAACGATGGTCTTTCGATCTGGTAGAACATGCCAGTGTAACCGACGCGCAGGGCGTCGTTCTCGAAATATCCGACTTGCGACAGCACCCTGGCTAGTGACCGGCGACCCCGAATGAATTTCTGGCATAGACCCATGATGAAGAACGGCCCCCGAATCATCACCGTCGCCAACCAGAAGGGCGGCGTCGGCAAGACGACGACGGCCATCAATCTGGCCACCGCGCTGGCCGCTATAGGCGAACAGGTGCTGATCGTCGATCTCGACCCGCAGGGCAACGCCAGCACCGGGCTTGGCATCGACCGGCGCGACCGCACCGTCTCGTCCTATGATGTGCTGACCGGCGAACTCGACCTGGAAGCGGCGGCGATCCCGACGGCGGTGCCCGGCCTGTCGATCGTGCCGTCGACGCTCGATCTGCTCGGCATCGAGATGGAAATCGCCTCGGCGCCGGACCGGGTGCTGCGGCTGCGCAACGCGCTGCGGGCTTCGGCCGAGCGCTCGGCCAATTTCGGCTATGTGCTGATCGACTGCCCGCCCTCGCTCAATCTGCTGACGCTGAATTCGATGGCTGCGGCCGATTCGGTGCTGGTACCGCTGCAGTGTGAATTCTTCGCGCTGGAGGGCCTGAGCCAGCTGTTGGAGACGGTCGAGCAGGTGCGCCGTTCGATCAACCCCGATCTGACGATCCAGGGCATAGTGCTGACGATGTTCGACGGGCGCAACAATCTCGCCAACCAGGTGGTGCAGGATGTACGGGCGCATATGGGCGACAAGGTCTATGAAACCGTCATCCCGCGCAATGTCCGCGTTTCCGAGGCGCCGTCCTATGGCAAGCCGGCGATTCTCTACGACCTCAAATGCTCGGGCAGCCAGGCCTATCTGCAGCTTGCTTCCGAAGTGATCCGCCGCGAGCGCAAATTGCGTGCCGCCTAACAGTAGCCAACAAGCGATTCGATACCGAAACGATCTGGACGGACGATGAACGAAGACCCTTCGAGAAAGAGACTGGGCCGGGGATTGGCGGCCCTGATCGGCGAAATCGATCGCCCGGCGGCACCGGAAAAGCCGGGGCTGGCGGCCGACGGCAAGGTGCCGATCGAGTTCCTCAGCCCTAACCCGAAAAACCCGCGGCGGCATTTTGGCGACGCCGACCTGACCGACCTCGCCCAGTCGATCCGCGAACACGGCGTGGTGCAGCCGGTGGTGGCGCGGCCGTCGAAAACCCAAACGGGCCGCTACGAGATTATCGCCGGCGAGCGTCGTTGGCGTGCGGCGCAACGCGCCGGGCTGACCGAAATCCCGATCATTGTGCGCGATGTCAACGATCGCACGGCGCTCGAACTGGCGATCATCGAAAACGTCCAGCGCACCGACCTCAACCCGGTCGAGGAAGCGCTGGGCTACCAGCAGCTGATCGACGACCACGGCTATACCCAGGCCGATCTCGGCCAGGTGATCGGCAAGAGCCGCAGCCATGTCGCCAACACGCTGAGGCTGCTCAAGCTGCCCGACGTCATTCGCGACATGCTGGTCGATGGGGCGCTGTCGGCCGGCCACGCCCGTACCTTGGTGACGGCCGACGACCCGGCCGGGCTCGCCAAGCGGATCATCGATGAGGGGCTTTCGGTGCGCCAGGCCGAGGCGCTGGCGCAGATGCCGGTCGGCGCGCCGGCGGCAAAACGCCAACCCGCCGCACCGCCGCAAAAGGATGCCGACACACTGGCGCTGGAGCGGCAGATGACCAGTACGATCGGCATGATCGTTACGATCGAGCACAACCAGCGCGGCGGCGTGATCAGCGTCGCCTACCGGACGCTGGAGCAGCTTGACGAGCTTTGCCGAAGGCTGAAGCCGGAGTAGGTAGGTTGCCAAAATGCCCGGGATCTTTAGCCGGCAAATAAATTTTTGGCCTAAGACTTGGCAGTTCCGTCTTCTAATAGGAGAACAACCGCGCCGGTGATTGGCGAAATCGCTCGAAGTGGTTAATCTCCCCCCTTGAGGGGGAGGTGGCCGGCAGGCCAGAAGGGGTCGTCTCACATCAAGCGCCCACGTCGTCTGTCGTCGCGGAAGGCGCTGGCGTTCCACGCGCTGTGACCCCCTCTGTCGCCTCGGCGACATCTCCCCCTCGAGGGGGGAGCTCAGGTGCGCTGCGCCAGCCTTGCGCTTTCCACGGCAATGCCGAGCAGCGCCTGCCGTGCCAGCGCGATCGACAGATCGGGCCGCCGGCGCGTTTGCAGCACCGCCGTCTGCAAGCGGGTCAGGGCGCGGCCGAGCGCCTCGCTGCTCCAGCGTTCGAGGGCTTTCTCGACCAGCTTGCGCCTGGAGAAAAACACCGGCGGGCGCGCCGCGGCTACGACCGAAGCGGCATTGCGGCCGCCGGCGTCCATCAGGCCGCGCATCGCCTGGATCGTCTGCAACTGCCGCATCGCCGATGAAAGCACCAGGAAGGGCTGGCCGCCAGACTGGCAATGGCGGGTGAAGGCGCTGTCGAAGTCGGCGATCCTGCCTTCGAGCAGGGCGTCGACGGCCGCATCGAAGGAGAGGCCGGAGACATCGCCGGATGTCGCCTTGACGTCGTCGAGGCCGATTTCGGCCTGGCCATGCGCATAAAGCACCAGCTTTTCGATCTCGCCGCGCGAGGCCAGCCGGTCGCCGCCAAGGTTGCGGCGCAGCGCCTGCCGCGCCTCCAGCGTCATCGACATGCCAGCCTTGCGCAGTTCGTCGTCGATGACCGTGTCAATGTCCCTGGCCTCATCGGCGTAGCAAGGCAGAGCCATGGCATTGTCCGCCGCCTCCACCACGCCGCGCAGGCCGACGCCCTTCTTCAGGTCACCGGCCTCGATCAGGATAATGGCATCGCGCGGCGGCTCGGCGGTCAGCGCCCTGACGTCGTCGGCAAGCGCCTTCTGAGCGCCGGCATTGCGCACCCATAGCAGGCGCCGCTCCGAAAACATCGGCACGGTGTGCGCCTCGTCGAGCAGGCGGCCCTCGTCGCGATCGACCTCCGATCCGTCCAGCCTGACCACCGAGAACGGATCGTCGAGCGGCAGGCCGGTCCTGGCGGCAAAGGCCTTTGCCCGCTCGGCGACCAGCCCGCGATCGGGACCGTAAAGCAGCACGATCGAGACGCGCGGATCCGGCTTCGCGAGCCATGAATCGACCTCGTATGCTTTCTTCTGTGCCATGGTGTTGTGGTTAGCATGGCGAGAGCTCCGGGTGAACCACAGGCGCCGGCCTGCTAGTTCTTGTCCTCGGGGGATTGCAGGATGCTATCAGGCTTGAACGAAGTATCGGCAGCACCGAGGCGTTCATAGTCCGTCATTGCCGCGTCAAGCGATTTGCCTTTCTCGACCGACCACAAAGTCACTGAGGCCAGATAATTTGTGAAGGCGTTCTGCTCTCTTCCGAAAATGGCGGCCAAACGCGAGTCGTTTTGGAAAAAGCGATCGAGTTCCTGTTTGATTGCAACGTCATTCTTCGCCAGCGACCGTATAGCCCATACAGCCGATGCCACCGTCATCACACGCATCATGTCTTTTGATGCCTGGCTCTTGGGGCACCCATATTTCCGGCATGCAGCGACAATCATGATATTCTCGGGGCGACCTGGAGCCACCGCACCCGCGAATTTCCCCATAACAAGGCCGATGCAGATTGCGTCCGCCGCGATGCCGTCACGGCTGGTTCGAAGATTTCCCAGAATATGATCTCCCAGAATATGATCTATGTAGGACAAGTCTCCTGTCGCCATATAGGCGCCAAGCAGCAGATCATTGTCCAACGGGACAAAGAGGGGTGTCAACGTTTTCAAAGGCATGGCACCGGGGGATGCTGCATCCTCCAGCTTTCGGCTCGACGCGAAACGCCGCGCTTCGTCCGTGAGACCAGCCTTGTGCAGAGCGGCCAGATAAAGGTCAGCCGCGCGATCGGAGGGCACGCCATCCAGCAGTTTTCGTCGCATCTCCGGCGAGCCGTCGAACAATGCAGCGAAAAACCCGGTTATCGTTCCGTTTTCAGCGCTGGACGGAGCTTGATCCAAGGTTGTGATAAGCCGGTCAATGCAGGCAGCATCCCTCGTGCGATAGTACGTGCCGATGCAATCGTCCGACTGAGCGAAAGCTGGTCGACCGGATCCAACCAGAAAAGCTACAATCGCCAAAGCGACGACGGCCCTCGATCTGCCTTGCATTCCCGCCTCTCTCACAACGATGCCGTCAGGATAAGGTCCTGAATGGTAGGCGCAACTTGAATCGCTGGATGTGCGGGCTCGTCAAAGGCAAGCTCACCCCGGGACATATCGTCTGTTGCGGCAATCGTCGGCAAATTTCTGCTAAGTTGCGTGCTGCCGTCCAACATCGACAAGAAATTTCGCAGACACATCTTCATCTTGTGCGCGGCAGGCTGCATCGGCGGGAGCCGAAGGACCGAAGCCCTGCCCGACGAATTGGCACTGGTCCGGCGGTGTGCAAATATCGCGCCGGGCAACAGTGGAGGACCGAGATCATGGCCGATGCCGGAATGTTGCGCTTCCATGTTCCGGAGCCGGAGGTGCGGCCGGGCGGCACGCCGGATTTTTCAGACGTGACCATCCCCAAGGCCGGCTCGGTGCCGCGCCCCGAGATCGACGTCGATCCGCGCACCATCCGCGATCTGGCGTTCTCGATCATTCGTGTGCTCAACCGCGCCGGCGAGGCGGTCGGGCCGTGGGCCGGCCTGCTTTCCGACGAGGAACTGCTGGAAGGGTTGCGCCATATGGTGACGCTGCGCAGCTTCGATGCGCGCATGCAGATGGCGCAGCGCCAGGGCAAGACCTCCTTCTACATGCAGCATCTCGGCGAAGAGGCGGTGAGCTGCGCCTTCCGCAAGGCGCTGGCGCCGGGCGACATGAATTTTCCGACCTATCGGCAGGCCGGCCTGCTCATCGCCGACGGCTATCCGATGGTCACGATGATGAACCAGATCTATTCGAACGAGGCCGATCCGCTGAAGGGCCGGCAGCTGCCGATCATGTATTCGTCGAAAGAGCACGGCTTCTTCTCGATCTCCGGCAATCTGGCGACGCAGTACATCCAGGCGGTCGGCTGGGCGATGGCTTCGGCGATCAGCAATGACCAGAAGATCGCCGCCGCCTGGATCGGCGACGGCTCGACCGCCGAGTCCGACTTCCATTCGGCGCTGGTGTTCGCCTCGACCTACAAGGCGCCGGTCGTGCTCAACGTCGTCAACAACCAGTGGGCGATTTCGACCTTCCAGGGGATCGCCCGGGGCGGCTCCGGCACTTTTGCTGCCCGCGGACTGGGCTTCGGCATCCCGTCGCTGCGCGTCGACGGCAACGACTATCTCGCCGTCCATGCGGTGGCCAAATGGGCGGCGGAGCGGGCGCGCAACAATCTCGGGCCGACGCTGGTCGAATATGTCACTTACCGCGTCGGCGCCCATTCCAGCTCCGATGACCCGTCGGCCTACCGGCCGAAGGCCGAGTCCGACGCGTGGCCGCTCGGCGACCCGATCGTCAGGCTGAAGAACCACCTCATCCAGCGCGGCGTCTGGTCGGACGAACGCCACGCCCAGGCCGAGGCGGAAATCCTCGACACGGTGATTTCGGCGCAGCGGGAGGCCGAGCGCCACGGCACGCTGCATGCCGGCGGCAAGCCCTCGGCGCGCGATATGTTCGAGGGCGTCTATGCCGAGATGCCGCCGCACCTCAGGCGCCAGCGCCAGCAGGCGGGAGTCTAACCATGCCGCGACGGACCATGATCGAGGCAATCCGCGACGCCATGGACGTGTCGATGGCGCGCGACGAGCGTGTCATCGTCTTCGGCGAAGATGTCGGCTTCTTCGGCGGCGTCTTCCGCTGTACGCAAGGCCTGCAGGCGAAATACGGCAAGAGCCGCTGCTTCGATGCGCCGATCAGCGAATCCGGCATTGTCGGCGCGGCCATCGGCATGGCCGCCTACGGGCTGAAGCCTTGCGTCGAGGTGCAGTTTGCCGACTATGTTTATCCGGCCTATGACCAGATCGTCTCGGAAGCGGCGCGGCTGCGCTATCGATCGAACGGCGACTTCACCTGCCCGATCGTGGTCAGGATGCCCACCGGCGGCGGCATTTTTGGTGGCCAGACCCACAGCCAGAGCCCGGAGGCGCTGTTCACCCACGTCTCCGGGCTGAAAGTCGTGGTGCCCTCGAACCCGCATGACGCCAAGGGCTTGCTGATCGCCGCGATAGAGGATCCCGACCCAGTGATCTTCCTGGAACCGAAGCGGCTTTATAACGGACCCTTCGACGGTCATCACGAGCGGCCGGTAACACCATGGTCGAAACACGAGCTTGGCGAAGTCGCCGACGGCCATTACACGGTGCCGCTCGGCAAGGCGGTGATCCGCAGACAGGGCGCTGCGGTCACCGTACTTGCCTACGGCACGATGGTCTATGTCGCCCAGGCGGCGGCCGAGGAGACCGGCATCGATGCCGAGATCATCGATCTGAGAACGCTGCTGCCGCTCGACCTCGAGACGATCGTCGCCTCGGTCAGCAAGACCGGGCGCTGCGTGGTCGTGCACGAGGCGACGCTGACATCGGGGTTCGGCGCCGAACTTTCGGCGCTGGTTCAGGAGAACTGCTTCCACCATCTGGAGGCGCCGGTGGCGCGGGTCACCGGCTGGGACACGCCCTATCCGCATGCGCAGGAGTGGGACTATTTTCCCGGTCCTGCGCGGCTAGGCCGCGCGCTCGTCGAAACGATGGAAGCCTGAGGGGGAAGACGATGGGCGAATATGTCATCAAGCTACCCGATGTCGGTGAAGGCGTCGCCGAGGCCGAGCTGGTCGAATGGCAGGTCAAGGTCGGCGATCTCGTGCGCGAGGACGCCGTGCTGGCCGCTGTGATGACCGACAAGGCAACGGTCGAGATTCCCTCGCCCGTCGATGGTGAGATCCTCTGGCTGGGTGCGGAGATCGGCGACACGGTGGCGATCGGCTCGCCCATCGTGCGCCTGAAGGTGGCCGGCGAGGGTAACGTCAAGCCGCCACGGGACGTTGAGGCGGGCGCCAAGCGTACCCCCACCGCTAACCTTGCCGGGGCGAGCCACGGGTCTCGCCCGTCCTTCGGACCCCCACAAGGGGGAGGGGGACGAGCTTCGGCTCCCAAGGCCGACGCCAAACCAGTCCCACCTCCGTCAGGAAGCGCTTCTGTGCGCGAAAGTGAGCCGGCAACGGAATTCCCCTCCGGCGGGGGTACTGCGCCGATCTCCGGCGCGCGGCGTCCGGAGGGCGAAAAGCCGCTGGCCTCGCCGGCCGTCCGCCTCAGGGCGAAAGAGGCCGGCATCGACCTGCGGCAAATTGTGGGGAGCGGCCCGGCCGGCCGTATCCAGCATGAGGACATCGAAGCTTTCCTGGCGCGCGGACCCGGGCCCGCCAAGATCTCCGGGCTTGTCCGCAACGAGGCGGTCGAGGATATCAAAATAGTCGGGCTCAGGCGAAAGATCGCCGAGAAGATGACGCTGGCCAAATCGCGCATCCCGCACATCACCTATGTCGAAGAGATCGACGTCACCGCGCTCGAGGATTTGCGCGCCGCGCTCAACAAGGAGAAGCGGCCGGGCGCGGACAGGCCGAAGCTGACGCTGCTGCCGTTTCTGATGCGGGCGATGGTCAAGGCGATCGCCGACCAGCCAAACCTCAACGCGCTGTTCGACGACGAGGCGGGCATAATCCACCAGCATGGCGGGGTCCATATCGGCATCGCCGCGCAGACCCCGTCGGGGCTGGTGGTGCCGGTGGTCAAGCACGCCGAGGCGCGCGACATCTGGGATTGCGCAGCCGAGGTTGTCAGGCTGGCTGAGGCGGCAAAATCCGGCACGGCGACGCGCGACGAGCTCTCTGGATCGACCATCACCATCACTTCGCTCGGGGCCATGGGCGGTGTGGCGACGACGCCTGTGATCAATCATCCGGAAGTGGCGATCCTCGGCGTCAACAAGATGATGATGCGGCCGGTGTGGGACGGCACCCAGTTCATCCCGCGCAAGATGATGAACCTGTCCTCCAGCTTCGACCACCGCGTCATCGACGGCTGGGAAGTCGCGGTGTTCATTCAACGGATCAAGACGCTGCTGGAAACGCCAGCGCTGATTTTTGTGGATTGAGGAGATGAACAGAGGATCGCAGGGGCGCAGGATGAGAGCAGTAGCGATCCTTCGCGCCCCCCTCTGCCCTACCGGGCATCTCCCCCTCAAGGGGGGAGATTGGCCGTCATCCCGCCTTTCGCCAATCTCCAGCTTTGCAGGACTAAGCCGAGCGCGAAAGCTGCCAATCTCCCCCCTTGAGGGGGAGATGACAGAAGGGGGCGCTGTCCCGCCGGCTCGTCGAACTAAGGTGCCATGATGAAGGAAATCTCCTGCAAGCTGCTCGTCATCGGCGCCGGTCCCGGCGGCTATGTCTGCGCCATCCGCGCCGGGCAGCTTGGCATCGACACGGTTATCGTCGAGTTCGGTAAACCGGGCGGCACCTGTCTCAATGTCGGCTGCATCCCGTCCAAGGCGCTGATCCATGCGGCCGAAGAGTTCGAAAAGGCGTCGCACTTGGCCGGCGGCAAGAGCCCGCTCGGCATTTCAATCGCAACACCATCGATTGATCTCGAAACGACCATCGCCTGGAAGGACGGCATTGTTAGCCGGCTTAACAGCGGCGTTGCCGGCCTGTTGAAGAAGGCCGGGGTCAAGACCGTGCACGGCTGGGCGAAATTCCGTGACGGCAAGACCGTCGAGGTCCAGACCGAAACCGGGATGCAGGTGGTCCGCGCCGAGACGGTGGTGATCGCCACGGGCTCGGCGTCGGTCGAATTGCCGTCGCTGCCCTTCGGTGGCCTGGTGATCTCGTCCACCGAAGCGCTGGCGCTGAGCGAAGTGCCGGAAAGGCTTGCCGTCGTCGGTGGCGGCTACATCGGGCTGGAGCTCGGCATCGCCTTCGCGAAGATGGGCGCCAGGGTGACCGTGGTCGAGGCTTTGCCGCGCGTACTGGCGCAATATGATGCCGAACTGACCCGGCCGGTCGTGAAGCGGCTCGCCGAGCTCGGTATCGAGGTGCTTGTGGGCGCCAAGGCCAAGGGGTTGTCGACCAAGGGCGATGCGCTGCTGGTCGAGACGAAGGACGGCAAGAATGCCAAGATCGTTGCCGACAGGATTCTGGTCACCGTCGGGCGCAAGCCGGTGGTCGAAGACTGGGGGCTGGAGCAGATCGATCTCGACATGGCGGGAAAATTCATCCGCATCGACGACCAGTGCCGCACCTCGATGCGCGGCATCTTTGCCGTTGGCGACGTCACCGGCGAGCCGATGCTGGCGCACCGGGCGATGGCGCAAGGCGAAATGGTCGCCGAGATCGTCGCCGGCCACAAGTGCAGCTGGGACAAACGCTGCATTCCCGCTATCTGCTTCACCGATCCGGAGCTGATCACCGCAGGCCTGTCGCCGGAGGAGGCAAAGGGGCTCGGCGGCGAAATCAAGGTCGGATTGTTCCCCTTCGCCGCCAATGGCCGGGCGATGACGAAGATGGGTGAGGAGGGCTTTGTCCGGGTCGTTGCCCGCGCCGACAACCATCTGGTGCTCGGCATCCAGGCGGTCGGCCAAGGCGTGTCGGAACTGTCGACGGCCTTCGGCCTGGCCCTGGAAATGGGCGCGCGTCTGGAGGACATTGCCGGCACCATCCACGCCCACCCGACGCAAGGGGAGGGTTTTCAGGAAGCGGCGCTGAAGGCGCTCGGGCGGGCGGTGCATATTTGAGGGCAGGGTGATCTCCCCTCTTGAGGGCGAGATAGCCGGCAGGCCAGAGGGGGTCGGTTCGACTGGATTCGACCTCCCTTACGACAGTCGGAGGTTAGCGCTCTACGCGAGGCGACCCCCTCTGTCGCCTTCGCCGACATCTCCCCCCTCAAGGGGGGGAGATTACGCAGCTCAACCCGCCAGTCGGCTAACCATCTCGTGCTGCGCGTAGGCGCGGCCGAAGCGGTTGGCCAGGAAGGCGTCGAGCGCGATGTCCTCCTGCTTGATGAAGCCCTTTGCCGGCAAGGTGCCATCGGCCAGCATGTCGAGCACGGCGCAGATGGCGGAGGCAGTGGTGATCTGGATGGCGCTGCGTACCGTATCGCCGACACGCCTGGCGTAGATCTTGTTGGCGTAGGTCTCCTGCAGCAGGCGGCCATTCTTGCGGCCGCTGACGGTGACGAAGACGATGACGACGTCCTGCAGCGTCGCCGGCAGGGCGCTTTCGAAAATGTCCTTCAGCACGTCGCGGCGGTGGCGCAGGCCGAGGTCGTTGAGCAGCGCCTTCATGATCGCGGCGTGGCCGGGGTAGCGGATGGTGCGGTAGTTCAGCGTCCGCACCTTGCCTTTCAGCGTTTCGGCCAGCGTGCCCAGCCCGCCCGAGGTGTTGAATGCCTCGTAGGTGACGCCGTCGAGCGAGAATTCTTCACGCTCCTCCAGCGGCGGCACTTCGACCAGCTCGCCTTCGACGATCGCCTCACAAGGCTCGCAATATTCGTTGATGACGCCGTCGGTGCTCCAGGTCAGATTGTAGTTCAGCGCATTCGACGGGTATTGCGGCAGCGCGCCAACCCGCATGCGCACGCTTTCCAGCGTGTCGAAGCGGCTGGCGAGATCGTTGGCGACGATCGAGATGAAGCCCGGCGCCAGCCCGCATTGCGGGATGAAGGCGCTGTTGCCGGAGCGCGCCAATTCCTTGACGCGCCTGGTGCTGACGACGTCCTCTGTCAGATCGAGATAGTGCACGCCGGCGCTGGCCGCCGCTTCGGCGATGCGCGTGGTCAGATGGAAGGGCGCAGCGCTGAGCACCGCGAACTTGCCGGCCAGGGCGGCTTCGAGGGTGCCGACGGCCTCGATGTCGAGTTCCAGCGTCTCTACGCCGGCCGGCAGTTCGGCCGCGCCGAGCTGTGTGGCCGAGCGGTCGGCGAGGGTGACATGATAGTCGCCCGTGGAAGCCAGCATCTCGGCTATGGTCGAGCCGATCTTGCCGGCGCCGACGACGATGATTTCCTTCATGACCGGTCCCTCGCACCAATGTTAAATAGACGGCTAGAATCGCAGCTTGCCTGTCGAAAGGAAGAGTAGGATTGTGCAAAACGCAGTCTCTGTTTGACCAATACGCCGGCAAGGTTCGTCGAAATGCTTAGTGATGCCGACCAGGCGCTGCTTTCCCTGCTGCGCATCAATGCACGCGCCTCGACCGCCGAACTGGCGCGGCGGCTGGGCGTCTCACGGACGACGGTGCAGAGCCGGATCGAGCGGCTGGAGCAGCGCGGCATCATCACCGGCTACGGCGTCAGGCTTTCGCCGGATCACGAACAGGGACTGGTGCGGGCGCATGTCCTGCTCACCGTCACGCCCAAGCTTGCCGACAAGGTGGTGCGCAGCCTGCAGTCGCTCCCGCCGGTGCGGACGCTGCATTCGGTGAGCGGCAATTTCGACATGATCGTCATCGTCGAGGCGCCGTCGATCAGGGATCTCGACACGCTTCTCGACCAGATCGGCGCCATGGACGGGGTCGAGCGGACGTCGTCGTCGATCATCCTGTCGACGCGAATCGATCGCTGAGCGGGCTGGCGTCGCGGGTCAAGACGCTGGCGGGACAGCGCCCCCCTCTGCCCTGCCGGGCATCTCCCCCCACTTGGGGCAGGGCTATCGCATATGAGTGATGGCATTGATGAGATAGTCGTCGTTCCAGGCGCATTTCTTGATGCGATGGCTGATGGGAACTTTGGCAGCATCGGCGG
>NZ_JAMYNH010000014.1:0-154859 GCF_040318975.1 Mesorhizobium sp. M0983 | reverse complement strand
CCTCTGTCCTGCCGGACATGTCCGGCAGGACAGAGGGGGGTGTCTTGGCACCAGACATTGGCGGCGGGCGCAAGAGCCAATCGATGCGGCCTTCGATCCTGGCAGAACCCGGCAGCAGCCCGGCAATGGCAAGCGCCAGCGTGCTCTTGCCCGAACCGCTCTCGCCGATGATGGCAAAGCGCTCGCCGGCGGGAATGTCGAGGCTGACACTCTTTAGTGCCGTCACCTCGGAGCCATCGCGGCGATAGGTCACCGTCAGATTGCGGATCGAAAGCAGCGCCGTCACGACAGGCCCCTCCTCACCGCCGTCGTCTCGACGACGCCTTCGCCGGCGAGATACACACCTAGCACCGTGAGCACGAGTGCTATTCCCGGAACGATCGACAGGAACGGCGCGGTGCGCAGCACGGCACGGCCTTCGGCGATCATGCCGCCCCAGGTAACGCGGTTGGGGTCGCCGAGGCCCAGAAAGGACAATGCCGCTTCGGTGAGAATCGCCGCGGCGACGATCACCGACGACAATGCCAGTACCGGCGGCAATGCGTTGGGCAGCACCTCGCGAAAGGCGATCTCCAGCGGATGCATGCCGATGACGCGGGCGCCCGCTACAAAATCGCGCTCGCGGATCGACAGCACTTCGGCTCGCGCCACGCGTGCCGGTCCGGTCCAGGCGCCCAGTGCGATCGCCGCGACGACGACGCCGAGCGACGGCCCGACGATGCTGACGAAAGCCAAAGCCAGCAGAAAAGCTGGCACGGTCTGGAAAGCGTCGGTGATGCGCATCAGCACTTCGTCGATAAGGCCGCCGGCAAAGCCGGCCAGCGTGCCGATCACTGCGCCGACGGCAAGGGCGGCGGCCGCGGCCGCCAGGCCGACCGCCAGCGAGGTGCGGGCGCCGTGGAAAAGCTCGGCCAGCATGTCACGGCCGAGGCGGTCGGTGCCTAGTGGTAGCGACCAGTCCTGGAACGGCGGCAGCAATGCCGGCCCGGCAATGGCCTGCGGATCGCCGGGAAAGAACAAAGGTGCGGCAAGCGCCACGGCAAACAGCGCCGCCAGGATGACAATGCCGGCGATCGCTTCCGGCGTCCGGAGAAAACGGCGAAGCGGGTTCACGCGCCGGCCTCATTGGCTCTGACGCGCGGATCGAGGACGGCGTAGGCGATGTCGACGAGAAGGTTGATGATGACGACCAGAACGGCGCTGACGAGAATGATGCCGAGCAGCAACGGCGTGTCGCGTGCCGCCACCGCTTCCTGCGCCAATCGGCCAAGGCCTGGCACCGAAAAGACGCTTTCGATGACGACGCTGCCGCCCAGCATTTGCGCGGACTGCAGGCCAAGCATGGTGACCAGCGGCAACAGCGCGTTGCGGGCGACATGGGCGAGCACGACGCGACGGCGGGAAAGTCCCCTGGCGCGAGCGGCGAGGACAAAATCCTGCCGCCAGACCTCGGCCATGCCGGCGCGCATCATGCGCAGATAGAGCGCGAGATAAATGAAGCCGAGCGCGGAGACCGGCAGGACGAGATGGCGGGCGATGTCGCCAGCGCGATCAAGGCCGGTCCTGGCCGAGGCGATGCTCTCGATGCCGCCGATCGGAAACCAGCGCAGGTCGACGGCAAAGACGATGATCAGCACCAGCCCGAGCCAGAAGCCCGGTATGGCATAGACCGCCAGCGAGCCGATAGACAGGAAGCGATCACGGACGCTGCCGGGTCTGGCGCCGGCATAGATGCCGAGCACCGAGCCGAGTCCGAAGGAGAGCGCGGTGGCGCTGCCCATCAACAGCAGCGTGTTGGGCAGGCGCTCGGTGATGACATCGCGGATCGGCCGCGAAAAGGTGACGGACTGGCCAAGGTCGAGATGCAGCAGCGCCCAAAGGTAATTGGCCAGCCGCGTCAGCTCAGATTGGTCGAGCCCCCAGCGGTGACGCAACAGCTCGATCATGCCGGCGTCGCCGCCGGTCGAGACGATGTAGGCATCGACCGCATCGCCGGGAGCGGCTTCGAGCAACAGGAAGGTGCCGATGACGACAATCAGCAACACGAAGATGCTGCCGACGAGGCGACGGCGAAGGAGGGTGAGGGCGCGGCTCATGGCGGCGCCGGGTGCTTGGCGCAGTGGCAATTAGGAGATGCGGTGTTTCTTCCCACCCCCCTCTGTCCTGCCGGACATCTCCCCCGCAAGGGGGGAGATCGGATGTCATTAGCGATTTCGCCAATCTTCAACGCAGCAGGCAAATAAGCCGACGTTGCGGCCAGCCAATCTCCCCCTTTGCGGGGGAGATGTCCGGCAGGACAGAGGGGGGTATGAAGGAACTCGGTATTTGACCAAGTTTCCACACGGATTTCGGCGCGAATTTTCATCCGCCAGAATGTGTCACGATTCTAAATAGGTGTCCGCCCAGTTCGACACCGCCCAGCGCGGGGTGTTGGCGATGTTCTTGACCGTATCGCGGGCGACGCTGATGAAACTCCATTCGGCGACGTTGATCAGTGGCAGGTCGGCGGCAACTTTTCTCTGGAACTCCTTGTAGAGTTCGGTGCGGGCGGCGGTGTCAAGCGTCTCCGATGCCTTGGCGATCAGAGCGTCGAGATCGGCGTTCTTGTAGCCGCCCGGGTTGGAGAAAGGCACCCCGTCGGGAATGCCGCTCTGCACGAGGATGGTGGTCGAGATCGCCGGATCGCCGCGGAACACCGGCGGCCCGACCGCAAGGTCGAAGGCGTGGTCGGTGTAAACCGCCTTGATATGCGCGGCAGAGTCGTTGTTGACCAGCTGGGCGTCGATGCCGATGGCGGCGAGCGCCTGACGAAGATAGTCGCCGAACTGCTTGGTCTCGTTGAAATAGGGCGCCGGCAGCAGTTTCAGCGAAAAGCGCTTGCCATCATCGCCTTCGCTGTAGCCGGCCTCGTCGAGCAAGGCGTTGGCCTTGGCGACGTCGAAAGCATAGGTCGGCACGTCGGCGGTGTAGAATTGCGGGTCGTTTTTCGGCACCGGGCCAGTGGCGGTGGCGGCATAGCCGAGAAACACCGTCTTGACGACGAAATCCTTGTCGATAGCGTGAGCGATCGCCTGGCGCACTTTCAGGTCGGCCAGCTCCTTGCGGCGATGGTTGATCTCGACGACCAGTTGGTAAGTCAGCCCTTCGTATCCTTTGGTGATCACCTTGAGGCCGGGCACTTTGGAGATGCGGTCGAGATCGGCCAGGGGCACGGCGGAGAAGGCGGCGAGCTGGATCTCTTCGGCCTCGAGCGCGCTGGCCGCCGACGTGCGGTCCGGCAGCACCTGATAGATGATCTCATCGAGATAGGGCTCGTCCTTGCCCCAATAGTCGGTGTTCTTCTCCAGCCGGTAATATTCGCCGGGCTTGTATTCGGCAAATTTGAACGGTCCGGTGCCGACCGGGGCGTTGTTGGCCGGGTTGTCCTCGATCTTTCCGGTCTCGTAGATGTGCTTGGGCACCACGCTGCTCAGCGCCGGCAACGCGTTGCGGATCAGCTGGAACGGGGTCGGCTTGGCGAATTTGAACACGGCGGTCGCCTCGTCCGGCGTGTCGACCGCCTCCAGATCCTTGAACACGGTGCGGCCGAGATTCTGCAGCGGTTTCCAGACCTGCAGCGCCGAGAAGGCGACATCGGCTGAGGTGAAGGGCTTCCCGTCATGCCATTTGACGTCCTCGCGCAGTTTGAACGTCACCGACAGGCCGTCGGCGGCGCCTTCCCAACTGAGCGCCAGCCGTGGCTCGAGCCCGTCCTTGCCGCCGAAGGAGGCCTCGGCCAAGGTTTCCACGATCTTGCTCGAGATGAAGAAGACGCCGTTCGAGGCGACAATCGCCGGATTGAGATTGCGCGGCTCGGAATCAGCGGCGACAACCAGTCGTCCGCCCTTTTTCGGCGTCTGCGCCCAGCCGATCGTCGGCATGGCGGTGGAGGCCAGCAGCAATGCCGAACCCGCAAGCATCGTACGCCTGGAAATGGTGAACTCTGGCATGATCGAACTCCGTCCTCTCCGCGACCCGGCCGGGTGCGCCGTACCCCTCGGACGCTCGTGAGCATCCTGCAAAGCTGATTATGGCCCTTGTCCGGGGTTTCGCCAGAGACGGAATTGGCGCATCCTCACGTGGCTTTGAAATTTCCGTCCGCTGGACCAGTTACAGGGAAGCGGTCCAATGCGCTGATCTGGCCGGACCAGATTAGACCATGCCGGTAGCGGAATGAGCTTTTGGCGCCCGCTCGACCCATTCTGGCTGGACCAGACCGGGCAAAATGATGCAGATTTGAGGGGAGCCAAGGCTCTAAAACCAGAAAGGCCGGCGCCACGTGCGGTCGGTCATGGCACTTCAGGGAGAGAGACAATGAACGTTGCTCCGGGCAAGAATGTCGTCGGCAGCGTGCCGTTCGACCAGGCCAGGGTGGACGGGCTGATGGAGGAAGCCGGCATCGACGTGCTGCTCGCCACCTCCAAGCACAACACGCAATATCTGCTTGGCGGCTACAAGTTCATCTTCTTCGCCGCCATGGATGCGATCGGCCATAGCCGCTATCTGCCTGTCGTCGTCTACGAGAAAGGCGGGCCGGAGCATGCCGCCTATATCGGCAACCGCATGGAGGGCGGCGAGCACCAGAACCATCCGTTCTGGACGCCGACACTGCATGCCGCCTGCTGGGGCACGCTCGATGCCGCCAACCTGGCGGTCGAGCATTTGCGGAAGATCGGCAAGGGCAATGCCCGCATTGGCATCGAGCCCGCCTTCCTGCCGTCCGACGCCTATATGCTGATCCGCAACGCGCTGCCGGACGCCAAGCTGATCGACGCCACGCACATGCTGGAGCGCATGCGAGCAATCAAAACCGAAGCCGAGCTGGAGAAGCTGCGCATTGCTTCGGAGCTGATCACCGATTCCATGCTGGCGACCATCGGCTGGGCACGCGAAGGCACAACCAAGAGCGAGATCATCGAACAGCTCAGGCGCGAGGAGACCAATCGCGGCGCGCATTTCGAATATTGCCTGTTGACGCTAGGCTCCAGTCACAACCGCGCGGCCTCGCCGCAAACGTGGAAGAAGGGCGAGGTGATGTCGATCGATTCCGGCGGCAACTACCACGGCTATATCGGCGACCTTTGCCGCATGGGCGTGCTGGGTGAGCCTGACGCCGAACTCGAGGATCTGCTGGCCGAGATCGAGACGGTGCAGCAGGCGGCCTTCTCCAAGGTAAAGGCGGGCACGCTGGGCGGTGACATGATTTCTCATGCCGAAGGCGTGCTGAAGAAATCCAAGGTTGCGGCCTATACCGATTTCTTCGCGCATGGCATGGGGCTGATCACGCACGAAGCGCCGTTCCTGATGACCAACCATCCGGTGACCTATGAAGGCACCTATGCCGCAAAGCCGCTGGAGAAGAACATGGTGCTTTCGGTCGAGACGACCATGCTCCACCCGACGCGCGGCTTCATCAAGCTGGAGGACACGGTGGCGGTGACCGGCGCCGGTTACATTATGTTCGGCGATCGGGGTAGGGGCTGGAACAGGGGCGGGGCTTAGGCGCCGTCTATCTCAATTCCCACCTGACGGCAGCAGCCTGAAATCCGGCAGGTCGCGCAGTGCCAATTCCGGCCCGGCCGGCGAATAGACGACGAAAAGCTGCATCGGCGCGTCGCCGGTATTGAGCGTCGAATGGAAGCGGCTTTCCGGCACATAGATGGTGCAACCGGGGCCGACCTTCTCGACGACCGGATTGCCCTTCTCGTCTTCGACCATCTGCTCGCCATTGCCTGAGATGACGAAAATGATCTCCTCGGCACCCGGATGGTTATGACGCGTATGGCCCTTGCCCGACGGCAGGTCGACGACACCACCGGAAAAGCGCTTCGCGCCGTTCACTTCGGGAGCGACCGTCAGCGACAGCCTGCCCCAGTCGAAGCCGAAGGCGCTGACGTCTTTTGGGTATACGAACACCTTGCTGTTGTCGGTCATCGTCTCACCCCTTCTTCTACGCAGCGCCGAACGTGACGGCCTTGAAATCCGCCGTTTGCCTGGCGATCGAAGCTTCCGCCGGCAGCCGTTCCATCGAACTCGCGCCGTAGAAACCGTGCAGGCCCTTGCAGCGCTCGAGAATATATTTGGCGTCGTCCGGCATCGAGATCGGCCCGCCATGGCAAAGCAGGATGATATCCTCGCGCACTGAGCGTGCCGCTTCGGCAATGGCGTCGATCTCCTTCACACAATCGTCCAGCGATTTAGCCGAGGTCGCACCGATCGAACCGCCGGTGGTCACCCCCATATGGGCGACGACGATGTCGGCGCCGGCATGTGTCATGGCGCGAGCCTCGTCTGGATTGAAGACGTAGGGCGTGGTCAACAGGTCGAGTTTGTGAGCCTCGGCGATCATGTCGACCTCGAGCCCGAAGCCCATGCCGGTTTCTTCAAAACTCTGCCGCATCTGGCCGTCGAACAGGCCGATGGTCGGAAAGTTCTGCACACCGGAAAAGCCCATCGTCTTCAACTCGGCCAAAAGCAGCGGCATGATGACGAAGGGATCGGTGCCGTTGACGCCGGCCAGCACCGGCGTCTTCTTCACTACCGGCAGCACTTCGTAGGCCATCTCCTTGACGATCTCGTTGGCGTTGCCATAGGCGAGCAGGCCGGCGGCCGAGCCGCGCCCGGCCATGCGGTAGCGGCCGGAATTGTAGATGATGATCAGGTCGATGCCGCCAGCTTCCTCTGCCTTGGCCGACAGGCCGGTGCCGGCACCGCCGCCGACGATCGGAACGCCGTCCGCGATCATCTTGCGGAATTTCTCCAGGATTTTCTTGCGCGGTATGGCGGCCATATCTTGGTGTCTCACTGTCTGGCGATGTCGAGGAAGGCCGTTGTGGCGGCCCAGGCGAATTCGGGGTCGTTGATATGCAGCGGCAGGCGCAGAACGCGCCGCGTTTTGGCGGGTTTGATGGTGCGCTCGATCGCCTCGAACAAAGCTGCATCGGCTTCAGGGTCGAAGAAGGCGCCGCCTTCGATGTCGAGCGCCGACACGCCTTTCTCCGGAATGAGGAAACGAACCGGACCCTGGCAGAGGCTCAGCCTTGTACCGATCCATTCGCCGATCATTCTGCTTTCGTCGGCGGTGGTGCGCATCAGTGTGACGTTTGGATTGTGCTCATAGAATAGCCGGCCGCGATAGCGTTCCGGAATTGTTGGCGGCGCCCAGAAATTGACCATGTCGAGCGCGCCGACCGAGCCGACATAAGGCAGCCCGGTGCGGGCGATGGCACCAAAGCGATCGTCCGTCGCCGGCAGCACGCCGCCAAACAGCAAGTCGCAGACTTCGGTCGTGGTGATGTCGATGACGCCGGACAACAAGCCGCTGTCGGCCAATTTTTCCATGGTGCGGCCGCCGGTTCCAGTGGCATGAAATACCATACAGTCATAAGTCGAACGAAGTTCGTCGGCGATGGCGGTCACGCACGGCGTGGTGACGCCGAACATGGTGAGGCCTATCGAGGGTCTGCCGTCGGCCGGCGGCGCCGGCTTTGCCGCCATGCCTGATATCGCCTGGGCGGCATTGTGGAGCACGACACGGGAAAGCCGGTTGAGGCCGGCCATGTCGGTCACCGACGGCATCATGACGATGTCGGAGACGTCGACATAAGGCGCGGTGTCGCCGGAGGCCAAGGTCGAAACCATGATCTTGGGCAGGCCGAGCGGCAGCGTGCGCATGCCTGTGGTGATGATCGAGGTGCCGCCGCCACCGCCGATGCCGATAATCCCGGCAATATCGCTACGCGATTGAACAAATCGGGCAAAGGCGGCAGCCATCGCCGCCACTGCGGTGCCGTGGTCGTCGACGCCGAGCACGGCATTGCGACCCTCTGAATGGTGGCTGGCGACCTCGTCTGCCGAAACATCGACCGGCACGGTCGCGCCGCGTGTTCCGATGTCGACACGGGCAATCGAAGCGCCGGTTGCGGCGACCGCATCGGCCAGAAAAGCGAGTTCCTCGCCCTTGGTGTCGGCGGTGCCCACCACATAGATGCGCTTCATCGCGTTTCCCCGGTCCTGGGCGTGTTCGACGCTGCCGCCCCTTTGCCCGGCCATTCGACGGCGCGAAGGGCCATTGCAATTTTTTGAGACGCGCGTATCGTATTGACATGAATGTCTCACGTCAACAAGCGGCAACGGACGACGATGCCGGCCAGGGGCCGAACCCGCGGGTAGAGCGCGGGGCCCGCGCGCGCACCAGGCGGCTGATGCTGGAGACGGCGACAAAGCTGATGCAGGCGGGCGCCACGCCGTCGGTCAGCGAGGTGGCGGAGGCGGCGGAAGTCTCACGCGCCACCGCCTATCGGTATTTTCCGAGCCAGGCGGCGCTGGTGCAGGCGGTGGTCGATGAGGGGCTCGGACCGATCCTTACCTGGAAATCGAGCTCTGCCGATCCCGAGCGCCGGGTGGCCGAGCTGTTCGAGACCGCCATGCCGCGCATCGAGGCCTTCGAAGCGACGTTCAAGGCGGCGCTGAAACTGTCGCTCGACCAGTGGGCGCAGCGACAGGCAGGCACGTTTGACGGCGAACCGGCGTTCACGCGCGGCCATCGCGTCGATCTTTTGAAAGATGCGATTGCGCCACTCAAAGGCCGGTTGCCGCCGCGCGAATTCAAGCGGCTCGCGCAGGCGCTGTCATTGATCTTCGGTGTTGAGATGCTGATCGTACTGAAGGATATATGGGGATTGGACAGCCGCAGTATGATGTCGGTCGCGCAATGGGCCGCCAGCGCGCTGGTACGCGCAGCTGTGACGGAATCGATGATTGAAGGAGATGGGATCGCACCGATGACAGCCGCTAGATGACGCCAATCTGGTTCGACCAGATTTGCACCCTGCCTACTCATACTATTGGCGATGCAGCGGCCGAGGCAAGGCCCCTCTGTATCAAGGAGTAGGAAAATTCAGGGAAAACAGGCAGATATCGCAGAAACCAACTTGTCTGCGTGTCCGCCGCCGTCCAAGAAAGGGCTTGACGTTCGTCTGAAATTGGTAATACCAGATCAGGACAAATAAAGCGGATCAAAGGGTGAAGGCTAATATCCGTTTCGGTCGAACGAGGAGGCTCAAAAACCGGAACGGTGCCGTCACGGGAGGACTACCAGGGCCGGCCTCGCCGCCGGCTCGCATGACGCGGTAGAATGCGCACAAGGGAGGAAATCATTATGCGCAAGACAATGACCAGCTTGCTTGCTGGTATCGGCTTAGTGCTAGCCTGCGGAACGTCCGTCTACGCGCAGGAAAAGGAACTTACAATCTTCTGGGCGGAATGGGATCCGGCCAATTACCTGCAGGAACTCGGCAACGAGTACGAGAAGGAAACCGGCGTCAAAATCACGGTGGAAACCACACCGTGGCCCGACTTCCAGACCAAAGCCTTCACCGAGTTCAACGCCCATGGCGACGCCTATGATATGGTCGTCGGCGACTCGCAATGGCTCGGTGCCGGCTCGACCGGTGGCCACTATGTCGACCTGACCGACTTCTTCAACAAGCACAAGGTCGGCGACGTGATGGCACCGGCGACGGTGAAGTACTACGCCGAATATCCGGGCGGCAGCAGCAAGTACTGGGCCATTCCGCTTGAAGGCGACGCCGTCGGCTGGTCCTACCGCAAGGACTGGTTCGAGGATCCGAAGGAAAAGGAAGCCTTCAAGGCCAAGTATGGCTACGATCTCGACGTGCCGAAGGATTTCAAGGCGCTGCGCGACATCGCCGAGTTCTTCTACCGGCCGGACCAGAAAAAATACGGCATCGCCATCTACACCGACAATTCGTATGACGCGATGGCGATGGGCTTCGAAAACGCGCTGTTTTCCTTTGGCGGCGAGCTGGGTGATTATAAGACCTACAAGGTCGACGGCTTCATCAACTCCGACAAGGCGATCGCGGCGCTCGACGCCTACAAGGAACTCTACAAGTTCACGCCTCCGGGCTGGGCCAAGTCGTTCTTCGTCGAGGACAACCAGGCGATCACTGAAAACCTGGCCGCGATGAGCATGAACTACTTCGCGTTCTTCCCCTCGCTGATCAACGAGGCGTCGAACCCGAACGCCAAGAACACCGGCTTCTTCGCCAATCCTCCCGGCCCGAACGGGGACCAGTTCGCCGCACTCGGCGGTCAGGGCATCTCCATCGTTTCCTACTCGCAGAAGCAGGAAGAGGCGACCAAGTTCCTGGAATGGTTCATCAAGGACGAGACCCAGAAGAAATGGGCAGCGCTTGGCGGCTACACCTGCAGTGCCGCCGTGCTCAAGTCGCCCGAATTCCAGAACGCCACGCCCTACAACAAGGCGTTCTACGAGACCATGTTCAAGGTCAAGGACTTCTGGGCGGTTCCGGAATATGCCGAACTGCTGCAGCAGCTCAACCAGCGCATCTACCCCTACATGATCGGCGGCGAAGGCACCGCCAAGGAGACGCTGGACGCACTGGCAGCCGACTGGAACGCGACCTTCAAGAAATACGGCCGCGGCCAATAAGTATGAACCTTCACGGAGGGGGCGTTCGTGCCTCCTCCGTTTCTTTTTCTGATTCTTGAACCGGGAGCAGGGTCTTGGCGACCACGATGATCACCACGCTGGACAGGTCCTCGCGGGCCGCTGCTCGCGGTCTGAGCGACATTTCGATCCGCAATCTCTTCATCATCCCGACGATCCTGTTTCTGATCGTCTTCAACATCTTCCCGCTGATCTATTCGCTGGGCTATTCGTTCACCGATTTCCGCGCCTCGACCAGCGCGGCGGCGAATTTCGTCGGGCTGCAAAACTATCGCGACCTGCTCAGCGATCCCTATGTCTGGTCCAACTTCGCCATCACCGCAAAATACGTCGTCATCTCGGTCGCCGGCCAGCTGCTCGTCGGCTTCGGCGTGGCCATGCTGCTCAACCGCGACATTCCGCTCAAGGGCCTGCTGACGACGCTCCTGTTGTTGCCGATGATGCTGTCTATGGCCGTCGTCGGCCTGTTCTGGAAACTGCTCTACGATCCGTCCTTCGGCATCATCAATTATGCGCTGGGCCTCGGCACCTTCGAATGGCTGTCGGATCCGAAAATGGCGCTCTATGCGGTCGCGCTGACCGATATCTGGATGTGGTCGCCCTTCGTCATGCTGTTGTCGCTGGCCGGCCTGTCGGCCGTGCCCAAGCATCTCTACGAGGCCGCCGCGATCGACAGGGCCGGGCCGTTCTACACCTTCTTCCGCATCACGCTGCCGCTGGTCGCGCCGATCCTGATGATCGCGGTCATCTTCCGCACCATGGAAGCGTTCAAGACCTTCGACCTCGCCTATATCCTGACCAGCCAGCCGACGGCCGAGCTGATCTCGATCCGGCTCTACAAGATGGCGTTCCAGGAATGGCAGACCGGGCGCTCCTGCGCGCTCGCCTACATCGTGCTGATCATGGTGCTAGCGATCACCAACATCTATGTCAAATACCTCAACAAGGTGAAGGAGCGCTGAGATGGCCGCAGTCCGCACTTCTTCCGAAATCACCTTCAACCGGGTCGCCATCGTCGCCGTCCTGCTGGTGACGATCATCTTCCTGGCGCCGATCTACTGGATAGCCTCGACGGCGTTCAAGCCGCGCAACCTCGCCACCACCATTCCGCCGACGGTGGTTTTCCAGCCGGAGATATCGCCCTTCGTCAAGTTGTTCACCAAGCGTTCGCAGCTGCGCAGCCCGCCATCACCGGAGGAGTACGCGGCTGCGCCGTGGTGGGAGCGCGTCGTCTTCAATGGCGGCGAAAAGATCGTGCGCGACGGCAAGGGCCAGGTGCAGTGGTCGGGCTATCCGAGCCGTTTCATGAACTCGCTGATCGTTGCCATAACCTCGACCGTCCTGGCCGTCGGCATGGGCACCTTCACCGCCTATGGGTTCTCGCGCTTCAAGGTGAAAGGCGAGGCGGACCTGCTGTTCTTCATCCTGTCGACGCGCATGCTGCCGCCGGTGGTCGTCGCCATTCCGATGTTCCTGATGTACCGGGCGGTCGGCCTCAACGATTCCCATATCGGCCTGATCATCCTTTACACCGCCTTCAACCTGTCCTTCTCGGTGTGGCTGATGAAAGGCTTCATGGACGAGATCCCCAAGGAGTATGAGGAGGCGGCCCTCGTCGACGGCTATACGCGCATGGAGGCCTTCTTCAAGATCGTGCTGCCCGAGGCCGCCACCGGCATCGCCGCCACCGCCGTGTTCTGCTTTATCACGGCGTGGAACGAATATGCCTTCGCACTGATCATGACCAGCCGCCGTGCCCAGACGGCGCCGCCTTTCATTCCCAGCCAGGTCGGCGCCGGCCTGCCGGACTGGACGGTGATTGCCGCCGGAACCTTCCTGTTCCTGCTGCCGGTTGCGATCTTCACCTTCCTGCTCCGCAACCACCTCTTGCGCGGCATGTCCTTCGGAGCGATCCGCAAATGAGTTTTCGCGACATCAATCAGAAATATCTTGAACCGGGCAGCCAGGTGCTGATGGTGCTCGGCATCATCGCGCTCTGCCAGCCATGGCACATGCTGCTGCACAGCTACGGCGTGACCATCATCCTGATCGGCCTGATCGGCTTCAACATCACCTCCAAGATCGCGCCGGAGGAGAAGGCCGGCACCGGGCAAGGGGCAAACCCGGGGGCACAGCATTGACCCAGATCGAGCTTCGCGGCGTCCAGAAATATTTCGGCGCCGTCCAGGTCATCAAGGACCTCAACCTGAAGATCGACGATAACGAGTTCATCGTGCTGCTCGGCCAGTCGGGCTGCGGCAAGACGACGACGCTCAGGGCCGTTGCCGGACTGGAGACGATCGACGGCGGCGACATCCTCATCGACGGCAAGCCGGTCCAGCACCTCAAGGCCGCCGACCGCGACATCGCCATGGTCTTCCAATCGTTCTCGCTCTATCCGCATATGAGCGTCTACGAGAACATCGCCTTTCCACTGAGGGCGACGCGCAAGAGCAAGGCCGAGATCGACAGCGAGGTGCGCTCGGTCGCCAAGACGCTGCAGATCAGCGATCTCCTCGCCAAGAAACCGTCGGCCCTGTCCGGCGGCGACATGCAGCGCGTCGCGATCGGCCGAGCCTTGGTGCGGCGGCCGAAGGCGATGCTGATGGACGAGCCGATCGGCGCGCTCGATGCCAAGCTGCGCGAGGAGATGCGGGCCGAGATCAAGCGGCTGCACATCAAGCAGGGCTCGACCAGCATCTACGTCACTCACGACCAGATCGAGGCGATGAGCCTCGCCGACCGCATCGTCATCATGCATGAGGGCGTACTGCAGCAGGTCGGCTCGCCGGACGAGGTCTATTCGCATCCGGCGAATCTTTTCGTCGCGCAGTTTGTCGGCAGCCCGGTGATGAACGTCGCCGACGCTTCGGTGACCGAGAAAGCCTCGTCGGCCTCGGTCACGGTCGGCGATGCGGCCGCCGGCTTCGAATTCCCGCGCACCTTGCTGTCGAAGCTCAACGGCCATGTCGGCGGCCAGCTCGCGCTCGGCATCCGGCCGGAAGGCGTTCTCGTTCGCCGCGAAGCCGCCGAGGGGTTCTTGCCGGTGGAGACGCAGATCGTTGAGCCGCTCGGCTCCTTCGATATCGTCGACCTCAAGGTCGGCTCCAAGATGCTGCGTGCACGCACCAAGAGCGGCTTCATCGGCGGCCCCGGCGAAAGGGTCTTCGTCAGAATCGATCCCAGCCAGGCGCATTTCTTCGACACGGCGAGCGGCAAATCGCTGGGAGTGAGACTCTGATGGCCCACATCCAGCTCAAGAACATTTCGAAGAAATTCGGCAACCACACCGCTTTGACCGGGCTCGACCTCGACATCGCCGACGGCGAGTTCTTCGTCCTGCTCGGCGAGACCGGCGCCGGCAAGACGACGACGCTGCGCATGATTGCCGGCCTGGAAAAACCGAGCGAAGGCCAGGTCTTTATCGACGGCGTCGATGTCGCCGATTGGGGCGCGGCCGAGCGCGACGTGGCGCTGGTGCTGCAGCAATATTCGCTCTATCCGCGTTATACGGTGCGCGAAAACCTCGAATTTCCGCTGAAGCCGAAGATCCGCCGGTTGCCCGATGCCGAGATCAAGGATCGTGTCGACCGCGCTGCCAGGACACTGCGGATCGAGCATCTGCTCGACCGCAAGACCGACCGGCTTTCAGGCGGCGAGATGCAGCGCGTCTCGATCGGCCGCGCCATCGTGCGCAAGCCGCGGGTATTCCTGATGGACGAGCCGTTGTCGGCGCTCGACGCCAAATTGCGCGAGGCGCTGCGCACCGAATTGAAGAACCTGCAGATGCAGCTCGGCGCCACCTTCCTGTTCGTGACGCACGATCAGATCGAGGCGATGTCGATGGGTGACAAGGTCGGCGTGCTCAACCATGGCCGCATCGTCCAGACCGGCACGCCGTACGAGATCTACAATAATCCGCGCGACACCTACGTGGCGAGCTTCGTCGGCTCGCCGCCGATGAATCTCATCGACGGCAAGCTTGTTAACGGGCGTGCGGTGATGGCACCGCTGAATTTCGAATTGCCGTTTGCGGGGGGTGCCAAGACTTCGGGGGGTGCCAAGACGGGCGCGGCGACCGACGGTCGCCCGCTCGTCTTCGGTATTCGTCCCGAGGACGTCTATCTCGAGACCGGCGCGCCGGTCGAGGCGCGGGTCCATGACGTCGAGAACCATGGCGTCGAGAAGATCCTGACGCTGCGGGTCGGCGACGCCATGCTGCGCGCCACTGTGCCGGCCAGGACCGACGTGCAGATAGAGCAGCCGGTGCGCTTTGCCTGGAACCCGGACAAGGTGGTGCTGTTCGATAAGGGCAGCGGAATAAGCCTGCGTCACGCCGGCTAAGTACAAGCCTCTTTACTGCAGCTAGAGCGGGATGCGTTCAAATTGACCGTGCATCCCGCTCTAGCTATCTATTTTAGTCGCATTTGTGCGACGCCGTGTGATTCCACTTGGCTGCGAAATGCTCGAGTCTTCCCGTCATCCCCCGTACGGGGGATGCGGATGCTCCGATTTGTCGAATAGGCTGATCCTTTGGTCCCAAACGGGCTTTGCACGCCCAATTTGGAGACCCAAAACGGAGGGTTGGCTATGGGAAATCTGTTACGCAGCTTTGCGACGATCCTGCTTGTCGCGGGTATGGGATTGTCGGCGGTGCATCTGAGCGAGGCGCAGGCAGCCAAGAAAGTTGTCGCCGGTGCGAAGGTCGACGCCAAGAAGATCAAGGATCTCAACGGCACGGTCAATCTGTCCACCAGTGACTGCAAGCTGTTGTTGAGCGGCACCGTTGTCGAAGTCTCGGATGGCAGGTGCGGGGCTTCCGGCAAATATTGCAAGAGCAGCGCCGGCTCGGCCTGCATCACCGAGCAATAACCCGGCCAACGTTTAGCCGGCCTGGCGGATCTCCGCCTGTTCCTCGGCCCGGAAATGGCTGGGCGGCGATCCGATTACCCGCTTGAAGGCGCGGCTGAAGGAGGCGTCGGATTCGTAGCCGAGGCGCGCCGCGACGACGGAAATCTTGAGCCGGTCGCGGACCAGCCATTGCCGCGCCTGGTGCATCCGTACCTGCGTGACGTACTTTGCCGGTGTTTCGCCGACAATGGTTGCGAAGCGCTCGGCGAAACCTGATCGCGAGGCGCCCATCATCTTCGCCAGAGCGTCCACCGTCCAGTCGCGGCTCGGTTCCAGATGGATCGCGGCCAGCACCCGGCCGATCTCGCGGTCCCTCACCGCCGCGATCCATCCGGAAGAGTCGCCGCAGCCGCGCTCGACCCATGAGCGGATGACGGTCGCGGCGAGCACATCGGCCAGCCGCGCCAGGATGCCGCCGGAGCCGACGCGCTCCATCGTCACCTCGCGGGCCATCGCCTCCAGCAAATGCGGGATACCTGGCTCATAGGCTTCCAACTCATGCGCGCGCATCACGTCCGGCATCATGCCGAGCAAGGGGTGCAAGCCATCGAGATTGAAATACATGCTGCCGAAAAACAGCAAGGTGCCCGGACGGCAGCCGGGCACGCCGTCGTTCGACATGCAATAGACACCCTTGCAGATCTCCTCGACCTCATAGCCGTGGATCGGCGCCGCCTCGATACCCGGCTCGCTCGCCAGCGTGTGGGCTGAACCGCGCGGCAACAACACCGCGTCGCCCGCCTTGAGCTCGACCCATTCGCCGGACGGCTGCAGCAACCAGCAGCCTTTGCGACCGATGAAATGAAACCGTGCCGCCGCCTGAGCCGGAAAATGGATGCCCCAGGGTTCCTTCATCTCGCAACGGCCGTAATCGACGCCTTCGAGGCGCAATCCGCGCAATATGTCTGTCAGCGGATCACCGGTGACAGGGATTTTGGACGAACGGTCAAGCATAATGGTGTTTCTAGCATGGAAACTCCGGACAGTCACTCCCTATGTTGCACTGCAGCCAGATGCTGCGCTGCAACCAGATCGGAGATCCCTCATGACCGAACCCGCGACAGGCGTCATGGACGCCGTTCTCGACCTGACGGAAACCGGCGAACGATCCGAGCCCGCATGGGGGGCGGTGGTCTCCTTGGCGCTCGGAGTCTTCGGCCTGGTGACCGCGGAATTTCTGCCTGCCAGCCTGCTGACGCCGCTTGCGCAGGATCTCGGCATCACCGAAGGCGCCGCAGGGCAGGCGGTAACGGCCACCGCCGTCATTGGCGCGATTGCGGCGCCGACAATGGCCATTGTCACCAAGCGGCTGGACCGCAGGCTGGTCATGTGGGCGCTGACGGTGCTGCTTGTGCTGTCAAATCTGGTAGCCGCGTTTGCGTCGTCGCTTCCCGTTCTTCTGATCGCCCGTATCATGCTTGGCATTAGTCTCGGTGGCTTCTGGTCGATGTCAGCAGCCATGGCGATGCGGCTCGTTCCGATGCGGCTGATGCCGCGCGCCATGTCGATCATCCTCACCGGCGTTTCGGTGGCGACGGTCTGTGCGGCTCCGGTCGGCGCCTATGTCGGCGACATCTGGGGATGGCGGACGGCCTTCATGATCGCCGCCGTGGTCGGCGCGCTAGCGCTGCTCGTGCAGGTGGCTACCATTCCGAAGCTGCCGCCGGCAGGTACGGCAGGTTTTCGCACGCTGCTGGAGGTGATGAAGCGGCCGATGATCAGGGTGGCACTGCTGGTGGTGCTGCTGGTCGCCTCGGGACACTTTGCCGGCTTCACCTATGTCCGCCCGTTTCTCGAGAAGGTGCCCGCGCTGGACATCGAGACGATCTCGCTTGTGCTGCTCGCCTACGGCATTGGTGGCTTCTTCGGCAATTTTGCCGGCGGCTTCATGGCGGAACGCAGCCTCAAGGCAGCCGTCAGCCTGGCGCCTCTGCTGATCGCGTTTTCGGCGCTCCTGCTGCTGGTGGTCGGAGGCTCACCCGTCGTGGCTGCAATAGCGGTGGCCAGCTGGGGCTTTGCCTTCGGCGCCGTCCCAGTCGGGCTGCAGACCTGGCTGGTGCGAGCCGCCCCCGATCAGGCGGAAAGCGCCGGCGGGCTGATGGTCATGACGTTCCAGGTCGCCATCGCGTTGGGCGCCGTCTTCGGCGGCCTGCTGGTCGACAATACCGGCGTTGCCAGCGCCTTCGCGTATTGCGCGGCGGCGACGTTGCTTGCGGCATTGGCGGCGTTCTTCCTTGGCCCCAAGCCGATCGACGGTCCCAAGGACTAAAGCGCGTCGCACTCGATCGGCCTTATGCGACGCGCTTTAGATTCTTTTTTTTATGCATGTCGTTATCACAAAACCGCTGCACACTTTTGCGCGACATGCATTAGACGGAACGGCCGTCGAAGTCGAAGACCGGCACGGCGGCGACGTCCAACGCCTCGATGCAATGAATGTTGATATAGGCACTTCGCCCGCTCCCTTCGCCGACATCCTCGGCGAAGGGGTGAATGCCGCAGCTGCGGCAGAAGCGGTGGGCGATGACATGGTTGCCGAAGCTGTAGCGGCCGAGATCATCGCCCCAGGCAAGCACCCGCATGCTCTCATGCGGCACTGCCCATAGCAGTGCACCCTTGCGCGTGCAGATCGAGCAATTACACCGTACGGCTCCGGTCAGCTCGCCTTCGACCTCGAACGCGACCTTGCCGCAGTGGCAGCTGCCTTCGTAGAGCATCGGGCCTTCCTCGTGCGGTTCGACAGGTGCAAACCTGGCCGTGCCGGGCTATGTCTCCTGCGGCCAGTTTGTGGCTGCTACATTAAGACGTTGCAAGCGTGCGGAGTCCGACACCGAAAATGCAATCAGCCCGTGATCGCCTGGAAGCAATTGTTTCGCGTCTTGCTGCTCGCGTGGGCGATGAGAGCGTTTTCGCAAAGCTCTATCCTGAAGCAGCACGGGCGGCGGCCGACGCCGCCGATGCGCGGCGAAAAGCCGGCGTCACGCTCGGGCCGCTCGATGGGGCGATCACCTCGATCAAGGATCTGTTCGATGTCGCCGGCGAGCCGACGACGGCGGGCTCGCTGCTGCTCGCCACGGCAGCGCCGGCGTTGCGGGATGCCATTGTCGTGGAACGGTTGCGCCAGGCCGGTGCAGTCATCCTCGGCAAGACCAACATGACCGAGTTCGCCTTCACCGCGATCGGCGTCAATCCGCATTACGGCACGCCCGGCAATGCAAGTGATGCCCGCCGTATTCCGGGCGGCTCGTCCTCAGGCGCCGCGGTTTCGGTCGGCGAAGGCACCAGCGAAATCTCCATCGGTTCCGATACCGGCGGATCGGTGCGCATTCCGGCATCGTTGAATGGCGTCGTCGGTTTCAAGCCGACGGCGCGGCGCGTGCCGCTCGCGGGTGCGTTTCCGCTGTCGGCCACGCTGGACTCGATCGGTCCGCTGGCCCGCACCGTCGCCGAATGTGCGGCGGCCGACGCAGTGATGGCGGGCGAAAACCTGGCGGCACTGTTGCCGCTTCCGCTGGACGGCCTGCGCATCGGTATTCCGCGCGGCGTGCTGTTCGATGATACGGAGGAAGAGGTCGCGACGACGTTCGACCGGTGTCTTCGCAAGATGGAGCTTAGCGGCGCACGGCTTGTGGAGTTGTCGATCGACGACCTGCTTGTCGATCTGCGCGCGGCAACCAAACGCGCCTCGATCGCGGCAATGGAAGGGGCGGAGATCCATGCCGACTGGCTGGCGACGGGAGCGACGATGCCGGTCGACCCGCGGGTAAGCGGGCCATTGTCGCGCGCCGCCGCCATTCCGGCCACGGTCTATATCAGAGCAATGCGCCGTCGCGCAGCACTTGCCGCCGCGATGGATGACCGGCTGGCGTCGGTCGACGTGCTGGCCCTGCCGACCACGCCGATGACCGCGCCGACGATCGTCTCGATGACCGGCGACGAGGCCCTGTGCGACAGGACGGAAGGCCTTCTGCTGCGCAACACGCAGGTCGCCAACCAGTTCGATCTTTCAGCCATCTCGCTGCCGATGCCCGGGATGATGCGTCCGGCCGGGCTGATGCTGGTGGCGCGCAATGGCCATGACCACCACCTGCTGCGGATCGCCGCTGCGGTCGAGGCACTGCTTGCAAATTGATCCGATAGCGCGTGTCAGCGCGACGAGCAGTGGCCGCGCTCGTTGTCCTTGGCGGTGCGCTCGATGCTGGTGGCAACCAGCCAAGGCAGGGTGTATCGCTTGCCGTTGAAGGTCCGGGTGCGGTTCTCGATCGAGCCGACAACAACGACCTTGCCGGCATAGAGCTTGTGCGAAAGATCGAGGCCCTTGTCTTGCTGCGGCAGGCGATCGATGTCGATCGAAACGCCTTTGACGAACTTGCCGGTGTCGAGGTCGAGCGCGCTGTTCGATGGACAGGGTGCCATCACGCAGCGCAAGTCGTTGTCGCAGAACACGTAGCTGCCCTGTCCGTTGGCCAAGGCATGCGCCGCCGCCATGCAGACACTGGCGGTCAGCAGGAATTTTGTGGTGTTTCCCATACCGGCAACGTCGCTGGCGAATTCGGGAAAATTGAGGCGTAGCCTTTGCTTAGAAATCGGCAGGGAACCGCCGCCGGTAGTGCTCGACCACTTCGGGATTGCGCAGATTGACCGGCAATCTGTTGGCCAGCACCAGCAAGGCTTCGCCAGCCGCGCCGACGCCCATGCGCATCATCGACTGTTCGGTGATCCCGGCCATGTGCGGGGTGACGATGACGTTGTCGAAGCCGAAGTAGGGATGGTTGGGCGGCAGCGGTTGTGTCGCAAAAACGTCGAGCGCGGCGCCGCCGATGCGGCCCTTCTGCAAGGCCTCGATCAGCGCGTCGTCGTCGATCACCGGCCCGCGCGAAACATTGATTAGCAGCGCATCCGGCTTCATCCGGTCAATACGTTCCCGGCTAATCAGCCCCCGCGTTTCGGGCGTCAGCGGGCAGCACAGAACGATGATGTCGCTCTGCTCGATGAGCGCATCGATCGACAAGAAGCCGACGCTGTCCGGCGCCGGCTGCATGCTGCGCGTCGTTGCCACCACATTCAGATCGAAACCATGGGCGGCGATGTGGCCGACCGCCTGGCCGATTGCGCCGAGGCCGACAATGCCGATCGTCTTGCCGGCAAGCTCATTAGCCACGACGGTGTGTTCGCGGCCGGCCAGCCAGCCCTTCGCCCGCAAGTCGCGGTCCAACACACGAAAGCGCCGAAGCAGCGCCAGTGCCGCGAACATCACATATTCGGCGACCGAGCGCGCGTTCACTCCCGGAACGTTCGCCACCAGCACGCCCGCCGCGTTGGCCGCTTCCATCGGTACCATGTCGAGCCCGGCGCCGTGGCGGATCGCGGCCCTGAGCTTGGTCGCGCCTTCGAAAAGCGCCGCAGGCAAAGGAGCGCGAACGATGATGACATCGGCGTCCCTTGCCTCGGCGGCCAGCGTGGCCGCGTCGAGAGCGGAGGCAACGACGAGTTCGCCGGCCCCTGTCAGCATGGAAGAGGCACGGGGGTGCAGTCTGTGTGTCGACAGGATCTTGGGCATTTCAGGCCTTTTCGAGCGCTGGGCTTTGCGGTTCCGCCTCACGCCCCTCGATCAGCCCCTTCCAATAGCTTTCGGCGCCTTGCAGATGAGCGCTCATCAGCGCCTGGGCGAGGTTGCCGTCGCGGCGCAGCAGCGCCTCGTAGATCTGGATGTGCTCGGCATGCGAGCGCACGCTGCGTTCGGGATCGTTGAAATAGATCGGCAGGCGCATCTCGCCCATCATGTAGTAGACGCTGCAGACATTGTGGAACACACTGTTCTTGGTCGCCCGCACGATCTCGAGGTGGAACTCGCGGTCTTCCCTGGCAAGGCCTTCGCCGGCCGCTATGCGATCCTCTGAGGCCTTCAGGATCTCGCGCAGCCGCTCGAAATTCTCCTCGGTGGCGCGGGAACAGGCAAGTTCGGCGGCCTTGATCTCGTGGATCTTCCGCAACTCGACCGTCTCGTAGATCTGGACAGGATCGAGCGGCAGGCCGGCGCGGGCGAACAGCGCCATAGCCTCGACGCTCGCCTGCTTTGTATCGATGTAGATGCCGGACTTCGCCCGTCGTTCGACGATGCGCATGGCCTCGAGAATGGCCAGCGCCTCGCGGATCTGACCGCGGCTGACGCTGAAATGCTCTGCCAGTTCGCGCTCCGACGGCGTGCGGCCCGTCTCCTTGTCCGAATGGGAGAACAGGTAGGCGGCGAGTTCCGCGAGAAGGTTCTTTTCTTTCATGTCAGCCGTGTTGCGCGTGCGCCTCCAGGAACCGCTCCGAAATAGTGAATCCCAGCCCGGGTCTATCAGGGATCGCTACCATACCGTCCTTTGCTTCGACAGTCTCTTCGATCAGATCGTGGATCATCGGGTTGGCCCCGAGTGAATATTCGACGGTGAAGCTCGCCGGCGAAGCGGCGCAAACATGCAGCCCGGCAAAAAAGCAGGGCGCGCCCGCCCAAAGGTGCGGCGCAAAGCGCAGATTGAAGGCGCTGGCGATGGTTCCGATCTTCATCGCCTCGCTGATGCCGCCGCAAAAGGCCGGATCCGGCTGGAAGATATCGGCGGATTTGAGTACGGCGAGATCGCGGAAGGCGTAGCGCGTCGCCTCACTCTCGCCGGTGGCAATCGGGATCGAGCCGCAGGCGCGCACCTCAGCCATGCCGCGCTTGTCGTCGGCGATCACCGGCTCCTCGAACCAGGCGAGATCGAGGTCGCCGGCGAGATGGATGAAGCGCTTGGCTTCGGCCACCGTGTAGGTGCCGTGCGCGTCGACCATCAGGTCGATGTCGGGACCGAGCGCCTGTCTTGCAGCGCGGACGCGGGCGGCGGAGACGTGCGGGGCGCCGTCCATGGCGCCGACGCGCATCTTCAGCGCCTTGAAGCCGCCCTTGGCGACGTAGGATTGCAGCTGATCGCCGATGGCTTCCGCAGTGGCCCAGCCGCCGGAAGCATAGGCCGGCATGCGGTCCAGCTTGCGGCCGCCGAGCAGTCGCCAGACCGGAACGCCGAGTGATTTGCCGAGAATGTCCCACAATGCGATGTCGACGGCGCTGATAGCGGCGATGCTCATGCCGCGTCGCGCCAATTGCGGCATGGCGTGGCCGGCGCGGGCGGCGCTGTCGTGACGCGCGCCATTGTACAGCATCTCCCAGATGACGCCGATGTCGGCCGGGTCGAGGCCGACCAGCTGCGGCCCGACCTCATGGTTCAGCAAATGGACAAGGGCGCCGTAGCTGCCGGCGCTGCCGGCGGCGTTCTTGCCTTCGCCCCAGCCGACAAGCCCGTCGTCGGTTTCGATGCGCAGGATGGCGGCGTCGAACGTCGCCACCTGACCGAAGTCGCTGCGGTGCTGCTTCGCGGCTTCGATCGGTATGCGAACCCACCAGGCTTGGACCGTCTTGATGCGCATGTTCATCCTCGGCCCGGCCGCTGTGAGGCGGAAGGGCTTTTTCCAAACGGCTTGGCTACTTGATCAGCGGCAGCAGCGTTTCCGCATTGATGCGCATCTGGTCAGTGTAGAATTTTTCCGTGAGCACGCTGGAGCCGTGGTCCTGAATGAATTTCAGCTGCTCTGGCGAGATGTCGACCGGATTGCGTTCGACCATGTCGGGATAGGGGGCTGCCGGCGTGCGGTCGACTGGGGCGACGAATTCATTGGTCAGCGCGCCGTCATAGCCGATCTCCTTCAGCGTGCCGACAATCTTCGGCCAGTCGATCTGCCCGAGGCCGGCAGCGAAGCGGTTGTTGTCGGCGACATGGAAGTCGTACAGGCGCTTGCCGACCTGCCGGATGGCGTCATAGACGTTAAATTCTTCCATGTGGATGTGGTAGGCGTCGAGGCAGACGCCGCATTCGGGGCTGACCGCATCGGCAAGGGCCAGTGCCTGGGCGCCGCGGTTGAACAGGTAGGTTTCGAAGCGGTTGAGCGGCTCGACCGCGATCTTGACGCCGACCTTCTTGGCGTGGGTGAAGCATTCCCGGGTGGCGTCGACCACCCATTTCCATTCCTCTTCCTCGGTGCCGTCCGGCACGACCTTGCCGACGGTGGCGGGAACCAGCGTGATGATCTCGCCGTCGAGCTCGCTGACCATGGTCAGCACGTCCTTGACATATTGCACCGAGCGCTCGCGCTGGCCCTGGTCCTTGGCGGCGAGATTGCGCTCGCCCAGCATCAGCGTCACCGCTCCCCAGCAACGGATGCCGTACTCGTTCAGCAGCGCGCGTGTTTCCTTGGTCTTGTACTGTTCGGGTTCGCCGGAAATCTCGATCGACTCATAGCCGAATTTCTTGATGCGCTTGAGCGTCGTTTCCAGCGGCTCCGCCCGCATCCAATTGTGCGTCGAAAGATGCATGGTCTATCCTTCCCAGAATCGCCTGTACCAGTTCGCCTGCGACGCACTCTGCCGAAGTGCGCTGCATGATTCCTCCCCAAGGCCTCCCAGCATTTTTTTGGCAAACTGGTTCGACCAATTGGGCTTGATGGGAGGTCTACAGTAATTTCATCTGGACGGCAAGAAGTGCTACCATCAAGCGCCGTCTCTTGCTTACAGCATTGATTACGTTGAATTATGTTGGGCAGCTCGGCATGGTTGCAGGACTGCGGCCGCGCGTCAAATGGCTTGACCAGATTTCGGCATTTGGTAATACCAGAATAGCGGCGCCGAGCGCGCTGTGCAAAGAGACCAAAGAGGCTGGCCCTGTTTTCAATCGGCGCTATGCTTGGTCGCGAAACATAGGGAGATGCCGATGCCGACGACGATGAAGGGGCCTGGTCTGTTCCTGGCGCAGTTTGCGGGCGACGCCGCTCCGTTCAACTCGCTGGCCTCGATCACCAAATGGGCGGCCGGTCTGGGCTACAAGGGCGTGCAGATCCCGACATGGGACGCCCGGCTGTTCGATCTCGAGAAGGCAGCGTCGTCGAAGGCCTATTGCGACGAGGTGAAGGGCATCTGCGCCGATGCCGGCGTCGAGATCACTGAACTGTCGACGCATCTGCAGGGTCAGCTGGTGGCGGTGCATCCGGCCTACGACGCACAATTCGACGGCTTCGCTCCACCTGCGGTGCACAACAATCCAAAAGCCAGGCAGCAATGGGCGGTCGAGCAGATGAAGTTCGGCGCCAAGGCGTCGAAGAATCTCGGGCTCAAGGCGTCGGTGTCGTTTTGCGGGGCGTTGGCCTTCCCTTACCTCTACCCGTGGCCGCAGCGGCCGGCGGGATTGATCGAGGAAGCATTTGCCGAACTCGGCAAGCGCTGGAAGCCGATCCTCGACGTCTATGACGAGAACGGCGCCGATGTCGGCTACGAAATCCATCCGGGCGAGGACGTGTTCGACGGCGCGACATTCGAGATGTTCCTCGATGCGGTCGGCGGCCACAAGCGCTGCAACATCAACTACGACCCGTCGCACTTCCTGCTGCAGCAGCTCGATTATCTCGAATTCATCGACATCTACCACGAGCGGATCAAGGCGTTCCACGTCAAGGATGCCGAGTTCAATCCGACCGGGCGGCAAGGTGTCTATTCGGGCTACCAGAGCTGGACCAACCGTGCCGGGCGGTTCCGCTCGCTCGGCGACGGACAGGTGGATTTCGGCGGCATCTTCTCCAAGCTTACCCAATACAACTATGATTCATGGGCGGTGCTGGAATGGGAATGCTGCCTGAAGCACCCGGAGGATGGTGCTGCCGAGGGCGCTCCCTTCATCCAGCATCATATCATCAGGGTTACGGAAAAGACATTCGACGATTTCGCCGGCGGCACGACCGACAAAAAGGTGCTGCGCGGGATGATGGGGATCTAACACAGCTTTCCCTCCCCCTTGAGGGGAGGGTCGATCCGCGCAGCGGATCGGGGTGGGGTCGCTGGGTTGAGCTCGGCATTGACCGACCCTCCCGGCCCTTCGGGCCACCCTCCCTCAAGGGGGAGGGGTATCTCAGACAACGAGGGAGAAAATCATGGTCGGCGCATCGAAGGCGGAAACCGGGGGCGGTCCGATCCGCTACGGCATGGTTGGCGGCGGACAAGGCGCCTTTATCGGCGCGGTGCACCGCATCGCGGCGCGCATGGACAACGAGTTCGTGCTGGTCGCCGGCGCGCTGTCATCGAATCCGGAGCGCGCCAAGGCCTCGGCGGCCGAGCTTGGGCTCGATCCGGCACGCAGCTACGGCTCCTATGCCGAGATGGCCAAGGCGGAGGCCAAGCGGCCGGACGGCATCGAGGTGGTCGCCATCGTCACGCCGAACAATGTGCACGTGCCGGCTGCCAAGGCTTTTCTCGAGGCCGGCATCCACGTCATCTGCGACAAGCCGCTGGCGACGACGCTGGCCGAGGCAAAGAAGCTGGCGGCGCTGGTCGAAAAGACCGGCAAAGTGTTCGTGCTGACGCATAACTACACCGCCTATCCGATGGTGCGGCAGGCACGCGAGATGGTGGCCAAGGGGCAGCTCGGCGATATCCGCATCGTGCAGTCGGAATATCCGCAGGACTGGCTGACCGAGGACCTGGCCGCCACCGGCCAGAAGCAGGCTGCGTGGCGCTCAGACCCCAAGCAGGCGGGTGCGGGCGGTGCGCTGGGTGATATCGGCACCCATGCCTACAACCTTGCCCGTTTCGTCTCCGGGCTGGAGCTCGATTCGTTGTCGGCCGATCTCGATGCCTTCGTGCCGGGGAGGCTGCTCGACGACAACATCAATGTGCTGCTGCGCTTCAAGCCGGTCGGCGGGTCGCACCCGGCCAAGGGCATGGTCTGGGCCAGCCAGGTGGCGCCCGGCCACGAGAACGGGCTGAAATTGCGTATCTACGGCTCGAAGGGCGGGCTCGAATGGGTGCAGGCCGACCCGAACTATCTCTGGTACACGCCGTTCGGCGAGCCGAAGCAGTTGATTACCCGAAATGGCGCCGGCGCGCTCCCCGTCGCGGGGCGCGTCAGCCGCGTCCCGCCAGGGCATCCGGAAGGCTATCTCGAAGGTTTCGCCAACATCTACCAGGAAGCCGCGCGGGCTATTCGTGCGGCGCGCCGGACGGGCGGCAAGCCGGCTAAGGATGTCGTCTTCCCAACCGTGCAAGACGGCGTCGAAGGCATGGCCTTCATCGAAGCCTGCGTGAAGTCGTCTAAGAAGAATGGGGCGTGGACGAAGCTTTGAAGGGGTGGTGATATTCAGGTGAGGCCGGCCTGCAAATGGCAGTTTTCCTGCGCTTCCGGTGCTCACGTACCAAAAGTACGCTTCGCTCCGGTTCTCGGAACCTACCATTTTCGGCTCGGCCTGACCTGAATCTACCACTCCTCGGGGGCGATCGAGCGAATGAAGGGAGGGGCGTCGATGAAGATCGGCATGTGCATGCTGTTGTGGACGACGGCCGTGTCGAAAAAACACGAGCCGCTGTTGAGAGACATCAAGGCGACCGGCTTCGACGGCGTCGAGATACCGGTCTTCTCCGGCACGCCGGACGACTACAGGAAACTCGGCGAGCTGCTCGACCGTATCGGGCTGCAACGCACCGCCGTCTCGGCGATGGGCGATCCGGCGATGAATTTGATCTCGCCGGATGCCTCGACGCGCAAGGCCGGTATCGACTACATGAAATCGGCGATCGACTGCGCTCAGGCGCTTGGCGCGAACACGTTGAGCGGCCCGCTCCATTCGACGCTCGGGGCCTTCTCGGGCAGCGGGCCGACGGCGGCCGAGAAAAAACGTTCGATCGCTTCGCAACGCGCCATTGGCGACCATGCCGGCAACAAGAGCGTCACCATCGGGCTGGAGGCGCTCAACCGCTTCGAATGCTATCTGCTCAACACGATGGACGATTTGTCGGAGCATATCGACGCGATCGACCGGCCGCACATCAAGGCGATGTACGACACCTTCCATGCCAACATCGAAGAGGCCGACCCGATCGGCGCCTATTCGCGCAACCGCAAGAACGTCGTCCATATCCATATTTCGGAGAACGATCGCGGCGTGCCGGGCCGTGGCCATATTCCCTGGAAGGAGACGTTCTCCGCCATCCGCAAGAGCGGCTACGACGATTGGCTGACGATCGAGGCGTTCGGGCGTTCGCTGAAGGATTTGGCCGCGGCCACCAAGGTGTGGCGCGACTTTTCCGAAGGCCCGGAAGCTGTCTACCGCGACGGCTACAGGCATATCAGGAGCGGGTGGAGTAAGGCGGCCTAACTGCCGCCGGCGCAACGCGGCCGTCACCCCTGGTCGGCCTGGATCCTGTTGTAGTCGTGGATCGTCCTGCTCAAGCGGCGGCGCAGGAAATTGGAAATGTTGTCGAAGATGAAAACGACGAGCAGGACCAAGAGCACCATGTAGAAGACATTGGCCCAGTTGGAGTTGGTGCGCATCGCTTCCCAAAGCTTCAGGCCGATACCGCCGGCACCGACAGCGCCGATGATCGTTGCGCCCCTGGTGTTGGATTCCCACTGGTAGAGCGTCTGGCTGATGAAGACCGGAATCACTTCCGGCAGCACGCCATAGCGCTGCACCAGCAAGCCGTTGGCGCCGGTCGACTGGATGCCCTCGCGCGGCTTGTCGTCGATGTTCTCAAGGCCTTCCGAATAGACTTTGCCGAGCGTGCCGATCTCGGTGAAGAAGATCGCGGCGCTGCCGGCCAGCGGGCCGGGGCCGAAGGCGCGGGTGAAGAACAGCGCCCAGATCAGCATGTCGACCGAACGCATGAAATCGAAGAAGCGCTTGAGCACCTGACTGATCACGCCGCTCGGGGTGATGTTGCGGGCGGCAAAGAAGGCGAGCGGGAAGGCGACGATGCCGCCGAGCAAGGTGCCGAGAAATGCCATGACGATGGTCTGGAACAGCTTCGTCCAGACATCGCCATGCTGCCATTGGGCGTTGTTCCAGATGTTGTCGCCGGCCAGTGCCAGATTGGATGTGCCGGGCTTGAGCTGGGGTCCGGACATCAGCAACGAGACCACCTCGCCGGGCGACTTGCCGAAGAAGGGCGAGCGTGTGTCGAAGACGAAATTCGCCCAGCCGAGGAAGCGCTTACGGACTTTGACGCGATCGACGGTTATGCGGACCTCGCCGGCAAAGCCCATCCTGGCGACGATTTCGTCGTCGTGTGCGGTGATCCAGTCCGGCACCAGGCCGGATATCACCGGCTTGCCGCTGGCCAAGGACACCGGCACCGTCTGGCCATTGGCGACCAGCGTCGCCTCGGTCTTGTCGAAGGTAACCGATTTGGCCCGGCCGGCGATCAGAATGGTGTAGGAGCCGTTCGCATTGGTGATAACCCAGTCGGGATGAGGATCTTCGCCCAGCGCGGAAAAACGCGGGTATTTGGGCGTGATCTGAGGCTGATCGAGACGGAATTCCGGCTGCAGATCGTAGCTGATCCATTGCGTCAGAAAGAGCGGCAGGCGCTCCCAGTGGGATTCCCTCAGAACTTGCGGCAGGCTGAAGAACCACAAGGTGTAGACGAGGTAGAGCAGGATGCCGGCGAACAGGACCAGCGGGCCGAAGCGTTTGTACAGGGGCCGCCGGAACACATGGGGGAAGCGCTCCTCGATCGACTGCATCTCATCGGCGGTCATTGCGGCCATGCTCAGGCGCCCATCATGAAAGCCTGCTCGCCGACGAGCTTGCGGCGAAGCCAGGCAGAGAACTGATCGACGAGGAAGATGGTGGTGAACAACAGCAGCACCAGAGCCAGCGTCTTGGCGCCGAAGCCGCGCGAGATGGAGAGCTTCAGCTCCTCGCCGATGCCACCACCCCCGACCGCGCCGATGATGGTCGAGATGCGGACATTGATCTCGATCCTGAGCAGCGTGTAGGACGTGAAATTGGGCAGCACCTGCGGCAGGGCAGCGAAGCGCATGCGCTCGAACCAGTTGGCGCCGACGGCGCGCAGGCCTTCTTCGGCGCGCATGTCGATGTTTTCGTTGATCTCGTAGAAGAGCTTGCCGAGGGCGCCGATCGAATGCAGGCCGATGGCGATGATGGCTGCGACCGGGCCGGTCGAGAGGATGGCTGCGAACAGGCCGGCAATGACGATCTCCGGGAAGGCGCGAAGCAGTTCCATGAAGCGCTTGACGACGAGCCTGAGCACCGGACTGGGCGTCAAGTTGCGCGCCGCGATGAAGGAGAAGGGCACCGCAAAGACGAAGCCGATGAAAGTGGAAACCAGCGCCACGTTGAGCGTAGTGAGCATCAGCTCGAAATATTCGGGTAGATAAAAGCCGCGCCAGAGATAGACGCGGCCAAGCGGGAAGTTGAACTCCTGGCTGCCTTTGTCGTGCGGCGATGCGATGTCGAACAGCGCGCGCCAGACGTCATTCCAGTCCTTGGGAACAAGCCAGCTAAGGAAATCCAGTATGTGCGGCAGCCGATCGAAGAAATGTCCGGCATTGGCCTCGTCGGCGAACCACATGGCTGTGCACATGGCAACAAGCAGCAAGCCGATGCCGAGCGCGGTGTAGAACCGGCGCAAGGACGTCTGGCGTCGCCAGGTGTCGGCCGTCCGCCGGGTCGCGTCTGAACGGATCGTGGCTGAGATGGTCATGATCGGCATGCAAAAAGGGCGGCGCTGGTAAGGCCGCCCTTTTCAATTGCATTCACCCGCCGATCGCGGCTTTGCGGGCTTCGACGATGACGCTGTAGAAGTCCGGCTTCACTGGAACGTAGCCAGTGAAATCGCCGCCTTCGATGGCTTCGAAGCAAGGCTTGTCCTTGGCCGGCAAGCTGGTGAAGAAGTTGGCGAGCTTGGCGCTCATATCGCCGCCGAGCGCGGTGCGCACGACCAGCGGGCCATTCGGGATCAGGCCGGAGCGCCAGACTTCGACGAAGTCGTTGGGGTCGACGGCGCCCTTGGCGACTTCCTTGTGGAAGGTGCCGGACGTGTAACCGTTCTTGAAGTCGCCGATGCCCGAGGAGTCGTCAACCGCCACGTCGACCTTGCCGTCGCGGACGGCGAGAAGGTTGTTCTCGTGGCCGCCATTGAACTGGGTCGAGGCGAAGAAGGTTTCGTTCGAAGCGCCGGTGTCCTTCGGGATCTGGGTCAGCGGGATCAGATAGCCCGACGTCGAATCCGGGTCGGCATAACCGAGCTTCTTGCCCTTGGCCGATTTGATGTCGGTGATGCCGGACGACTTCAGCGCCAGGCCTATCGAATAATAACCGGTCGCACCGTCGGTCTGCTGGGTGGTGAGGATCGGGGTCACCGCGTTCGGATCCTTGAGGTAGACGCTGGCATAGCCCGACGCACCAAGCTCGGCGAAATCGAGCGTGCCGCCGAGCAGGCCCTGGATGACGCCGTCGTAGTCGGCGGCCGGGAACAGCGAGACCTTCTCGAAGCCGAATTCGGACGTCAGGTGATCGGCGAGGCACTGAAAATTGCGCAGCCGGTCCGCTTCATTTTCACCGCCAAGGATACCGATGCGGAATTCCTTGATATCCTGGGCGTGAGCGGCACTGGCCGCGATGGCGAGCAATGAAACCGCGCCAAAAACCATCTTCCTGAACATTGGGTCTCTCTCCTTTGATCCGGCCTCGCGCCGGTTGCGATCGAATTTTGACGAGTGCCTTTGACGCGGGCGGCGATCAGGCCGTTCTCAATAACCAGGAAACGCTGGCTCGAGCGGTCCGGCGGATGCAGCGATTTTCTGTTTGATGGCGACACTGGTCGAGGTGATGGCCTCGGAGATTTCGCCGCCATTGCTGTCGGCGCCATAGACCATGCGCACCGCCTCGCGATTGAGGTCTTCGGGCGGGCCGTCGAAGACGACCTTGCCGGCGGCCATGCCGATGATGCGGTTGCAATAGTTGCGCGCCGTATCCAGCGTATGCAGATTGGTGATGACGGTGATACCCTCGCGCAAATTGATATCCTGCAGCGAATCCATCACCACTTTGGCGTTGAGCGGATCGAGCGAGGCAATCGGCTCGTCGGCGAGCAACACCTTCGGCTGCTGCATCATGGCACGCGCGATCGCAACGCGCTGCTGCTGGCCGCCGGAAAGCGTGCCGGCGGGCTGCAGCGCGGTGCGGGCGATGTCCAGGCGCTCGAGGGCTGCAACCGCCTCGGCGCATTCGTTGCGGGAGAACATGCCGAACAGGTTGGACAGGGTCGAGCGGTGGTTGAGCCGGCCGAGCAGCACATTGGTCAGCACATCGAGGCGCGGCACCAGATTGAACTGCTGGAAGATCATGGCACAGTCGCGTTGCCAACGCCGGAGCGGCGAGCCGCGCAACCCGGAAACCTCGACGCCGTCGAACAGGATGGATCCCTGGCTGGGATCGATGAGGCGGTTGATCATGCGCAGAAGGGTCGATTTGCCGGCGCCGGAGCGGCCGATGACGCCGACCATCTGTCCTTGCGGGATCGAGATGTGAACATTGCTGACGGCGGTGTTCTTGCCGAACCGGCGGGTGACGCCGCGGATTTCGAGCGTAGCTGACATGGTGCAGGCTCCAGTCCAATCGCAATTGAAGGTCTGTTAACCCTCGCTAGCGCAGCTACGTGAACCTGCGGTGTCTGATTGATGTCAGTTTTGTTACCGCCCACAGCCTGGAGCGGGGCGGGATCAACTCGGCGCGAGAAGCTCGAACGGTGAATGGTGATAAGAAAGGCTTTCCTGAGCCTCGAAATTTATTCGCTGCCCGCCATTACCATTCACGATCCTTAGCCACCATACTTCTCCAGAAAAGCCTCCGCCGACAGCTCCCGGAAATCGTCGAGCGCGGCGCGCAGCCTTGCATGATCCCAATCCCACCAGGCGAGCGCCTGATAGCGCTCCGCGGTGCGGCGGTCGAAGCGCTCGCGGATCGGCTTGGCCGGTACGCCGCCGACGATGGTGTAGGGAGCGACGTCCTTCGATACCACTGCGCCGGCACCGACCGCCGCACCGTCGCCAACGGTGACGCCGGGCAGGACGGTCGAGCCATGGCCGAGCCAGGTGTCGTGGCCGATGGTGACGCGTTTGGCGCGGCGCTGAGCGAAGAATTCGCTCTCGTGCTCGGCGTCGTCCCAATAGTCGGAGGCGCGATAGGTGAAATGGTGCAGCGTCGGCCGCCAGGTCGGATGATTGGTGGCATTGATGCGGACGCTGGCGGCGATGTTGGCGAATTTGCCGATTGTCGCGCACCAGACGCTGCAGTCCTGCATCATGTAGGAATAGTCGCCGATCATGCTTTCCGAAACCCGGCTTCGGTCGGCGATCTCGGTCCAGCGGCCGAGCGTCGAGTTCTCGATCTCCGCCGTCTCGTGGACCAGCGGGGCCTCCGACAATTTCCTGGTCATGCGGCGATTTTCCCAGCGGCGAAGGCGGTCACGTCTATGATGCGATCGGCGACGGCTTCGCGCACGTCGTAATCGTGGAAGATGCCGAGCAAAGCGACGCCCGCCGCCTTCTTGGCAGCGATCAGGGAAATCACCACGTCCCGGTTCTTCGCATCAAGCGAAGCGGTCGGCTCGTCGAGCAGCAGGATCGGATGCTCGGTGATGAAGCCGCGCGCGATGTTGACGCGCTGCTGTTCGCCGCCGGAGAACGTCGCCGGCGGCAGCGCCCAGAGTTTTTCCGGCAGGTTCAATTGGGCCAGCAAGTCGCGTGCCTTGCCGCGCGCGGCTTCGCGCTCCTCGCCGCGCTCGACCAGCGGTTCGGCGACGACATCGAGCGCCGAGACGCGCGGCACGGTGCGCAGGAACTGGCTGACATAGCCGATCGTGAGCCGGCGCACGGCTAGCACGGTGCGCGGGCTGGCCGTGGCGAGATCGATGAGCCCGTCCTCGTGCTGGACGATGATCTGGCCTGCGTCGACGGCATAATTGCCGTAGAGCATTTTCAGGATCGAGCTCTTGCCGGCGCCGGACGGGCCGCCGAGCACGGAGCATTCGCCGGCCCTGATCGCGAAAGAGACACCGGCGACGACAGGCAGTTTGATGCCGTCGCGCAGATGCATGGTGAAGCTCTTGGCGACATCGGAGACGACGAGCGGGGTTGCCATCAGAGGGTGCTCCATTCGCCAGTCGTTTGCGGGCCAACACCCCCCTCTGGCCTGCCGGCCATCTCCCCCTCAGGGGGGGAGATTGGCTGTCGCATTCGGTTTCGCCATTCTCCTGTGTCGCAGAACGGGCGGGACATAAAAGCTGCCGATCTCCCCCCTTGAGGGGGAGATGGTCGGCAGGCCAGAGGGGGGTACGCCGGAGCAATCATCGTCACACCTGCAGAATCGAGGAGACAAGCAACTGGGTGTAGGGCGCGCGCGGATCGTCGAGGACGCGGTCGGTGAGGCCGCTTTCGACAACACGGCCGTCCTTCATCACCATCATGCGCTGCGACAACAGCCGCGCCACGGCGAGATCGTGGGTGACGACGATGGCCGCCAGGCCGAGATCGGTGACCAGCCCCCGCAGCAGATCGAGCAGGCGTGCCTGTACCGAAACGTCGAGGCCACCGGTCGGCTCGTCCATGAACACCAGCCGCGGCCCTGTGACCAGGTTGCGGGCGATCTGCAGGCGCTGGCGCATGCCGCCGGAGAAGGCGCGCGGCTCGTCGTCGATGCGGTCCTCGTCGATCTCGACGCGCGACAGCCAGTCGACCGCCGTCGCGCGGATCCTGCCATAGTGGCGGTCGCCGACCGCCATCAGCCGTTCGCCGACATTGGCGCCGGCCGACACCGTCATGCGCAGCCCGTCGGCGGGGTTCTGATGGACAAAGCCCCAGTCGGTGCGCATCAGGAAGCGGCGCTCGGCCTCGCTCATGCGGTAAAGCTCACGGAACTGGCCGTCGCGCATGCGGTAGCTGGCGGTGCCGGAAGAGGGCAGCAGCCGAGTCGACAGGCAGTTGAGCAAAGTCGTCTTGCCGGAACCGGATTCGCCGACCACCGCCAGCACTTCGCCCGGCCACAGATCAAAGGTGACGTTCTCGCAGCCGACGCGCGAGCCGTAGAATTTGGACAGCGCCGAAACGCGCAGCAGCGGTTCGTCGGTCATTCAGCCGGCTCCATTTTTCCTGGGGCAAGATGGGTCTCGGGCGCGAGATGGCCGCGGTGGCCTTCGGCGCGCCGCTTCTCGCAATAATCGGTGTCGGAGCAGACGAACATGTGGCCGCCATGGTCGTCGAGGATGACCTCGTCGAGATAGACGTTCTCGGCCGCGCACAGCGCGCAGGGCTGGTCGAAGGTCTGCACTTCGAAGGGATGATCCTCGAAGTCGAGGCTGACCACCTCGGTAAAGGGCGGCAGCGCATAGATGCGTTTTTCGCGGCCGGCGCCGAACAACTGTAGAGCCGGCGAACGGTGCATCTTGGGATTGTCGAATTTCGGCGTCGGCGACGGATCCATCACATAGCGGCCTTCGACCTTGACCGGGTAGGCATAGGTGGTGGCGATGCGGCCGTGCCTGGCGATGTCCTCGTAGAGCTTCACATGCATGAGGCCGTATTCCTCAAGCGCATGCATTTTGCGCGTCTCCGTTTCGCGCGGCTCGAGGAAGCGCAGCGGCTCGGGGATCGGCACCTGATAGACCAGCACCTGACCGGCACTCAGCGGATGTTCAGGGATGCGATGGCGGGTCTGGATGATGGTCGCCTTGGCCGTCTCGGTGGTGACCGCGACATTGGCGACCTTCTTGAAGAAGGCGCGGATCGAGACGGCATTGGTGGTGTCGTCGGCGCCCTGGTCGATGACCTTGAGAACATCGTCCGGTCCGATGATCGACGCCGTGACCTGGACGCCGCCGGTGCCCCAGCCATAGGGCATCGGCATCTCGCGCGAGGCGAACGGCACCTGATAGCCGGGGATGGCGATGCCCTTGAGGATGGCGCGGCGGATCATCCGCTTGGTCTGCTCGTCGAGATAGGCGAAGTTGTAGGTGGCGATGTCGGTCGGTTGTCCGGTCATTCCGCGGCCTGCCTTTTCTCGTCGGCCTTGCCGGCGTTTTCGCGGGCGTCGTGCGCGGCGCGCATGCGGCGCACGAGGTCGAGCTCGGCCTGAAAATCAACATAGTGTGGCAGCTTCAAATGCTCGACGAAGCCGGTCGCCTGGACATTGTCGGAATGCGAGATGACGAACTCTTCGTCTTGCGCGGCGGCGACGACATCTTCGCCGAATTCGGTTGCACGAAGAGCGCGGTCGCATAGCGCCATGGCCATCGCCTTGCGCTCGCTCTGGCCGAAGACGAGGCCGTACCCGCGGGTGAATTGCGGCGGCGCCTTGGCCGAGCCCTTGAACTGGTTGACCATCTGGCATTCGGTGACGCGGATGCTGCCGAGCGGCACGGCAAAGGGCAGTTCCGGCACGTCCAGTTCCAGTTCGACCTCGCCGATACGAACCTCGCCGACGAAAGGATGGTTGCGCGCATAGCCGCGCTGGGTGGAATAGCCGAGCGCCAGCAGAAACCCCTCGTCACCGCGCGACAGCGCCTGCAGGCGGATATCACGCGCCATCGGGAATTCGAGCGGCTCGCGGGTGATGTCGCCGGGGACATGATCCCCGGGCATGTCGCCGTCGGGCTCGATCAGGCCTTCGCGAGCGAGGATGGCCGAGACGCGCGGCATCGCCTCCGCTTCGCCTGCACGCTGCTCCGGTTCGGCGACTTCGCCGCCGGCGGCAAGCTCGGGATCGAGCAGCCGGTGGGTGTAGTCGAAAGTCGGGCCGAGCAACTGCCCGCCGGGCAGGTCCTTGTAGGTCGCCGACACGCGCCGTTCGACCAGCATCGAGCCGGTTTCGATCGCCCTGGTATAGCCGAAGCGCGGCAGCGTCGTGCGATAGGCGCGAACCAGGAAGATCGCCTCGATCATGTCGCCGCGCGCCTGGACGATGGCGAGTGCCGCCAATTCCCTGTCGTAGAGCGAACCTTCGCTCATCACCCGGTCGACGCCGAGCGCCAGCTGCTCGACGATCTGGTCGAGCCGAAGTGCGGGCACCGAGCGATCGCCGCGCCGGCGGTCGGCGAGCAATTTGTGGGCGTTGCGGATGGCCGCTTCACCGCCTTTTACCGCGACATACATCCTACGCCTCCATCGTCTTAATGCGCGTCGTGCGCGGCAGGCAGGCAATTGCGTCGGACGTGGCGAGGATGATGTCGACACCCCGCGGAAAGCGCTGATTGTTCTGCTTCCATTGCTCGACGAAATGACGCGGCATTTGCGCCGGCGCGATCGTCGCCGTCTTCTCGATGCCCGGGCCTTCGAGCAGCAGCGGAGCGCCGGAGACGAGATCGCCGACCTCGAGGATCAGCGTCGTCGAACGATCGGGATAATCCTGGGTGCCTTGCGAAAACCCGTCGAGCGCCATCATCTCGGCCGGCGTGGCAATCAGCGCGAAATGTGCGTCGGCCGGGGTGTTGGCCAGCGGCGCGCCGGTATGGAAGCCAAGCCAGGATTTCACCGCCGCCGACCCCTGCAAAGCCGGGTCGAGCCAGAGCGGCGTGTCGTTGTCGCACAGCGCCAGAGCAATGGCACCGGCGGTGGCCGACAGCGGCACGGGGGGGTGGGCGAGGGCCGGCAAGGGCTGCACGCTGCCCGGCCGCGCCATCGCGTCCATCACAGCGCGGAATACGGTCTGCGCGTTGAATACCGGATCGGCGAAGCCGCCTTCGATCGATTGAGTGGCGAGGTCCATCAGTCTTCTCCGCGCACCATTGTGAAGAAATCGACCTTGGTCGCCGCCGTCTCGGCGCGGCGCTGGTCACGGGCCTTGGCCAGTGCCGCCTGCAAGGGCGCGACGAGCCTGGTCTCGACCCCGTTGCGGTGGGCCGGGTCCTGCCACAGCGCATCGGCGATTGCTGCCAGCCTTGCCTTCTGCTTGTCGCGGCCGAGCGCATAGCAGTGGCCGACATGGCCGGACGCAAGCCGCACCGTGGCACGGGTGACCGTCGCCTCGCCGACATTGAACGGCGCGCCGCTGCCGCCGATGCGGCCGCGCACGGTAACCAGGCCGGTTTCGGGGCCACGCAGAAGTTCCGCTTCACAAGGCAGGCCGGCTTCGTCCCAGAGGCGGACAATGTCGTCCCCGGCCGATTGCGCCAGCGTCGCCATTACGGCCTTGCGCTCGGCCTGCTCTCGCGCTTCCCGTCCTCGCATGGCCGCTACTCCTCGTCTGCGTGCATTTGTCGATTGATATAGACAACTATACAAATTATATCTATTATCTAGCGCGTGTCTATGACGTGTACGTGACACGGGCCAAAAGGTCGGCGCAAAGATTGGGGCGGGAAATGATCGGGCAAGCAAACAGCATCGAGCGGCGCAGCGGTGTCGCGCTATGGCGGCAGATCGCCGACCAGATCCTGCACTCGATCGCCGTTGGCGATTTTCCCGAGAATGCCGCGCTGCCGCCGGAGGTGGCACTTGCCGAACGCTATGGCGTCAACCGCCATACGGTGCGCAGCGCTATCGCAGCCCTGGTGCAGGAGGGTGTGCTCAAGGCGGAGCAAGGGCGTGGCACCTTCGTGCTGTCGCGAAAGCGGCTGTCCTATCCGATCGGCGCCCGCACCCGCTTTTCCGAGGGATTGCAAGGACAGGCGTCCGAGCGGCATATCACCTTGCTCGCCTCATCGGTCGAGCCGGCCAACCGTCGTGTCGCAGAGGGCTTAGGCCTTGCGCAGGGGGCCGACGTGATACGCCTGGAAACGCGGGGCGAAGCCGATGGAATGCCGGTGTCCCGCGCTGCCGGCTGGTTCGATGCCAGGCGCTTTGCCGGCATCGATGCTGCCATGGCAGAAACCGGTTCGATCACGGCATCGCTGGCACGTTTCGGCATCGACGACTATCTCCGGCAATCGACCGTGCTGTCGGCGCGCCATGCCGATGCCGCCGACCTTGCCGACCTCGACCTGCAGCCCGGCGCCATCGTGCTGGTGACGGTCGCCGTCAACGTCACGCCCGACGGTCAGCCGATCCAGTTTTCGGAGTCGCGCTTCCCGGCCGAGCGGATCGAACTCAGACTGTCGGCGCTTTGAGACGCGGCTATCGTTGTGTCATCCGACCTGGATGACCGCCTTGATCAGCCCGGATTTCTCATGTGCCCAGCGGGCGAGGTCGCGCGGCGTCTCGCCAAGCGTGGTGCGGTGGGTGACTAGCTTTGCCAGCGGCACCGCACCGTTGCGGATTGAAGCGGCGACATGGTCGAAATCGGCGCGCAGAGCGTTGCGGCTGCCGATCAGCATCATCTCGCGCTTGTGGAATTCGGGATCGGAAAAGGCGATGTCGTCCTTGACGACGCTGACCAGCACCAGCGTGCCGCCATGCGCGACATGGGCGAAGGCCGACTGCACCGACTGGGTGTTGCCGGTGGCGTCGAAGACCACGTCAAAACCATCGCCGTCGGTCGCCTGTCGCACCAGATCGGCGGCGGCTCCCCGCGAACCGTCGAGGGTCGCGAAGCCGAGTCCGCTTTCGGCAAAGCCAAGCCGTTCAGCGCTCATGTCGAGCAGCGTCACGTCGAGCCCGGCGATCCGGGCGAACAGCGCCGTGCCGAGGCCGATCGGGCCGGCGCCGATGACCAGGGTACGCGCGCCCGATTGAGCCAGCGAGCGCCGCACCGCATGCGCCCCGATCGCCAGGAATTCGACGGCGGCCGCATCGGCCAGCGACAGGCCGTTTGCCGGATAAAGATTTTGCGCCGGCACCAGGATCTGCTCGCACATGGCGCCGTCGCGATGGACGCCGAGCACCTCGATCCTGACGCAGCAATTCGGCTTGCCTTGCCGGCAGGCGATGCATTTGCCGCAGGCGAGATAGGGATTGACGATCACCGCTTCGCCTATTGCCAGATCGACGCCTTGGCCGGTCTCCAGCACGGTCCCCGAGACTTCATGGCCCATGATGCGGGGATAGGCGAGGAACGGGTGCTTGCCTTCAAAAATGTGATAATCGGTGCCGCAGATGCCGACATGACTGACCGCAACCAGCGCCCAGCCCGAGGGCGGCGCGCCAGGCGCCGGGCGATCTTCGAGGACAAGTTCGCCGGGCGAGCGGCAGACGACGGCTTTCATGCTTCAATCCAGTCGGTTCATGGCACCGCCGGCTCTGCTGTTGCGAGGCCGGCGGCTGTTAGGGGCGATCTATTTGCCGCGGCGGCGCAGCCCGTCGAAATAGACGATGACGATGATCAGCACCCCGGTGATGATGCGCTGCCAGAAGGCGTTGACGTTGAGCAGATTGGCGCCGTTGTTGATGGTGGCAAGGATGAAGGCGCCGAGCAGCGGCCCGTGCACGGAGCCGACAGCGCCGAACAGCGACGTGCCGCCGATCACCGAAGAAGCGATCGCCTGCAATTCCCAGCCCTCGGCCTGCGTCGGATTGCCGATGCCGATGCGCGACGCGAGCAGCACGCCGACGAAGGCCGCACACAGCCCCGACAATGTATAGGCCATGTAGATTGTGCGCTGGACGTTGACGCCCGACAGACGCGATGCCTCGGCGTTGGAGCCGACCGAGAACAGGTAGCGGCCCCAGCGGCTGTGGTGCAGGAAGATGTAGGCCGGAATGCCGACCAGGATCACCATCCAGAACAGATTGGGGACGCCGACGAAGGAACTGCGCGAGAACGTCTGGAAGGCGTCGTTGTTGATCGAGATCGAGTTGCCGTTGGTCATCAACAGGCCGATGCCACGCAGCGAGGTCAGCGTCGCCAGGGTGATGATGAAGGGTGGCAAGCCCATCTTGACGATGCCGAAGCCATGGAACATGCCAATGGCGACGCCGACCAGCAAGGTAATCAGGATGGCTAGGAAAACCGGTGTGCCGGCGTTGATCAGCATCGCGACGATGACGGTGGCGAAGCCGACAACGGCGCCGACGGAAAGGTCGATGCCGCCGGTGATGATGACGAAGGTCTGGCCGACCGCCAGGATGGCGATCATCGACCCTTGCCGCAACAGGTTCGAGATGTTGTTGGCCGAGGCGAAGCTCGGCGTCGCCACCGACAAGATGATCCACAAAAGAACCAGCAGTGCCAGCAGTGTCAGCCCGAACAGGGCGTTGTAGTTGCGTTTCGGCCTTTCGGCAGCGATCGCCTCGGTGCTCATATCCGTCCTCCCGGTCTTTCTTGTTTCTCGGCCAGCGCCTGGGTGAGGATCTCCTCGTGGTCAGCGGTACGAAACCCATGAGTGGCCACCAGCTTGCCGCGCCGGAACACATGCAGCGTGTCGGCGAGCTCATAGACCTCGGGCAGGTAGGACGAGATCAGGATGATGCCGGCGCCCTTGGATAGCAGCGCGCCAAACAGGCGGTAGATCTCGGCCTTGGTGCCGACATCGACGCCGACGGTCGGCTCGTCGAAGATGAACAGCTTGGCGCCGTGCGCGAGCCATTTGCCGATGACGATCTTCTGCTGATTGCCGCCGGACAGGCTGGAGGCCAGCGCACTTCGCGTCGGCGTCTTGATGCGCAGGTCGGCGATCTGGCGATCGGCCTGGGCTTTTTCTTGCGCACGGGAGATCAGCAGATTGCTCGAGATGCGCTTGTAGATCGGCAGATTGAGGTTGAGCCCGACCGGCAGGTTGAGGCAGAGGCCCTGGTCGCGGCGGCTTTCCGGGGCCAGCGCCATGCCGAGCCTGATCGCGTCGTGTTCTGAATTGACCTTGACCTCCTTGCCCTCCCAGAGGATCTGGCCGCCCGATTTGCGGTGTCGGCCATAGAGCGTGGTGACGAACTCGCTGCGGCCGGCGCCGATCAGGCCGTAGAGGCCGACGATCTCGCCGGCGCGGACGGACATCGAGACATTTTCGAAACCCTTGCCGGAGAGGTTCCTGGTTTCTACAAGCATCGCGCCCGGGGTGAAATGCTCCTTGTGGTAGACCTGCTCGATCGAGCGGTTGATCATCATCTTGACCAGCTCGGCGTCATTGGTCTCGGCGATATTCCTGGTGCCGACCAGCGTGCCGTCGCGCAGCACCGAGACGCGGTCGGCGAGCTCGAACACTTCTTCCATGCGATGGCTGATGTAGATGATGGTGACGCCTTCGCCCTTCAGCCGGCGGATCAGCGTGAACAGCTGGTCGGCCTCCTTGCGGGTGAGGTAGGCGGTCGGTTCGTCGAAAATCAGGAATTTGGTGCCGCGCACGGTGGCGCGGGCGGCGGCGATCAACTGCTGCTGACCGATGGTCAGGTCACCCAGCATGACATGCGCCGGCAGGTCGAAGCCGAGATCGTCGATGATCTTCTGCGCCTGCCTGACCATAGCCCGCTGCTGCAGGATGCCGAAACGGGAATCCTCCTCGCCGAGGAACATGTTGGCGGCGACGGTGAGATGGCGGCACAGGACGACTTCCTGATGCACGGCATTGATGCCGAGCGCCATCGCCTCATGCGGCGTCGCCAATGCGGCAGGCTTGCCCTCCCAGATGACGTCGCCGGAGGTGCGCGGCATGACGCCGGTCAGAAGCTTGATCAGGGTGGATTTGCCGGCGCCGTTCTCGCCGACGATGGCGTGGATCTCGCCGGCCTTGAAGGCGAGGTCGACCGGCTTCAGCGCGTGAGTGCCGGGATAGCGCTTTTCCAGCCCGCGGAGTTCGAGGATGGTCCTGCCCGGTTCAAGCGTTGGGGCCGGATGGAGTTCCTGCGCCGTCGACATCATGACAATCCTCCCAGATTGGCCCCCAAAGATTGGCCTCGCGATTGGCACGAGTGGGATGTTTCCGGGGCGAAAAGGCCCCGGAACAGTTCACAGTGGCGATGCTCAGTCGAGCTTCGGGTTGAGCAGCGCGTCGATCTTCGGATCCTTCATGTTGGCCTTGGTGACCAGGTTGGCGCCGGTGTCGACATTGGCTTCGACCTTCTCGCCCTTCGAGGCGGCAAGCGCCGTCTTGATGCCGTCATAGCCCATCCGGTACGGATCCTGGACGACGAGCGCCGAAATGACGCCGTCATTGAGGAACTTGATCAGCTTCTCGTCGCTGTCGAAGCCGACCAGCCCGACCTTGCCTGCGAGGCTGTTCTCGGCGATCGCCTGACCGACGCCCTGCGCCATGATCAGGTTGGAGGCGAAGATGCCCTTGAGGTTGGGGTTGGCGGTGATCAGGTCGGTGGCGATGTTGAGGCCGGTGGTGGCCTGGCCGTCGGCGTATTTGTCGGCGACCAGCTTGAGGCCGGGATATTTGGCGGCGAGTTGTTCTTTGAAGCCCTGGGCGCGCTGTTCGAGCGAGCCGGCGCCCGGAAGCGCGGTGATCAGGGCGACGTCGCCCTCGACCTTGCCGCCATTGGCTTCGCCGATGGCTGCGGCAAGGCCGTCAGCGGCGACGCGGCCGCCCTGAATGTTGTCGGTGGTCAGGAACGAGGTGAAGGCCTTGGAGTCGGCGCCGGAGTCGATACCGATGATCTTGACCTTGGTGGCGGCCTCGTCGATCGGCTTGCCGAGCGCCTTGGCTTCGGTCGGTGCGATGACGACGGCGGCCGGGTTGCCGGCGACGGCATTTTCGAGGATCGAGATCTGGCCGTTGACGTCGGTCTCGGCCTGGGCGCCGAGCTCCGGCACGTTGACGCCCAGGTCCTTGCCGGCCTTGCGGGCGCCGGCCAGGACGATCTGCCAATAGAAGGACGTGGTGTCCTTGACGATGATCGGAATGGTCACGTCGGCCGCGGATGCCGGGGCCGAATGCATCACGCCGGCAAGCATCGAGGCGGCTGTGAGTGCCACGAAGGCGCGGCGATTGAGAATGCTGGTCACGAATTTCATTAGGAGTCCTCCCTAAGTCGCCCGGTGAATGTTATGGAAGCTCCATTCGGATGGCGCGGCCCAAACGGAACTTTATCAATAAAAAACATTTACCGCATTTTGATAGTGCATCAACTCAGTCGGCGCAAGCGCTGTTTGATGCCTGCCTCGGATGGCTGGGCGGAAGAGTTCTTTCTGTCGGAACTCCGCTGCCAATCTCCTCCAATGTCCCGCATGGAATATTAATTCCATCACTCAGTCAATATGGAATGTTCATTCTTTTTTTGGGAGTGTACGAACTGCGACACCTGGCGATCACGTCAGGTGTTCGCGACTGTCGCGAGCGGTCCGGCTTAGAGCGTCGCGCCGAGGTGCCAAGGCACGAACTCGTTGTCGCCGTAGCCGAATTCCTCGCTCTTGGTCTTGCGGCCCGAAGCTGTCTCGACGATCAGTTCGAAGATCTCGCGGCCCATGCCGGCAATGGTCTTTTCGCCCGAGGCGATGACGCCGCAATTCACGTCCATGTCCTCTTCCATGGTGTGGTACATGGTCGAGTTGCTGGCGACCTTGATCGACGGCGTCGGCCGGCAGCCGAAGCAGGAGCCGCGGCCGGTGGTGAAGACGATGACGTTCGCGCCACCCGCCACCTGGCCGGTGGCCGAGACCGGGTCGTAGCCGGGCGTGTCCATGAACACCAGCCCGTGCCCGGTGACCTTTTCGGCATAGCCGAAGACGCCGTTGAGCGGCGTCTGGCCGCCCTTGGCGACCGCGCCGAGCGACTTTTCCAGGATGGTGGTCAGGCCGCCGCGCTTGTTGCCCGGCGAGGGATTGTTGTCGATGGATGCGCCATGCTTGGCGACATGGTCTTCCCACCATTTCACGTAGCCGTCGAGCTTGGCGGCGATCTCGGGAGTTGCGGCGCGATAGGCAAGCAGGTGCTCGGCGCCGTAGATCTCCGTCGTTTCGGAGAGGATGCCGACGCCGCCGACGCCGGCCAAAATGTCGACGGCCGCACCCAGCGCCGGGTTGGCAGTGATGCCGGACATGCCGTCGGAGCCGCCGCATTGCAGGCCGACGACGATCTCGCTGACCGGGATCGGCTCACGCTGAAGCTTGCCGACCTCTTCGGCGATCTCGGCCAGCACGACCAGCGCCTTCTCGACCGATTTGCGCGAGCCGCCGGCTTCCTGGATGTTGAAATGGCGTTTTCCCGCGGCGACGCCCTTCTGGCCATAGAGGGTGAGCTGGTTGACCTCGCAGCCGAGCCCGACCATCAGCACGCCGCCGAAATTCGGATGACGTGCATAGCCGGCCAGCGTACGGTGCAGCACCATCATGCCATCGCCGGTGGCGCTCATGCCGCAGCCCTGGCCGTGGACGATCGGGACGAAGCCGTCGATGCCGGGATATTGCGGCAGAAGCGTGCGGTTCGCCGCGTCGGCGATGGCATGGCAGACGGTGGCCGAGCAATTGACGCTGGCGAGAATGCCGATGAAGTTGCGCGTGCCGGCACGGCCGTCGGCACGGCGGTAGCCCATGAAGGCGCGGGCGCGGTCGGCCTCGGTCGCGTGCACGGCCTCGCTCGGCGGCACCACCGGCAAACGCCCGCTTTCGAAGACCAGATTGTGCGAATGGACATGCTCGCCGGGCGCGATATCCTGCGTGGCACGGCCGATTGCCTGGGCGTATTTGACCACGGCTTCGCCGGCGGCAATCGGCTTGATCGCCACCTTGTGGCCCGGCTCGATCAGCGCGGCGGCGGCGGCGCCGCCCGGCAGTACGGTGCCGATCTCGATGCGGCCATTGGCGACCGCGACATTGTCGGCGGGAGACAGAAGAATGCTGTTTGCGGCGTTCACGGGAGCTTCCTGGGTATGTTCCTGGGTGCGCGAGCGAATTGACACGCGGCTCTTAACATATAATGTCTTTTATCGTGAAAAAACATTTTTGCGTCAATTGTTTTTTCGCCAGAGCGCGACGCGTCTTTTGGATGCGCGACGTAGGCTCTACAACCAAAACTAGCGTTGCGCATGATGTTTTCCGAAGCGATTCCGATTTCATGCGCGAGAAAAGCTTCACGCCGGCCGCAAACGCCGGCGCGCCACGGGGCAGGGGATGTCGAAGAGCAACAACGTATACAAGGACGCCTATAATCGCGGTCTTAGGCTGCTCGACGAAACCAGGAGCCTGCCTTCGGAGCCGGAGCTGGGCACGCTGCTCGGCGTCAGCCGCACGACCGTCCGCACCATCCTTGCCCGCATGGAAGAGACCGGGCTGATCGATTGGAACAAGCGCAGCAAGACGGTTCTGCGCGAGCCGCGGCCGGACGATTTTTTTCCCGAGGAAGAGACCGACACGCTGGCCGAGATCATCGAACGCTCCTTCATGCGGCGGCTGCTTGCCGGTGGCGCCGAGGCCGGCATGCAGATCAACGAACTCGAACTGGCGCGCGAGATCGGCGTCGGCACCACCAGCGTGCGCGAATTCCTGATCCGCTTCTCGCGCTTCGGCCTGATCGAGAAGCGCCGCAACAGTCATTGGGTGCTGAAAGGCTTTACCCGCGCCTTCGCGCTGGAGCTGACCGAAATCCGCGAGATGTTCGAACTGCGCTCGGCCGCCGCCTTTGCCGCTCTGCCCGAGGACAGCCCGGTCTGGGCCGACCTCGACAGCCTGGAAGACGAGCATCGCCTGCTGGCGCGCGAGATCGCCGTGCGCTTCAACGCGTTCTCCGAGCTCGACGAGCGCTTTCACCGGCTGATCCACCGCGCCTCGCACAACCGCTTCATCGTCGATTTCTACGACGTCATCGCCATGATCTTCCACTACCACTACCAATGGAACAAGGCGCAGGAGCGCGAGCGCAACGAAGTCGCGGTCCAGGAGCATCTCGCCTATATCGCCGCGCTCAAATCGCGCGATCTCGCCAAGGTCGACGCCGCCTGCCGCAAGCACCTGAAATCGGCCCGCCACACGCTGCTGACGTCGATCCCGGAGGGCAGGCAGCCGCTGCGCGCGTGATTGTGTTGCGTTGCCGCAGCAACGTTTTGGCGATTTTCCGGCCGCCGGCTCCGTGCTAGAGAGCTGACGTTGCTGCGTGAAGAGGCTGGTTCTTGACCATACGCCGGAGACGATGGAGCATGCCGGTCGCGTTCGCCGCGGCCTGGCTTTTCGTGCTCCAGTCGATGTTCGGCGCGTTTGCTTCCGGCATCGAGCCGAACGCCTCGCAATTCGATGCTTTCGGCAACACGATCTGCACCCATGACGGTGCGGCGCAACTCCCGGCAGGGGATCCGCATCAGCAGCACATGCCGGCTTGCTGCATGCTTGGCTGCAACCTCGTTTCGGCGGTCTACGCGCCGCCCGATGCCACCGGGAGCCTGTCTCGCAGCCCTTCCGTCGAAACCATCGCCTTTTTCCTGCCGGCCTTCCGGCATCGCGATTTCGCCCGCGCCCGCACTCCGTCCAATCCGCGCGCACCACCGGCGACGGCCTGATCCGTTCTGGTTTGCGCCGCGCACACCCTTGGCCGGCGCGTTTATCGACATCGTTCGCGACCGGCATCGGCGCGATCTCTTAAAATCCACGGAGCAATCATGTCTCACTCTTTTCGCGCTGCCGCATCCAGCCGCAGGCGCTTCTCACTGGGTAGTTTCGAGCAGCGTCTCGGCGTCGCCCTTTGCGTTCTTGCCCTCCTGTTCGCCAACGCCCAGACGGTGTTGGCACATGAGTTCAAGCTTGGCGGTCTCGAGATCGGGCACCCCTGGTCGCGCGCCACGCCAGCCGGCGCCAAGGTAGCCGGCGGCTACTTCACCATCACCAACACCGGCAGTGCGCCGGATCGCCTGCTGTCGATCGCCTCCGACATTTCGGTTAAGGCCGAACTGCACGAGATGGGCGTCAGCAATGGCGTCATGACCATGCGGCCGGTCACCGGCGGCCTCGAAATCCCGGCCGGCGGCAAGGTCGCGCTGGCGCCTAAGGGCTATCATCTGATGTTCATGGATTTGAAGCGGCGGCCCAAGGAGGGCGAAATGTTCTCCGCCACGCTGACCTTCGAGAAGGCCGGGCCCGTGCAGATTGAATTCGCCGTGCAAGGCATCGGCAGTGCGGCACCCCAGGACGACGACTGACTTGGCCGCTTCGAGAGGTACCATCATGAAGAAATCTCTTTTGCCCGGCTGCGTGCTTCTTGTTCTCGGGACCAGCGCGGCCTTCGCCCACATCACGCTCGAAACGCCGGAGGCGGCGGTCGGCTCGACCTACAAGGCGGTTCTTCGGGTGCCGCATGGCTGCGAGGGCAAGGCAATGACCGCCTTGCGCGTGCAGATCCCGGAAGGGGTGCTCTCGGTCAAACCGATGCCGAAGCCGGGCTGGACGCTGCAGGTCAAGAACGGCAAATACGAGAAGTCCTACCAGCTCTACGGCCAGGCAGTGACCAGCGGCGTCAAGGAGGTCGACTGGAGCGCCGGCAGCCTGCCGGACGAATTCTACGACGAATTCGTCTTTCGCACGACACTGGCGTCCGACCTGCCGGCAGGCCAGACGCTGCATTTCCCGGTGGTGCAGGAATGTGACGGCGTCGCCGATCGCTGGATCGAAATTCCGGCGGTCGGGCAGGCTGAGGACGCGCTGGAATTTCCGGCGCCCGGCCTCAAGCTGCTGCCGAAGAAGTGAGCTCCAGCGGCGCGCTTTGGCGGATGAGCGCGCCGCTGCTCTTGGCGGTGAGATGAGCGCGGCATCCTTCCTGCGGCGAGCTTGCATGGCCGGCAACCATTCTGGCCGGCTTGTGGCTGGCCTGCTCGCCGCCATCGTGCTGCTCGCCGTAATTGCCATGCCTGATCCGGCCTTCGCCCATGCGGCGCTGATCAAGGCCGAGCCGGCTGACGGTGCGGTGCTGGCGCAGAGCCCGTCGCCGATGTCGCTGACCTTCAGCGAGCCGGTTTCGCCGCTGGTGCTGACGCTGGTGCGGCCCGACGGCACGGCGGTCCCGCTGAGCTCTTTCCAGCTCAGCGGCCAGACCGTCGAGATCGACAATCCGCAGGCGCTGACATCCGGCACGCATGTGCTGAGCTGGCGAGTGATCTCCGCCGACGGGCATCCGGTCGGCGGCTCGGTGCTGTTCTCGGTCGGCGCACCGAGTGCTGCGCCGGCCGCCTCCGAAGCCGTCGACCGGGGGCTTCGAACGGCGATCTGGATCGGCAAGGTTTTTCTATATATCGGCCTGTTTTTCGGCGTCGGCGGTGCCTTTGCGCTGGCCTGGCTGGCGCAAGGCGGTCGATCCGGCCAGCGCCTGATCGTCGCGGCAATCCTGTGCGGGCTGGCCGCCGCACCCCTGTCGCTCGGCATGCAGGGGCTGGATGCGCTTGGCGCGCCGCTTGCCCGGCTGGCGCAGCCGGTCATCTGGCAGACCGGGCTGGGCACCAGCTTCGGCTGGACGGTGCTGATCGCGCTGATGGCGCTCGGCCTCAGCCTATTATCGCTGGTCGTGCCGCCCGCCGACGCAAAGCCGCTCGCCTTGGCCGGACTGGCTGGCGTCGGCGCAGCACTTGCCGCCAGCGGGCATGCCAGTGCCGCCGAGCCGCAATGGCTGACCAGGCCGATGGTGTTTCTGCACGGAACTGGTATCGCCGTCTGGGCCGGGGCGCTGGCGCCGCTTGGTCTTGCCTTGAAACGGCAGCCGGCCAAAGCCGGGCCATTGCTGCGACGGTTTTCGCGAGCGATCCTGTTCGTCGTGGCCGTGCTTGCGGCAGCCGGCATCGTGCTCGCCGTCATCCAGGTGCAAACGCCGTCGGCGCTGGTCCACACCGCTTATGGCCGGCTGCTGCTGCTCAAGCTCGTGCTGCTCGTCTTTCTGTTCACGCTCGCCGCCGTCAACCGCTTCAAGCTCACGGCCTCGGCCGAGGCAGGAAATACGGAAGTCCAGCGGCGGCTGGCCCGCTCGATCGCCATCGAGGTGCTGATCGTGGTGGCGATCTTCGGAGTTGGCGCCGGCTGGCGCTTCACGCCGCCGCCGCGGGCGCTGGCAATCGCCGCGGCACAGCCGGCATCGGTGCATATCCACACGCAGCAAGCGATGGCCGATCTCAGCATTGCGCCCGGCCACACCGGACCTGTTGCTGCTTCGATCTTCATCATGACCGGCGATTTCGGCCCGCTCGACGCCAAGCAGGTGACGCTGGTGCTGTCAAAGCCCGATTCCGGCATCGAGCCGATAAAACGCCCTGCGACGAAGCCCGGCGACGGCACCTGGCGCGTCGACGATCTCGTCATTCCGATCGCCGGCCGGTGGACGGCGCGGCTCGATATCCTGGTCTCCGATTTCGAGATGGTGAAGATAGAGGCGCCGATCGACATCAGGCCGTGACGAGAGCGCTGGTCCGCGCAACACAATTCGGCGAGACGGTTGACGCGGCCTTGAAGGCCCGTCAATCATCGTCATCAAGAATGGGCATCCAACCCAATCGCGGCTCAAAGCAACAAGATCCGAAAGCAGGGAAGAAACAATGGAAAAAGCCGAAATCGGCCTGATCGGCCTTGGCACGATGGGCTCCAACCTGGCGCTCAACATCGCCGAGAAGGGGCACCGCATCGCCGTCTTCAACCGCACGGCGGCGCGCACCGATGCCTTTGTCGAAAATGCCGGCGCGCTCAGGGATAGGGTGGTGCCCTGCTACAGCCTCGAGGAACTGGCCGCCGCGATCCGGCCGCCGCGGCCGATCATCATCATGGTGCTGGCCGGCAAGCCGGTCGACGAGCAGATCGCGGCATTGCGCGGCGTGCTGTCGGCCAACGACATCGTCATCGACGCCGGCAACGCCAATTTCCGCGATACGATGCGGCGCTTCTCGGAGCTTACCGATTCGGGCCTGACCTTCATCGGCATGGGCGTGTCCGGCGGCGAGGAGGGCGCACGCCACGGTCCCTCGATCATGGTCGGCGGCACCGAAGAGTCCTGGAAGCGCGTCGAAAAGGTGCTGACCGCGATCTCGGCCAAGTTCAAGGGCGAGCCTTGCGCGGCGTGGCTTGGCACCGACGGCGCCGGCCATTTCGTCAAGACCATCCACAACGGCATCGAATATGCCGACATGCAGATGATCGCCGAGATCTACGGCATCTTGCGTGACGGGCTCGGCATGGGGCCGAAAGAAATCGCTGAGGTGTTTTCCCAGTGGAACACGGGCCGGCTCAACTCGTACCTGATCGAGATCACCGCCAAGGTACTGGCCGCCGACGACCCCAAGACCGGCAAACCGGTGGTCGACATCATTCTCGACCGCGCCGGCCAGAAAGGCACCGGCAAATGGTCGGTGATCGAGGCGCAGCAGCTCGGTATCCCGGCCACAGCGATCGAGGCGGCTGTGGCGGCCCGCGTGCTGTCGTCGATCAAGGACGAGCGGCTGGCCGCCGAAAAAGCCTATGGCGGCGGCGTGAGCAAGATTTCCGGAGACAGGGACGCGCTGCTCGGCGATCTCGAGCTGGCGCTGTTTGCCGGCAAGATCGCCGCCTATGCGCAAGGGTTCGCGGTGATGAGCGGCGCGTCGAAGGAATTCAACTGGAACCTGCCGATGCCGGTCATCGCCAAGATCTGGCGGGCCGGCTGCATCATCCGCTCGCAATTGCTGGATACGATGGCGGAGGCCTTCGGCGCCGGCGGCGCAGCCACCAACCTGTTGATGGCGCCGGCTTTCGTTTCATTGATGCAGGAGGCCCATCCGTCGCTTCGCCGTGTCGTGGCAAGTGCAGCCGAAGCGGGCTCGCCGGTGCCGGCCCTGTCATCGGCGCTTGCCTATTTCGACAGTTACCGGCAGGGCCGCGGCACCTCGAACCTGATCCAGGCGCAGCGCGATTTCTTCGGCGCGCACGGCTTCGAGCGTATCGACGGGCAGGGCGCTTTCCATGGCCCGTGGGGGAGCGGGGCGGCGGGGTAGCCTCATATTGGGCGTTCACGTCTGCGCCGTCGCCTCCTGAAAGCCGACTTCGTCATTGACGACATTGGAAGTCTCGTTGCGCCAAGCCGACCTTCGCAAGCATCCCATAAATCGAGTACCAGGCAGTGCGATCCCCGTCGCTTCAGCACCGGCGAGTTTTGACCTGACAATAGGGCCCACATACATTCAGCGCAGGCATCAGGGAACCGAAGCCGAATGACTTTTCAATGCCAAAACCGGCTAAGAAGCAGATACGTGCTTCCGAAAAACTAGGTAATTGGAGCGATACGTTTGAACCCACCGAACGCTGCTGACTATCGGGGCGCCCGTGCATCTAATGCCGGAGATCAATTTCACGAACTTTGGGCGCTCCAGCAGATGCTGGGCCTGCTTATACCCGGGACTCAGCTTGCTGCCGTCTCGGTTGAGGGAATTGGATATGAGGACGGCGGTACGGTCGGCACTGATGCACCCACTTGGGATGGCGTCGATTGCGCTCTCTACTACGGCGCTCCCACCCTAAAAACGGCTGACCGAGTTGAATTCGCGCAGCTGAAATACTCTCCTTCGGACCCGGCTACCTCATGGTCGGTCGCCCGACTCACGTACAACTCCAAGAAGACTGGCGACAACTCGGTCATCAGAAAGCTGGCCGACGACTTTGCCGCTGCGCGTGCTGACGTCAAACCGGAGGCCACGGTCAAACTCCGGTTGGTGAGTAACCAACCGGCAGGCGCGGACATACTTGACCTTCTCAATCCCGGTCTCACCTCCGAGACGCCCGCGATCCGTGCTGTCCGCGGGACAAACCTAAGGAAAGTCGCGACGGCATCGGGACTGATGGGCGAGGAGCTGAAGGCGTTCCTGGCTGCGCTTGACCTTAGTGAGTGCGGATCGCTGTCTCGTTTCTCGCTGAGAGAAAGTGTCGTCGAAAAAACCACGCAGGTTTTGGGCGACGAAGTTGGCAATGAGATCGAGAGCCTGCAATCTCAAGTCCGTACGCTCATGCTCCCCGAGCGCGTGCGCGAATTCGTTGACGAACACAAACTCCTTGCCTGGTTTGACGTCGGGGACCGCAAGGCGTTGTTCCCTTCGCCCCAAGACATCACCCTCCCAAAGAAGCAGATCGTCCGGGTCGCCACCGGAGAGGTCGTGCGAAAACTGAACGAGGGTAGACGGCTGATACTCGTCCATGGTGAAGGCGGTTGCGGCAAGACAACGTTGACGCAACAACTCGCCTCTCGCCTTCCGCCCGGGTCGGTTGTCGTTACCTACGATTGCTATGGCGCTGGCCGCTACATGTATTCCGACGACCGTCGACATTTGCCTGAGCGAGCTTTTCTGCAAATCATCAATGACCTTGCGCTGGCTGCAGAACTTCCAATCCTGATCCCACGAAGTCGGACACACCCGGTCACGACAGAAGTTCTCTTCAAGCGCCTCAAATTCGCAGGCGAGGCGATCGCCGCAGTGTCGCCCGATGCGATCGTGTTGATCATTGTAGATGCCGCTGACAATGCGATGACCGCGGCAGCAAAGACCGTTCCAGCCGATCCTTCGTTCGTCTACGAACTCGCAACCGCAAACCTGGAATCGCTGCCGCCGAATGTTCGATTCGTGGTGTCCGCAAGGACGGCGCGGAGAGATTCACTCAATCTTCCACCAATGACAGAAGAGATTCCGTGTCTCCCTTTCACGGAGAACGAATCGCGACTCCATTTGCTTGAAGCATTTCCGAACGCCTCGAATGCCGACATCACAAGCTTTCACGCGCTGACAGGTGGCAACCCCCGCGTTCAATCCTACGCGTTGCAGGCGGCGGACGGAAAACTTGAAACGTTGTTCGAGGCGCTCCTCCCAAACGGCAAAAGCCTTCCTGACGTCATAGAAGCGTCCTTCACGCTCGCGCTACACAAGCTGGGTCAGCGCGACATTCTGGACGGGCTCGTCGCATCGCTTGCCTTCCTTCCCACACCGGCGACGCTTGCAGCCGTGGCAGAAACCGCAGGGACGACCACAGAGATTGTGCGTGACTTTGTTCTAGACCTCGGTCGCGGCCTAAGGCTAGAAGCCGATACCGTTACGGTTTCCGATGAGGACTTCGAGGATCATATCAAAGCGCGTGCCGCTGCTAGACGAGCGGCTACGCTTGGGAAGATCGCAGATTATTTTTGGACGCGCTACAAGTCCGACGCCTACTCGGCGGCCTACGTAGCAGATTACCTGATCAAGGCTGGGCGGCAGCAGCACGCCTTTGACATCATTGACACAGACACCAAAGTCCAAGCGGTGCCGGACCCGATCCGCAAGCGCGAGATACAGATACGTCGCCTCACTCTTGCTCTCGCCTCGTGCCGGCAAACCGGGAACACGGTCAAGGCACTTCAGACCATTCTCATTGGCGCTGAGGCTCAACACGACGAGGGTGCATTCTACACGCTCATTGATCGCGAAACCGAACTGGCGACCGAGTTCAGCGGCCCGTCGATCATGCGCCGCATCCTTCTCGACCGGGATGAAGTCGGAGCTCATGGCTCCGTCATGGCGCACCTTGCTCTCAGCGCCGGTCGAAGCGGTGATCGTGCGGCAACGCTACACTACCTGCGCATGTACGACGCGTGGATCGGTCGTCGGCCTGAAAACGATAGCCCGTCGCGAAGAGGACGACCTGACGAATGGAAGGTCGAAGACGACGACATAGCCGCTCGCGTCGAAGCTGCATTCCTCGTCGGAGGCCCACAACCGGCGATGCACGAGCTTTGGAGGTGGACCCCCCTTGGTGTCCGTCTCGCAGTCGGCCTTAAGGTTGTGCCGCGTCTGATTGCCGCTGGCGGAGGCGACGCTCTCCTTACCTTCCTAAAAGAAGGGCACCTAAAAAAGCCGTGGCCGCTTGTACTGGCGGTCCCCTTGGCGCAGGCAGGCTTCGCGGTCCCAAGCGAGATCCTTCTGGAATGTTTGCGACGCCTGCGGAGCGCATTTATCCCCGGCATTGACCTAGGCTACTCGCGTGCCGCGCCTGCGTGGGAGCCAGAATGGATGCGCACGCTCGTAGGCGCCTGCGAGCTGGCCCACGCTCGTGGGGGCGACGGCGCAATCGTAGCCCGCGCCGTAAGCAAAATTACGAAAGCGCTCGAGAACAGCCGCCAGGGACGGCTGTACACGTCGGATGCTGTTCGCATCGACGGCCTGATGCGGTTGTGGCTACTGGCGCGATCCATTGCAGGCGACGAGCGCAAGGCCGGTGAATTCGTGAAGTATGGGGACGGGCTCGAGGCAAAACCCGTCAGTGAGCCGCCCGCCAAGCCCAAAGCTGCCCGAAAGAAGGGCAAGGCAGACAGGCAAAAGGTCGAGCACGACGACGAAAAGGAACGTCTACATCGCGTGCTCCACGTCCTCTTTCCGCTCTACGCGCAGCGCGTTGACTTGATTGAGAAGCGGCGATCGGGAGACGACTCCCTCCTAGACGTGGCAAAGCTCGCGGTATCCGGAAACAGCTACCAGCTCGATCAAGGATATCAGGGGGTCCATCTCCGGGTCGTCGCGGCGCGCAGCGTGGCGGAGCTCCTCTTTCTTGGCGGCATGCCGATCGACCAACTCTATGAGCGCTGTATGGGCACCGCGAGCGAGAAGCCAAGCAACTTTCTAAGCAGAGACGCCTTGATCCTGAGCGTCTTTAGAATGTCGTCCTCATTCCACCCTCAGTTCATGACGCACATCGCAAAGGCGGCCGCCGGCGTCCGATCCTTGAGCACACGCGCCACGGACAAGGTCGATGAGCTCGTTGGACTGGCGCGCCTCGTGCTGCCGATCAGCAGGCTGGACGCCCAGGCCTGTTTCAACGAAGCTGTGACCATCGCCAAGGAGATCGACGAAGAGGCAATTGACCAAATTAGCTTCTCGTCCTCGTTGGTGGATGTTCTCGCGCGCAGCGGCCCGAGGCACGAACCGGTTCTCGCTTCTAAGTTCGCCACGTTCGCGGCCGCGGCATCGATCCGCCTAGAAGGCCATGAGGGCTTCAGTTGGACCGCGTTGCTCGAGGGCTTGTGGGCCTGCACCTTCCTACTGCCTTGTCCTCTGCGGCGCGATGGATGGACGATGGGACCGTCGGCCTTCGCGACACCCTGCAGCCCGTGGTTGAGGCTTCGATATCTTCCAATCAGATCGACGCTCCGCTGGGCTTGGCACTCTCCATTCTCCTGGACGGCCCTGATCTGGAGGTAATTACAGCGCTCGTGCCTCAGCTGCACGCCATGAAAAGCAACGAAGACGCAAACCTGCTAGAGGAGACGTCCCGTCTGATCCTTCTTGCAGAGGGCCAGGGTGTACGACCGGAGCGCGCACGTCGCCTCTTAGCCGCAGTCTCGCCTGATGCACGTGGCGAGTGGTTGTCGCAACTTCGGCGCCTCATGGACTTCGCCCAGCAGCAAAGGCGCGCGGATACGATCCAGCCTAAGAATGAAGACCACCGCATTAGCCTGCGTGGTACTCCAACTCCTACCGATGAGGCCGCGCCGAAACTCCCGGTGGTCATCACGGAAGTTTCCAAAGCGGGTCTCGAAGAGGCAATACAGGCTTCGCGCGGGCAGGATCGCTATTTTCAACCGGCCACGACCCTCGGTGAAATCGCCTCGACCCTGCGCATGGCGGATAGCGTTCCATTTCTGGCCGCGCTAACTGCGATCGACAGTGATCTCGTTGGTGCTGCGGAGTGGAGTCCTCTGCTTGCGAACCTTCTGAGAGACTGGAGCTCAAGCCCCGCGGTCCAGTTGTGGTGCAAGAACGAGCTACCGGCTGTGATCGCCCAGAGTCTCGACGGTTTTACGCGCTATCTGCGGTTCAACGACAGCAGGCTCGATAGCCTCCTGGATTACACCCAGGCGAGCGCGGACGAGCGGGCCGAAATCCTCATCGACGGAATTGCAGCCTGTGGTATCCGCATGGGCAGCAGCACGTTATTCGGTATTGCCTCGCGGATCGCCGCCACGCTTCCAGCGGATGGCGTGGAAGCCCTGCTGCGCTGGTACCTTGATCGGCTCGTGAACCGGTTGCCTGAGACAGATCAGCAGGCACGCATTCCAGTCGATGTACCTGACGATCTCGACCACGCTATGGCGCGCTTTTACTACGCGCTCCTGAGTGACATCGATACCCGCGTCAGATGGCGCGCCGCTCACTCCATCCGCTGCCTCGCTCGTCTTGGACTCGCATCCCGCATCGCCGCTATTTTCGCCGAAGCAGGGCGGACGTCTGACAACGCGTTCCGCGATCCTGAGGCGCCATTCTACTTTCTGGGCGCAAGGCTCTGGCTTGGAATCGTCGCCTATAGGCTCAGTGCTGAGTCACCTGCGGCGCTTCCGGCGATCAAGGACAGTCTCCTTAGCGACGCAATGCTGAGTGATCCGCATATTGCAATTCGCGAATACACCAAGCGGGCACTGCTGCAGGCCGATGCAGCCAACGCGGGCTTGCTCACTCCGGCAGAGCGCCAACGCGTGTCCCAACTCAACACACCCAAGAAGCGAGCCGGAAAGAACACTCAGAAAAATCCGCATCGCTCCTTCGGATGGGCGAGAGAGCGCGCGTCAGGTCGCTTTAACTTCGATGAAACGGATACGGTGCCGTACTGGTACAGCAATCTGCTCAATATCTTTCCAACGGTACCGCAGGATCAGATTCTGGCCGGGGCGGAGCGTTGGATACTTGATGTTTGGTACGCGCCCATCGACGCCAACAGATGGGTCAAGGAGCCACGTCGCGATACCCGCCTCAACGATCGCAGCTGGGGCCTGTACAGCCACAGCCATGGTTCATTCCCAACTTGCGAGCGCTACAGCACTTATCTGGAATGGCACGCAATGCTCTGCGTTGCTGGCGAGCTTCTAGAGGTGGCACCAGTTGGTGCGACCGAATACGGAGAAGATCGCTTTGAATCCTGGATGCAACGCTTTCTTCCCACCGATCCGCCGTTGTGGGCGGTCGACCACCGCGGCCCCACACCGCTGGAATACGCTCTCTGGTCTGCCGATCCGCGAACGGACCGCGGCTGGCTCTCAAACGTTCGAAACGACGAGTATCTGTCGGCGCTTGGGATAAGGTCATCTGGCCGGCCGCAGTGGATTGCGGTCGCCGCACGAGAGACCAGCCATCATCCAACGCGCGAACAGGACATCCATGTCAGCACCGCTCTGGTTTCTCCCGAAACATCGGACGCTCTGGCTCGCGCTCTTCAAACAGCTTCGAGCACCTACGACTTCCGCATCCCAGATGAGAGCGACGATCTTGCGATCCATCAGGCCCCCTACACATTGACCGGATGGCTCCGCTCGCTTTCAGGCGAGGTTCAATTCGACGACCACGATCCGTTTTTGTTTGAAGTCAGGGCCCGTCGTTATGAGCCAGGCGCGCTCGTTACTCGTCAGTTTGGATTGCAAAGGGGACCGGAGTCCAAAACCGCCTGGTACCGGACGGGCGCTCCTGAACCGTCGTTCTTGTATGTTGCGTGGTCTGATGAGCCGTCCAGGGAACGAGACTACGCCCGAACTACCAAGTCGGAGGGCTGGCGGCTTCTGATGCGCGCGGATGAGCTCGCCGAATTCCTCACCAAAGCAAAGTATCGTCTGGTCGTCGAAATAGGTATCGATCGAACGCTGCGAAACCAATACAGTACATCCTATGAGCCCGACGCGAAGCAAAAGAGACAGCACAAAATCCTCCTCCTCTCGGGGGACGGCTCGTTCAGGGACTACCGAGGAAACACTGGCTCTTGGAAGAAAACTGGTCGCTGAATACAAGCTCGACCCCGGCGTCGATACGCTTGGCCGGTGGATGGTCCACTACATCGCCGAACTGATCACAGAAGCCGAGAAGGAAGCCAACGCTCGTCCCGGTGTTCGGGCCGAGGCCGTACAGGCGATCCTGTCCTTCTGGGATCACCGGCATTCGGTCGACCGAATCGATCCGCTTCGAAGCCTGAAGCCGATCCTCAAAGTCATAGCGACTCTAGACCCAGACGGGAACCGGTGGATGCCGCTCGGCCGAGAGAGCGCCTTGCGCGACGTGTATGCGTTGCTCCGGGATATCGTGATCTTTTCGACCATTGCTCAGTCCAAGCCTGCTCCAACGCCTGCTCCCGAGAACCCCGCGGTTTCCGAGGAGGAAGCCACTATCATGTCCGGCCTGAACGTTTGGCTCGCAGACTACCAGAAGCAGGCCATGAGCGAGGTAGCTCAGAAACCCATCCACCGGCGTCCTAAGAAAGCCGATCCCAAAGTAGAACCATTTGACGTATCTGAGCATGTGATCTTTCAAATCGCGAACGCGAAAAAGGCTCTGGACGCCCTGGAACGAGAGGTGCGCGGCCTCCCACCGCTTCAACCTGATATGTCGCGCTTGGAGCGGCTCCTCGCAGCCAAAGTTCCGACTATCGAGATTGAGTTAGTCGGCGTTGAAGGAGGCGCCTCCGAAGAAAGCTCCTAGGTCCGTGGCCTGAAGACTCATTCTCGTTTCGAGCAGCAGAGCGGACCATTCGACAGGTCCGCCTTGGGCTAATCCGAGACGCTAGCGCATTCGATTTTAACGTCCGCTACTCGCGCGGCTGATGCCAGAAGCTGCCAGTCCGCTCCCGGCTCCAAGCTTGCCAGTCAGCAGCACACATTTTCCAGCCAAGTGGAATCACTTGGCGTCGCAGAAATGCGGCTAAGACAAATAGATGGAGCCCAGTTCGATTTGAACGTATCCCGCCCTAGTCGGGCCGGCGATAGGCCTGGACTTCGCCCGGTTCGCTCAGGCTTTGCAGGGTGCCGGGTGCGGCGCCGCCGATCCAGCCCAGCACCGAGCGGGCGAGTTCGGCGCCGGCCAGCCGGAAGTTCTCGTTGACGACCAGCAATTCGCTGCGAAACAGGTGCAGAAGCTCCGACGATTGTTTGGACACCACATCGACATCGCGGCCAAGCTTGAGGCCGGCGTCTTCGATGCCGGCGACGATGGCAAGCGTCGCGGCGGCGGCGCTGCTGATGAAACCGTCCGGGCGGCTTTCGCGGCGCATCAGCTGCGCCGTCCGCATTCTGATCTGCTCGATCGAATGATCGATTGAAACGGTGTTGAACGGAATCTCGCTGGCGCCGACCTCGCTCAGCGCATCGGCAAAGCCGGCGAGCGTGTGGCCGTGATAGGTCAGCTCGACCGGCGGCGCCAACAGAGCCAGCCGGCGGCGGCCGAGGCCGGCCAGATGGCGCACCGCCTCGGCTGCGAAAGCGTAATTGTCGAAATCATGATATGGATGAATCAGCCCCATGTCGGTGCGGCCATGCGTGGCAAAGGGGATACCGCGCTCCAGCATATAACGGGCTCTCGGATCGTTCGGCTGCGTGCGCGAAATGATGACGCCGTCGGCTGAACCGGTTTCCACGAGGTAACGGATAGGGTCGAGCGGATCCTGCGAGCGCGAATAGGGCGTCACGATCAAATGGTAGGGCGTGTCGGCGATGACTTCCGAAACGCCGTAGATGATGTCCGAGACAAAGCTCATGATCTCGTGCTCGGTGTTGAGCACCAGGCTGATGACATTGGTCTTGCCGGTGCGCAAGCGTACGCCGGCACGGTTGGGGCGATAGCCGATCTGCTTGGCGACAAGCTGGACGCGACGCCTGGTCTCGGCGCCGATCTCGGGCGCGTCCTTCAGCGCGCGCGACACGGTGGTGACGCCCAGCCCGGTCATGAAGGCGAGCGTCTTCAGTGTCGGCCGGCCCTGTCCCGACGCTTCGTCGGCCTTCTCTTTTTGATGCCTGTTCATTCGTCCCGCCCCGTCAGGCGCATAGCAGTTGCCGGGCAGGCCGGCAATCGGCGGCCGCGGGTACGCCGCGGGCCTTCACCGAATGAGGCCGCTATATACTGAAACGTTACAGATTGTCACTGCCGTCGCGATATCACTGGTGACAGATGCAGAACGAGCGGCGCTGCAATCGGCGCAAAACAGCGATCGGAACGGCTTTTCCGATCTTTTTGGCGTCGCAGCATTGCATTTTGCAGTGCAACCTCTCTGGTTGCGATGCGGTAGGCCAGCGAGCCGCGCGATTTTATTCGCGCTTCGAAAAAACTTGATGCCACCTTCGCCTGAGGGGTTGCGCGCCTCAAGCAATTGCCGTATCGAAAATCTGTAACGTTTCAGATTCTGGGAGGAACGAAATGCGATACCAACTCATGACTGCTGCGCTGGCATTGACGACCGCGCTGCAATTCGCCGGCCCGGCGGCCGCGACGGATCTGGAAGTCACCCATTGGTGGACCTCCGGCGGCGAAGCGGCAGCGGTCGCCGAACTCGCCAAGGCTTTCGACGCAACCGGCAATCATTGGGTGGACGGCGCTATCGCCGGCTCCGGCGGCACGGCGCGGCCGATCATGATCAGCCGCATCACCGGCGGCGACCCGATGGGCGCGACCCAGTTCAATCACGGCCGGCAGGCGGAAGAATTGGTGCAGGCCGGGCTGATGCGCGACCTCACCGATCTCGCCACCAAGGAAAAGTGGACGGAAATCGTGCAGCCGAAGAGCCTGCTCGACGGCTGTACCCTCGATGGCAAAATCTATTGCGTGCCGGTCAATATCCACTCCTGGCAGTGGCTGTGGCTGTCGAACGCCGCCTTCGAAAAAGCCGGCGTGCCGGTGCCGAAGAACTGGAATGAATATGTCGCTGCGGCGCCCGCGCTTGAAAAAGCAGGCATCCAGCCGCTCGCGGTCGGCGGCCAGCCCTGGCAGGCCTCCGGCGCTTTCGACGTGCTGCTCGCGGCGGTCGGCGGCACCGATGCCTTCCTCAAGGTCTATAAGGACAAGGACGCGGAATTCGCCGCCGGGCCCGAAGTCGCCAAGGTCTTCAAGGCCGCGGACGACGCCCGCAAGATGGCGAAGAACACCAATGTGCAGGACTGGAACCAGGCCACCAACCTGGTCATCACCGGCAAGGCCGGCGGCCAGATCATGGGTGACTGGGCGCAGGGCGAGTTCCAGGTTGCCGGCCAGACCGCCGGCAAGGACTATACTTGCCTTCCGGGCCTCGGCCTCAACGAGATGATCGCCACCGGCGGCGACGCTTTTTACTTCCCGCTGCTGAAGGATCCCGAAAAATCGAAGGCGCAGGAAGTGCTGGCCCACACGCTGCTTGATCCCAAGACGCAGGTCGCCTTCAATCTCAAGAAGGGTTCGCTGCCGGTGCGCGGCGACGTCGACCTCAAGGCGGCGAACGACTGCATGAAGAAGGGCCTCGAAATCCTCGCCAAGGGCAATGTCATGCCTTGGACGGACCAGTTGCTTTCGCAGGATACGCAGAAGCAAAAGGAGGATCTGTTCTCCGAGTTCTTCGCCAAGCAGGACATGACCGTGGAAGATGCGCAGAAGCGCTTCGCCGCCATCGTCGGTTCGGCCGATTGAGCGATCGATCAAGCGCCTCACTCCCGCCCCTGCGAGCGCAGGGTCGGGAGCTCGGGTCAAGACCTCTTGACCCTCCCGCCCTTACCCGATCCAGCGCGGCTGTGCAGATGAGCAAGAGCGAACGCCCCAGCCAACTCTTTCGCAACCTCAATGCGAAAATCGCCTCGATCCCAATGATCTTCACCGCGCTGGTGATCTTTGTTGGCGGCACCGTCTGGACGGTGTTCTATTCCTTCACCAATTCCAAGTTGCTGCCGCGGCTGCACTTCGTCGGTCTCGACCAGTATTACCGGCTGTGGGCGACGCCGCGCTGGCTGATCTCGATCGAGAACCTGCTGATCTACGGCGTGCTGTCGCTGGTGTTCTCGCTGGTAATCGGTTTCCTGCTTGCTGCCCTGCTCGACCAGAAGATCCGGTTCGAGGACACATTCCGGACCATTTTCCTCTATCCCTTCGCCCTGTCCTTCATCGTCACCGGTCTCGTCTGGCAATGGCTGCTCAACCCCGAGTTCGGTGTCCAGGCAGTGGTGCGCAGCCTCGGCTGGACGAGCTTCAGCTTCAATCCGCTCTATGATTCCAGCATCGTCATCTACGGCATATTGATCGCCGCTCTCTGGCAAGGCACCGGGCTGATAATGTGCCTGATGCTGGCCGGCCTGCGCGGCATCGACGAGGATATCTGGAAGGCCGCGCGGGTCGACGGGATACCGACCTGGAAGACCTATCTGTTCATCATCATACCGATGATGCGGCCGGTCTTCATCACCACGCTGGTCATCGTCGCCTCCAACATTGTTCGCGTCTACGACCTTGTCGTCGCCCAGACCAGCGGCGGGCCCGGTATCGCCTCCGAAGTCCCGGCCAAATATGTCTATGATTACATGTTCTTCGCCCAGAACCTCGGCCAAGGGTTCGCCGCTTCGACGATGATGCTGCTGTCGGTGATCATCGTCATCGTGCCGTGGGCCTATCTCGAGTTCGGAGGCAAGAAGCGTGTCTGACCATGCCGTCTCATTGCCTGCCATTGGCGACGCCGGCGGGCTCGAAGCCTACGGGCCGAGCGGACCGAAGCCGCGCCACACGTTCTCGCGCCGCAACATCTTCCTCTACGGCACGCTGATCGTGGTGGCGCTCTACTATCTTTTGCCGCTCTACGTCATGGTGGTGACATCGCTTAAAGGCATGCCTGAGATACGCCTTGGCAACATCTTCTCGCCGCCGATGGAGATCACCTTCGAGCCCTGGGTCAAGGCCTGGTCGAGCGCCTGCACCGGGCTCAACTGCGACGGGCTGTCGCGTGGCTTCTGGAATTCGGTGCGCATCACCATCCCGTCGGTGATCCTGTCGATCGCGCTCGCCTCGGTGAACGGCTATGCGCTGGCCAACTGGCGCTTCAAAGGGGCCGACACTTTCTTCATCATCCTGATCGTTGGCGCCTTCATCCCGTATCAGGTGATGATCTATCCGATCGTCATTATCCTGCGCGAGGTCGGCCTCTACGGCAGCCTCAGCGGCCTGGTGATCGTCCATTCCATCTTCGGCATGCCGATCCTCACGCTTTTGTTCCGCAACTACTTTACCTCCATGCCGGAGGAGCTGTTCCGGGCAGCGCGTGTCGACGGCGCCGGCTTCTGGGGCATCTATTTCCGCATCATGCTGCCGATGTCGCTGCCGATCTTCGTCGTCGCCATCATCCTGCAGGTGACCGGCATCTGGAACGACTTCCTGTTCGGCGTCGTCTACACCCGCCCCGACACCTATCCGATGACGGTGCAGCTCAACAACATCGTCAACTCGGTGCAAGGCGTGAAGGAATACAACGTCAACATGGCAGCCACCATCCTGACCGGCCTGGTGCCGCTGATCGTCTATTTCCTGTCCGGAAAATTGTTTGTGCGCGGCATCGCCGCCGGCGCGGTGAAAGGATGATGGCGATGAACGCAAACGGCAGTGTTGAGGTAAACGGCAGCAGCGGGGCAAACGGCACCAGCGTCTCGATCCAGAACCTGTCGCTGAATTTCGGCGCGATATCGGTGCTGCAGACGCTCAACCTCGATGTCGCAGAAGGCGAGTTCATCGTGCTGCTCGGCCCGTCCGGCTGCGGCAAGTCGACCCTGCTCAACTGCATTGCCGGGCTGCTGGACGTTTCCGAAGGCCGCATCTTCATCAAGGGCAAGAACGTCACCTGGGAAGAGCCCAAGGATCGCGGCATCGGCATGGTGTTCCAGTCCTACGCGCTCTATCCGCAGATGACGGTGGAGAAGAACCTGTCGTTTGGGCTGCGCGTTGCCGGCCTCGCCAAGGACGAGATCGCCAAGCGCATCGCCCGGGCCGCCGAGATCCTGCAGATCGAGCCGCTTTTGCATCGCAAGCCGGCGGCTCTGTCCGGTGGCCAGCGCCAGCGCGTGGCGATCGGGCGCGCACTTGTGCGTGACGTCGATGTCTTTCTGTTCGACGAGCCGCTCTCCAACCTCGACGCCAAGCTGCGCGCGGAATTGCGCGTCGAGATAAAGCTGCTGCATCGCAAGCTCGAGAACACCATGATCTACGTCACCCACGACCAGATCGAGGCGATGACGCTGGCCGACCGCATCGCGGTGATGAAGGGCGGCGTCATCCAGCAGCTCGATGCACCGCAGACCATCTATAACCGGCCGGTCAACCGGTTTGTCGCCGGCTTCCTCGGCTCGCCGGCGATGAACTTCCTCGACGGCAGGCTGGAGCAGGCGGACGGCGACTGGCACTTCGTCGCCGAGGATGTACGGATTCCGCTTGCCACCTATGCTTTCGAGAAGGACCCGGTGCCGGGGCCGGCCGTGTTCGGCATCCGCCCCGAGCACGTCGCGTTCAACAGCGGCACGGGATGGCCATTCGCAGCCACGGCAAGTGTCGAGGTCGTCGAGCCCATGGGTTCCGACACGCTGGTCTGGCTGAAGCTCGGCGGCCAGAATTTCACGGTACGGGTGACAGCCGAGCGCACGCCAAACAACGCCGAGGCGGTCGGCATCGGTTTTGATCCGATGCGCGCCTCGCTGTTCGACGCCGCCACAGGTAACCGCCTCTAGAGCAGATCTAGCCACCCAAGACTCTTCCATTCCCCCCAAGACTCATCCCCCCAAGACTAACCATCCACAAGAAAACGGACAGAGACGATGAACTGGTCATTCCAACTTTACAGTGCCCGCAATTTCCAGCCCTGGGAGGGCGTGCTCAAGATGCTGGGCGAGCTTGGTTACAGCCAAGTCGAAGGGTTCGGTGGTGTCTATGACGATCCCAAGGCATTCCGTGCGGAACTCGACAAGAACGGGCTTGCCATGCCGACCGGGCATTTCTCGATCGACGCGCTCGAGAAGGATTTCGATGGCGTGCGCAGGACGGCCGACGCGCTCGGCATCACGCTGCTCATCTGCCCGTTCCTGAACGCCGAGTTCAGGCCGGCCGACACAGCCGGCTGGCGCGGCTTCGGCGAACGCCTGGCCAAGGTCGGCGAGACGGCCAGGAAAGCCGGCTATGGCTTTGCCTGGCACAACCATGATTTCGAGTTCAAGGCGCTTGCCGACGGCTCGGTGCCGCAGGACCATATTCTGTCCTCGGCGCCTGACATCGGCTGGGAGATGGACGTCGCCTGGGTGGTGCGCGGCGGCGTCGATCCGCTGCCCTGGATCGAGAAGCACGGCAAGCGCATCGTCGCCGTCCACGTCAAGGACATGGCCAAGGCGGGCGAGGGACTCGACGAGGACGGCTGGTCGGATGTCGGCCACGGCACCATCGACTGGCCCGGCCTGATCAAGGCGCTGCGCGCCAAAAGCGCCGCAAAATACTACGTCATGGAACAGGACAATCCCAACGATATCGCGCGCTTCGCCCGCCGCTCGATCGCAGCCGCCAAGACCTATTAGGAGCACACCAGCATGGCAACAAAACTTGGCATCGGCGTCATCGGCTGCGGCAACATCTCGAAGGCGTATTTCTCGCTGGCGCCGCTGTTCCGTGGCATCGAGATGCGCGCCTGCGCCGACATCAACATGGAAGCGGCGAAAGCGCGGGCAAAAGAGTTCAAGCTGCGCGCCGAGACCGTCGAGGGGCTACTCAAGGCCGACGATATCGACATCATCGTCAACCTGACCATTCCGGCGGTGCATTACGAGGTGTCGAAGCAGATTCTCGACGCCGGCAAGCATGTTTATTCGGAGAAGCCCTTCGTGCTCTCGGTCAAGGAAGGGCTCGACCTGAAGAAACGGGCCGAAAGCAAGGGGCTGCGCATCGGTTCGGCGCCCGACACCTTCCTCGGCGGCGCGCACCAGCTTGTCCGCGACCTGATCGACACCGGCAGGCTCGGCAGGATCACCAGCGGCACCTGTCATGTGATGAGCCATGGGATGGAACATTGGCACCCCAATCCGGACTTCTTCTTCCAGCCGGGCGCCGGGCCGGTGCTCGATATCGGACCGTATTACATCACCAACCTGATCCAGCTGATCGGGCCGGTGAAGCAGGTCGCGGCTTTTGCTTCGATCCCGATGACGGAACGCATCATCAGCTCGAAGCCGCGCGCCGGCGAAAAGATCCCGGTCTCCACGCCGACGACGATCCATGGCGTGCTGGAATTCGAGAACGGCGCCGTGGTGACGCTCAACACCAGCTGGGATGTCTGGAGCCATGGCCACGCGCCGATGGAGCTCTATGGCGAGGTAGGCACGGTGTTCGTGCCGGATCCGAATTTCTTCGGCGGCGAGGTGCGCTACACCGAGGCCGCCAAGCCGGTGAAGAAGCTGCCGAAATGGCGGCATCCGTTCGGCGTGCCCAACGAGATGCATTCGCATGGCATGATGGCCAACTACCGCACCGCCGGCCTTGCCGACATGGCGATCGCGATTACCGAAGGCCGGCCGCACCGCTGCTCGATGGAACTGGCGCTGCATGCCGTCGATGTCATGACCGGCCTGTTGCGTTCTGGCGAGACCGGAAAGTTCGTCGCCATGCAGACCAGCTGCGAGCGGCCCGCGGCACTCGGCGTCAAGGCAGCGAAGGAGCTGCTGGCGAAGAAGAAAACGAAGTAGGCGGCGCACCTCCCAAGCACCGTAAAAGCCTCTCCCCGTTTGCGCGGGGAGAGGCTAAAGGTGCGGAAGGCTCGGCTGCCGTGCGTCGCGGCGACAGCCGTCGGGCTCGTTTCGATATGAGGATTTCCCATGCCCTATGTTCCCGCCGAGAACCGCTACGAAAAGATGGTCTACAATCGCTGCGGGCGGTCCGGCCTGAAGCTGCCGGCGATCTCGCTCGGGCTGTGGCACAATTTCGGCGATGACACGCCGCATAGAACCAAGCAGGCAATCACGCGCAAGGCCTTCGATCTCGGCATCACGCATTTCGATCTCGCCAACAATTACGGCCCGCCGCCCGGCTCGGCGGAGCGGGCCTTTGGCGAGATCCTGCGGACGGACTTTGCCGGTTATCGCGACGAGCTGATCATCTCGACCAAGGCCGGCTACGAAATGTGGGCAGGACCTTACGGCGAATGGGGCGGCCGCAAATATGTGCTGGCCAGCCTCGACCAGAGCCTGAAGCGGATGGGGCTCGATTATGTCGACATCTTCTATTCCCATCGCTTCGACCCCGACACCCCTCTGGAAGAGACGATGGGCGCGCTCGATCACGCGGTGCGCTCGGGCAAGGCGCTCTATGCCGGCATTTCCTCCTATAATTCACAGCGCACCCGCGAAGCCGCCGACATTTTGAAGCAGCTCGGCACGCCTTGCGTGATCCATCAGCCGAGCTATTCGATGCTCAACCGCTGGGTCGAGGATGATGGCCTGCTCGATACGCTCGAGGGGCTTGGCGTCGGTTCCATCGTGTTCTCGCCGCTGGCGCAAGGCATGCTGACCGACAAATATCTCGGCGGCATCCCCGATGGCAGCCGCGCCAGCCAGGGCAAGTCGCTGCGCCCGGCATTCATCAACGACAAATCGATCGGCAATATCGAGGCGCTGAACGTCATCGCCCGTCGCCGCGGCCAGACGCTGGCGCAGATGGCGCTGGCCTGGGTGTTGCGCCGGGGCAGGGTGACGTCGGCGCTGATCGGCGCCAGCCGGCCGGAACAGGTCGTGGATTGCGTCGGCGCGCTCGAGACGCTCGACTTCAGCGATGCCGAGCTCGCCGAGATCGACACCTTTGCCCGCGAGTCGGACATCAATCTCTGGGCGACGTCGGCCGAGCGCAAGGGGCCGCCAAGGAAGTAGGCGAAGACGGTCCGCGGTCCGTTTTCATCGAAAGACGCGGCAGCGCAAACTGATAGCTGTCTTCGACACGGTGGCCAGCGGCTAACTTTCGGCTGCCTTGAGGTTCCGCGCGGCTTCTTCGAGTGCGGCTCTGTCGTTGCCGAGCCTGTCGATCAGCTCTTGCGCCTGATCACCGGTTATCCCGGTGCGCATCGCCAGTGCCTCGACCGTCAGAACGTCGGAACTGGCGATCACTCCAGCCGGACCGCGATCCGCGTCGTCGAGGTCAAGCTCTCGCTTCGCCTGCTGCCAATGACGCTCATGTTCGCCGTGCGGGCGGCCTTCGCGCACCCAGATTTCATAGGCTCGCTGCCGAATTTTTTCATGTCGATCGTCATCCATGGCGGTTCCTCCCTTGTGGCGTTTTCACCAACGCGGGGAGCGCTGGAACGATCCGATGTTGATGCCGAATTCGCACACATGCCGAACAAATCCCGGGTTCTCACCGAACAAACACCGGACAGAATCGTTTTGCCGAGGAACCTGCACAGTGGGCCGACCGTTGAGCCGAGCCTTCCGCAAAGGAGATTACCATGGCCGACGACCCGAACGAATCCGCAGCACCCAAGATGACTCAACGTGAAGCTCAGGAAGCCCTGGAGAAGCAGGTCGCGCAGCTGAGGCGTGAGATCAGCAAGATCAATCGGACCTTGGCCGAACGCGCGGAAGAGGCGATCGAAGAGGCCGGCGACTGGTATGACAGCGCTGCTGACCGCGCGTCCCGGACGGCGCAAGCCCTGCGCAACAGGGCGCAGACGGTTTCCGGGGTCGTCCAGGAGAATCCCGGCACAGTATCGTCCGCATTCATACTCGGAGCGGCCGTAGGGGCGCTACTGGGCCTCGCCTTGGCCGCCACAGACCAGCGCCGCGATCGCTGGTTCTAGTTCCGACCAAAAGTTTCCGGGCAGAAGCGGCGGGATTGCTCGCGCCGTTCGTTCGTTCAGCGGGTGACGCCGGTCAGGGGGTCGCCGGCTTCTGCGCCGTGCCGAGGGCTTTGGGTGCTGCGGGCACGGGCGCTGCCCTTTTCATCTTCTCCTCGATCCAGCCGGTGTAATTGGCCAGCCGCGTGTAGATGCCGTAGGCGTTCTTGTGGCCGCAGGCGGTGCCGCCGTCGGCCGGACCTTCGCCCCAGCTGACGACGCCGACCTGCACCGGACCATCGGCGCCGGTCATGAACAGCGGTCCGCCGCTGTCGCCATTGCAGGCGTCGCGCTCGCCGCTGGCCGTTCCGGCGCAGATCATGTTGCCGGTCAGCGGATCCGCCATGTCGGCAGCAATCGCGTTGGCGGCCGCCTCGATGCCCCTTTCCGAATAACGCATGCGGCGGGCGAGCTCGCCGAGCGCTGCTTTCAAATCATGCGCATAAATCGCCTTGATGCCGCTGTTGCAGGTTGCGTTCGGCTGGAGGTCCAGGTCGGCGACCATCAGCGCGGTGGGAAATGTTCCGTCCTGCATCTTGCCCCAGCCGGTGACTGTCGTCTTGCCGGCGTCGGGGGTCGGCTCACTGGCAATTTTGATGGTCGGGGCATCGGCCGGCTCGGCCAGCCGGATCAGGCCGAGATCGTTGTCCAGCGTCTGCTCGCTGTAGCCCTCGTTGACGATGATCTCCACCGCCTTGTAGCGCTTGCCCTCGCTGAGATCGGTGGCGCCGGTGAGCACGGTGACCACATCAGGCGAAATCGGCTCGCCGTCGTCATTGAGGCAGTGCGCCGCGGTCAGCACCCATTGCGGCGCGATCAGGCTGCCGCCGCAGAACTGCGCATTCGCCTGCGAGGCCGGGCTTTTGTCCAGCTTGCCCGTGGTCAGCAATGCCACCTGGAACGGGTAGGCGCCCGTCTCGGCCTGCTTGCCGCCGTAGACGCGATCGGCGCCGTCGGGGTTCTCCGCCCTGGCCTTTGCCCTGGCCTCGGCCACGCGTTTCATCGGCGAGATCGCCGCCTCCGGCCGGGCGGCCGCGTCCGTGGCATGAACGGAATCAACGACCGGCAAGGCCGCCGCGATGCCGAGCAGCGCGGCGGCGGCAATCGGTCTGAACCTATGGATGATCTTCACCTCGAACCCCCTGAGACAATATTCCGACAGGTCAGCCACGGACGCATGATCCACTGAAATGGAACCGGCCGGTGAGATCATGCTCCAAGGCGGAGCGCGATCCGTCACAAAACCGAGCACCACTTTTGCTAATCGTGCTGTCGAACCAAGCCCGCCCAAATCCTATAGCCCCCCACGGGCTATGTGAAAGCAATTTGTCATTGCCAATGTTGGATTAATTTAGGCAGTATACCGTTGCGGGCATTTTTGGCGGGGACCTAAACTGGCTGCACTGAATAATGGCCCGGTAAAGGCGCCGGCAACCAATTTCATTTTTCGTCACCACCACGATCTCGACAATATTTCTCTATCTTGATCCAGTCCTTGCTGACTTTTGGGAGAGTCTCACCATGACAAAACTGACACATAGCATTATTGCGTCCGCGTTGCTTTCCACCGCAATGTGGGCGGTTCCTGCCTTGGCTGCCGATCCAGGCTCCGCCAATGCTGGCAACGGCGAAAGCATGCGGGACGTGACATCGGGCGATTACAAGCCCGGCCGGGCGAAACCGATCGCCCCGCCGAAACTGACCGACGACGAGGCCAACCGCGCCGCGCCGCTCGCCGACGAAGCAACGGCAGTCAAATCTTATGGCATCGTCGGCCGCTCCGCCGATGGCAAGGACATCAAGATCGACCCGAACGAGACGCTGAAGGACCTTGTCATCAAGGAAATGAACGCGCCCGCCGACGGGCAGAAGTCCGATAATTCCGGACTAAGCGGAGGCGAAGAGGCCGGCCGCCAGGTGTTCGGGACGGACGACCGCGAGCAGATCAAGAATACCAAAACCTACCCGTTCACCGCGATCGGCTATCTCGAAGGCAAATCGAAGAGCGGCAGCTATGGCAGCTGCTCGGCGACACTGATCGGCCCGCGCACGGTGCTCACCGCGGCGCACTGCCTCTACAGCCACGAGGACAAGGCCTGGCTCGACGATATCCTGTTCGTGCCGGCTCTCAATGGCAAGACCGCCGACGACGCTCCGTTCGGCGCCTTCACCTATGAAAGCGCCTATATCGTCCAGGGCTTCATCGACAATTACCAAGGCTTTTACGGCTCTGTCGTGCCGTGGGATCTCGGCATCGTCACTCTCAAGCAGGATGTCGGCACCAATCTCGGCTGGCTGGGCTATGCCAACTATGTGGATCTCGGCGATTTCACCGCCAACATCATCGGCTATCCCGGCGACAAGCCGATGGGCACGATGTGGAAGGCGACCTGCGAAGTGCACGCCGAAAACATCGCCACCGAGTATTTCCAGTACGACTGCGACACGTATCCAGGTTCGAGCGGCAGCTCGGTCTATGCCTATGACAATGGCTCCAAGCAGCGCGTCATCACCGGCGTGAACGTGGCCGAGAGCCCGGATGCCAATACCGCCGTGCGCCTGAACGCCATCAACGTCCAGTGGATCAACAGCCTGTACAAATAGGCCTGCAGAGTGCGCGCCGCGATCATCGGGGCGGGTTATCTATTTTAGCGGCATTTCTGCGACGCCAAATATGATCACACTTGGCTGCAAAATGCTCCAATCAAAGCCGGCGGCGGAGCATTTCCGTCGCCGGCTTTCGCATTTTCGGGGATTATCTGGATTGGGCCGGGGGTGGCGCCTGGCGGACATAGTTCTCGATTGGCAGGGCGAAGGTCGGCGAACCGGCCTTGCGCTCCTTGTCGATATAGCCGGCAAAATAGCTCCAGAACGAGGCGGCATAGTCGCGGAAATACGAGTCGGCGACCTGACGCGAGCAAAGCCTGCCTTCGACGCAGAAGGAAAGACGGTTGAGGAAATAGACGATGCGGTCGAAATTGTCGCTGAACTCGGCAAGCGGCATGTCGCCGCCGGTTGCGCTCATCGCCTCGATGCCGATGCGTTGCCGATAGACCTGTTCCTCGGTCGGCGTGGGATTGGCGCTGAGCAGATTGCCGTATTTGGCATTGAGCGTCGCCAGGCGTTGCTTGAGGGCCCGTTGCGCCTGCTGGTAATCCTTGCTTTCCCAGAGCTCGACCAGCGACATCGTCTGTTCGACACGCTTCTGCTCCTGGTTTGCCAGGAACTGGTAGACCGAAAAGATCAAGGTGAAGATGATCGCCAGCCGTACCAGCAATCCGGACCAGGCATAGACAAGCATGCGCCAGTCGCGATCGGTGAACGGGTTCGCCTCCTTCTTGACCTCGTGATTGCTCACCCAAGGCAGGCCTTCGACGGTTTCCGGCAGTGACGCCGGCCTCTTTTGCGGTACCGGCGCCGCCCCTGCCTGCTGCGTTGCGTCGCTCCCTGCTTTCGTCATCCGCAGCTGTCCAGTTCGATGATAGCTGACGGATCGAGCACGATGCCCGGCGTCTCCAGCTTCTTCTTCAGGCAATCCAGCTGCGCCCGCGAAACGATGAACTGCACGTCAGGCTCCACCTGCGGCTTGCCCGGCGACGGCAACGGCTCGACCACGCCGCGTGAGGTGCAGCTGCTGAGATCGACGACGACGGCGGTGTTGCCGGTTTTGGCGATCTGGTCGTACTGATCGAGAAAGCAACTCGCCAGTTCGGAGTTGATGACGACCTCCTTGGCGCAAAGGCCGCAGATCTCGTCCGCCGAGGCATTGGCGGCCAGCAACAGCCCGGCGACAAGGCCGGCGGTTGTTGCGCGCCACGAAAATACCATCCTGTTCACGAACGCCCTCATCCGTTCCGTTCGGCCGCCGACAGCGGCGGTCGAAGAATGTTCATTATCAGCCGATCAGGCAAGAGGCCTGGCCGGGCGCTTGATCCCGCCTCAGGCGCGCGGCACCGTCTCCATCGGGAAGATCATCACGGCGCCCTTCGATGCCTTGTCGTCGGTGAGCCGCATGGCCGACCGCGTCGCCGGCGCCATGCCGATATCGGCCAGCATATCGGAGAAACTTGGCTGTCCCAGTCCGCGCGTTACCGAGACAACCCCCGCTTGCGCCAGGAAGCTCAGGTCCTGCTTCTCGCTCTGCGGCGGCGCCTCGGTCAAGACGGCGATCATCTGCTCCATGCCGAAGCTGGTGTCGGTGAATTTGAACAGGCCTTCCTCGAGCACGGCGCCCTCGGTCAGGCGCTCGGCAAGAAAATGCTGGATGGAATAGTCGGAGCCGACATAGAGCACGTTGATGTCAACCAGGTTGGTCGAGCCGTTCCTGACCAGCACATGCACCTGATCGTCGGGCGAAACACGCGGCACCGTCGACGGCTCGATAGGCTGCAGCGCGTCACTGTCCAGACGCTTGATCCGGAACTCGACGTCGACCTCTTCCGGCCGATAATCCGAAGCGGCGGCCAGCCTCGACAGGCCGATGGCGCGGAAGATTTTCGTCAGGTTCCTGGCCGCGGCGTCGATCAGCTTTTCGCGGCCGTCCGGATGAATGACGATCAGCGGCGGCTTGCTGCCATCCTTGAGCGTCATGTCGCCCGAAGCTGGCAGGAACCACAGCGCCGGCGCGTCGGTGGCGTCTTCTGCGGCGCCGGCAATGGCATTCTCGCGCAGCACGGCGAGACGCAGATCTGCGCTCTTGCCCGGCTCGACCAGCGCGATGTGGAACCCTGAGTTCTCCCTGGCCGCCAGATCGTCGAGAACCGAGTTCGCCAGCGCAGCCTCTTTCTCGAGGCCTTTGGCCGCTGCCGGCCGCGCGACCACGAGCTTGTAGTCGACGGCGAGCTCGGCGAGCCGGGCATAGGCATTGGCGGGGATGTCAGCCAGCTTGAGCGCCGGCTTGCCGCCGAACTCGACCGGCTGGACCCGGCTCTCCAGGTTCTTTGCCGATCGCACCTGGAGATAACCAAGCGCCTCGGACAGCGGCGACAGCGCCGACGGCAAGATTGCCAGCTTGCTGCCGGGGGTGAGGCGATGCAGCAGTCCGGCGCCGATCGTGGCTTTGTCGTCCTTGACGACGATCGGCCATTGCATGACCGCATCGGTCTTGTCGGTGCCGAAGACGCGTGCGTCGAGTTCTCCCTCGAACAGCGGCGTTGGCCGGGTGCGGCCGTCCGCCGAATATTGCTGCAGCACGGCCTGGCCGAGCTGGCGGTAGGTGATGTTGGGGTTCTCGGCCAGTTTCGACAGGATGGTGAAGGTGAACAGCCCGAAACGCGGCGCATCGGCCGTGCCCCTGGGCAGCGGCATCTCAGGCGTCGTCTCCACCGTCTGCGCCGCGTAGAAGGCGACCAATCTACCCTTGGTGGTCGGCTCGGCGCCGGTCGGCGCCAGCTTGAAGGCCGGCTTGCGCTGCCCGTCCTCGTCAAAGCCGCGCGGCGCGGCCGACGCAATCCCGTCATAGGCTTTCACCGCAGCCGCCCTGGCAGCATCGTCGCCGCCGACCAGATCGGCGAACTCGACCTTGCGTTCCAGCTCGTCGTCGACCTCGGCGGCGCGCGTCGCCGTGCCGGAATGGCAGCAGTCGAACACGGCCCAGATAAAGGCGCCCTTGTCGCGAATGGCGTCGAGCGCGGTGCCGATCTCGTTGTCGACCAGCGCATTGGGCACGCCCTGTTCGCGGTTGACCCATTTGTCGATGTCGGACGGCAAGAAAATTTCGTCGAGGCCGTCGGTCTCGTCGCCCTTGGTCGCCGCGGGCTGTTGCGCGCCGTGACCGGACAAATGCAGATAGACGAAATCATCACGCTGGACCTTGGCGGCAAGGTCGGCGAGTGCTGCCTTGATCGCCGCATGTGTCGGCGGTCCGTTGGCGCCTTCGACATCCTTGGCGAGCAGCGTGACGTTTTCGGCCAGGAATTTTACCGGCGCGGGCGTGTTCCCCAGGAGGTAATCGCGCACCAGGCCGGCATCGTTTTTCGGTCCGATCAGCCAGTTTTTCTTCGGCAGGTTCGGGTAATCGGTGCAGGCAACAAGCAGCGCATGGTAGGTGCGCGCCGCTGCGAATGCCCGAAACGGCACCAGGCCGGCAGCGGCCAGCGCAGACGTGCCGGCAAGCAGCGTCCGCCGCGTCACTTTGATCATGGTTGCTTCCCCAAGCCCGATCGAATTTCCAAGCACAGCCAGCCTGGCTGACGATTTTGTCAGTATTTTGAATATGGCGCCGCCGGCCAGCCGACCACCGGCTGCGAATAGAAACAGTAGCAAAAATAGCAGTTCGTCGCTATCTCAGTGCAAGAGGTCGAATTGCATGCGAACTGGCAGTGATCGGCACGGAGCGGCTTGGAACGGGATCATGGCGGCAAGGGATGTACTGACGAAGAACCAGCTTTGCGTTCTCGAGAAACTCGAGGCCGCCAGCGGGCCGCTCAGCGCCTATACGTTGCTCGACCAATTGCGCGAGCGCGGTTTTCGTGCACCGCTGCAGGTCTATCGGGCGCTCGACACGCTGGTGAAGTCCGGCTTCGTGCACAGGCTCGAAAGCCTCAATTCCTTCGTCGCCTGTGCCGAGCCGCACGACCACAGCCATTCGATGACGGCGTTTGCCATCTGCGACAGCTGCGGCCAGGTGACCGAGTTCTCCGACCACGATGTCGGCCACCGGCTCGACGAATGGGTGCGCTCGACCGGCTTCGCCGCCAAGAAGGCGGTGATCGAGTTCCGCGGCACCTGTGCGAAGTGTTTGGCTGAGGCGGCTTGAGGGCTTACTAAGCCGCGAGATGCTGGCGGGACAGCGCCCCCCTCTGTCCTGCCGGACATCTCCCCCACATGGGGGGAGATCGGCTAACATCCCGGCGTTTGCCACTTCCAATCGATGGTGCGCAGCGCCCAAGCTGCCAATCTCCCCCCTCGTGGGGGAGATGTCCGGCAGGACAGAGGGGGGCGCGACGAATCGCTACAGATTGCAGTTGATCGGCCCCGCCCTAATGCGCCTCTTCCCAGTTGTTGGCGGCGCGGGCGTCGACGTGCAGCGGCACCGACATCGATACCGCCGGCATGGCGGCGTTCTCCATGACGTGGCAGACGACGGGAATCGTCGCCTCGACCTCGGCTTCGGCCGTCTCGAAGACCAGTTCGTCATGCACCTGCAGCAGCATGCGGGCGGAAAGCTTCGCCTTCTCCAGCGCCTCGTCCATGCGGATCATGGCGCGACGGATGATGTCGGCGGCGGTGCCCTGCAGGCGTGCGTTGATCGAGGCGCGCTCGTTGAACGCCCGGATCGAGGGGTTTGACGATCTGATCTCCGGGTAGTGGATGCGGCGGCCGAAGATGGTCTCGACGAAGCCGTGCTCGCGCGCATAGGCCTTGGTGGCGTCGATATAGTCGCGGATGCCGGGGAAGCGCTCGAAATATTTCTTGATGTAGTCACCGGCTTCTTCGCGTGCGATCGACAGCTGGTTGGCGAGGCCAAAGGCCGAAATGCCGTAGATGATGCCGAAATTGATCGCCTTGGCACGGCGGCGCACTTCCGAAGGCATGCCCTCGACCGGCACGTTGAACATTTCCGAGGCGGTGATGGCGTGGATGTCGGCGCCGTCGGCGAAGGCCTGCTTGAGCTGCGGGATTTCGGCGACATGGGCGAGCACGCGCAATTCGATCTGGCTGTAGTCGGCGGAAACCAGCTTGTTGCCCTTGTCGGCGATGAAGGCCGTCCTGATCTTTCGCCCCTCGACGGTGCGCACCGGGATGTTCTGCAGATTGGGATCCGAGGACGACAGCCGGCCGGTCGTCGTCGCGGCAAGCGCGTAGGAGGTGTGGACGCGCTTGGTGTCGGGATGGATGAAGCCGGGCAGGGCATCGGTATAGGTCGATTTCAGCTTGGTCAGCTGGCGCCAATCGACGATCTTGCGCGGCAATTCGTGGCCTTCGGCGGCGAGGTCTTCGAGAAGCTGCGCCGAGGTCGACCATTGGCCGGTCTTGGTTTTCGAACCGCCGGGCAGGCCCATCCTGCCGAACAGGATGTCGCCGAGCTGTTTTGGCGAGCCGATGTTGATGCGCTCGCCGACCAGCTGGTAGATCTCGTCCTCGAGCCGCGCCGCACCTTGTGCCAGTTCGCCGGAGAGCCGCGACAGGATCTGCCGGTCGACGGAGATGCCGCGTTGTTCCATCCGTGCCAGGACTGGCACCAGCGGCCGTTCCAGCCGTTCATAGACCGAGACCAGGCCCTTGGCGGCAAGGCGTGGCTTCAGCACCTGCCAGAGCCTGAGCGCGACGTCGGCGTGCTCGGCGCCGTAAGCCGTCGCCTTGCCGAGGTCGGCCTGATCGAGGCCGACGAAGTTTCTTCCCGAACCGGCCAGTTCCTTCAGCGGAATGGTCGCGTGGCCGAGCCATTTATCGGCCAGCGCCTCCAGGCCATGGCCACCATGGGTGCCGGCCTCGAGCACGTAGGAGATCAGCATGGTGTCGTCATAGGGGCCGATCTCGATGCCATGACGGCTCATGACGACGAGGCGGTATTTCATGTCGTGCACGATCTTGAGGACAGATTTGTCCTCGAGCAGCGGCTTGAGCAACGCTAGTGCGTCGCGGATCGAGATCTGGTTGTCGACCGCGCCGCCGCCGAGCAGGTCGCCATTGCCGTTTTTATGGGCAAGCGGCACGTAGGCGGCATGGCCAGGCGCGACGGCCATGGCAAGGCCGATCAGTTCGACCCGCATCGGATCGGGCGAGGAGGCCTTAACGTCGAAGGCGACGATGCCTCTCTCCATCGCCTCGGCGATCCAGGCCTTCAGCGTCGCGGCGTCGCGGATGCAGGCGTAGGCGCCGGTGTCGATCTTGCGGGCGGTCGCAACCTCCAGGCGAAGCGCCGAAAGCAGCGATGGGGTGTCGCCTTGCTTGGCTTCGGCCGGGACTTCGGAAGCCGCTTCGTCCGACGGGGGTGCGCTCTCGGCGGCCGCGGGCATGCCAAAACCCATATCGGGGCCATGCGCGGTATCGGCACGCTCTATCGTGACGGCAGTGGCCGCAACGTCGCCCGCGTCGGTTCCGGTCGCTTCGGCGACGCGGCGGGTCAGCGTCGAGAATTCCATGGTCTTGAGAAAGCCGATCAGCCTGGGACCGTCCGGCGCGTGCAACACGAAATCGTCAAGCCCTTCGGTCACCGGCACGTCGTTCTTCAGCGTCACCAGATCACGCGAAATGCGCGCCTTGTCGGCGTTGGCGATGATCGATTCGCGCCGCTTGTCCTGCTTGATCTCGCCGGCGCGGGCGAGCAGCGTATCGAGATCGCCGAACTGTTCGAGCAATTGCGCCGCCGTCTTCGGCCCGATGCCGGGCACGCCCGGCACATTGTCGACCGAATCGCCGGTCAGCGCCTGCAGGTCGATCATCTTCTGCGGCGGCACGCCCCATTTCTCGATCACCTCGGGAACGCCGATCTGGCGGTCCTTCATCGGGTCGTACATGGCAACCGTTGGGCCGACCAGTTGCATCAGATCCTTGTCGGAAGAGATGATGGTGGTGTCGGCGCCGGCTTCGCAGGCAAGCCGGCAATAGGTGGCGATCAGGTCATCGGCCTCGTAGCCTTCCGTCTCAAGGCATGGCAGGTTGAAGGCCCTGGTCGCCTGGCGGATCAGGCCGAATTGCGGGATCAAATCTTCCGGCGGCGCCGAGCGGTTGGCCTTGTATTCGGGGTAGAGGTCGTTGCGGAAGGTCTTCGACGAATAATCGAAAATCACGGCGAAATGCGTCGGCACGATGCCGACATCGGTGTTGCGGGCGTCCTGGGTCAGCTTCCAGACCATGTTGCAGAAGCCGAGCACGGCACTGGTCGGCAGCCCGTCGGACTTGCGGGACAGTGGCGGGAGCGCGTGATAGGCACGGAAGATGTAGCCGGAGCCGTCGACAAGGAAGAGATGATCGCCTTTTTTCATGGCACGAGGGATAGCGCGGCGCAGCGCCGCGGTCCATGCCAAAGGCGGCTTGCGCCAAGGGTTCCGGCAACACCCTGACAAATGGCGTGTGAGCTTGGCCGGCCTGGCGGCTTGGCCGGAGCTTTGTTCGCTCACGCCTATGTTACAAAAGTGTAATTTTTGTGCCCTTGAATCGCCACGTTCGCAGACACAGATAAACGCCATCGGCAGTTTTCGCCGAAGTCCGGAGCAAGGCCCGTCCCCCGCCTATCCCGGACACTTGCGGCAGCCTATCCCCCCTCTCCGGGCTGCCGCATCGTTTCGAGTAAGGCCGCCGTGGTTCCCCCTCCACCACGGCGGCATTTTTTTGCCTTTCGACCCGATCCTGCCCGTGGCCCAACGTTCGCGGGCTTTCCGTTTGGCCGCATGGGCTCTAGATTCGCCGCCAGAATCGAAAGGCCCGCCTATGTCCGCAGTTTCCCCTGTCCTCGACCGCCTCGACAAGAACTTCGACCAGAGCCTGGAACGCCTGTTCGGCCTGCTCAGTATCAAGTCGATCTCCACCGATCCGGACTACGCGGCCTACTGCCGCAAGGCCGCCGAATGGCTGGTCGCCGAGCTCAAGTTGATCGGCTTCGACGCCAGCGTGCGCGACACGCCAGGGCATCCGATGGTGGTGGCGCATCACGACGGGCCAGCCGGCGCGCCGCATCTGTTGTTTTACGGCCATTACGACGTGCAGCCGATCGATCCGATCGAGTTGTGGGAAAGCGACCCGTTCGCGCCGGCGGTCAAGGAGATCGAGCCCGGCCACAAGGTGATCACCGGCCGCGGCGCGGCCGACGACAAGGGTCAGCTGATGACCTTCGTCGAGGCCTGCCGCGCGTGGAAGCAGGTGCATGGCGGATTGCCGTGCCGAATCACGATCCTGTTCGAGGGCGAGGAGGAGTCCGGATCGCCGTCGCTGAAACCGTTTCTCGAGGCGAATGCGGACGAGCTCAAGGCCGATTTCGCGCTGGTCTGCGACACCGGCATGTGGGACCGCGATACGCCGTCGATCTGCGTCTCGCTGCGCGGGCTGGTCGGCGAGGAGATCACGGTGACGGCCGCCGACCGCGACCTGCATTCCGGGCTGTATGGCGGTGCGGCCGCCAATCCGATCCGCATCCTGGCAAAAATCCTGGCCGACATCCACGATGAGGATGGTCACGTCACCATTCCGGGTTTCTATGACGGCGTCGAGGAAACGCCCTCGCAGATATTGCAGTCGTGGCTGTCGCTGGGCGAGACCGCCGAGACCTTCCTCGGCCCGATCGGCCTGTCGATTCCGTCCGGCGAAAAGGGCCGCTCGGTGCTCGAACTGACCTGGGCGCGCCCGACGGCCGAGTTCAACGGCATCATCGGCGGCTATACCGGCAAGGGCTTCAAGACGGTGATCGCCGCGCAAGCCTCGGCAAAAGTCTCCTTCCGCCTCGTCCACAAACAGGATCCGGCAAAAATCCGCGCCGCCTTCCAGGCATTCGTCAGGCAGCGCGTTCCGGCCGACTGCTCGGTTGAATTCCATCCGCACGGCGCCTCGCCGGCGATCCAGCTTTCCTACGACTCGCCCTTTCTCGCCAAGGCCAAGCAGGCGCTGTCCGACGAGTGGCCGAAGCCGGCGGTGGTGACCGGCAGCGGCGGCTCGATCCCGGTGGTCGGCGATTTCCAGACCTATCTCGGCATGGAATCGCTGCTGGTCGGTTTCGGTCTTGACGACGACCGCATCCACTCGCCGAACGAGAAGTACGAGATGAGCTCTTTCCACAAGGGCCAGCGCTCCTGGGCGCGCATTCTCGAGGCGCTGACACGCTGAAATTGCGTCACAATCAACTTTGTGTTGATTTTTCACCGGATCACGGCAAGGACGGGCACGGCCCGTCGCGTATCGCTGCACGGGGCCGCGACCGGAGAAGACGATGAGCGACATACGTTTCCACAAAAACGATTTGCCCGGCCTGCTGCATTACGATGTCGGGGCGGTCGCTATCGACACCGAGACGCTCGGGCTGAACCCGCATCGCGACCGGCTCTGCGTCGTGCAGATCTCACCGGGCGACGGCTCGGCCGACGTCATCCAGATCGCGCCCGGCCAGAGGAAGGCGCCGAACCTCGTCAGCCTGCTGAAGAATCGCAGCATCACCAAGCTCTTCCACTACGGCCGCTTCGATCTCGCCGTACTCTACAACGCCTTTGGCGTCATGCCGGAGCCGGTGTTCTGCACCAAGATCGCGTCGCGGCTGACGCGCACCTACACCGACCGGCACGGGCTGAAGGACATCTGCTTCGAGCTTCTCGGGGTCGGCCTGTCGAAGGCGCAGCAATCCTCGGACTGGGCGGCCGAGACGCTGTCGCCCGAGCAGCTCGAATATGCCGCCTCCGACGTGCTCTACCTGCACCGGCTGCGCGACGTGCTGAGCGCGCGGCTGGCGCGCGACAACCGGACCAGGGAGGCCGATGCCTGCTTCCGCTTCCTGCCGACGCGTGCGAAACTCGACCTGATGGGCTGGGATGAGGAGGATATCTTCGCCCACAGCTAATGGCCTTCATGATAATTCTACTCCGGCGGCCATCTGGCGCAGTTTTCTCCGCTTCCGGTGCTCACGGACCCAAATGTCCGCTGCGCTCCGGTTCTCGAAAACCACGCCATATGTCTCGCCGGAGCGAATTCTCATAAAGGCCATCGGCCAGGAACCGAGGGCGCTTGTCCCGGCGCTCCGTTCGCTTCACCGGGAGGAATGGAAATGGCTGCGCGAAAACCGATCGAAACGGCACCCAAGGACGGTTCCAAGGTCACCGTCTACTGGCAGGATAGGGACGGCGTGATGAACGAAAGCATCGCGCAATACCGTTCGCTCGACCGGCTGAAGGCGGCCGGCGGCGACTGGGACGAAAGCGACGCCGGCTGGTGGGCCTATACGGACGGCCATACGCAAAAGAAGATCGAACCGATCAGCTGGCGGCCCGCCTCCGACGACCCGGACGCGGACGACTGAGGGTGGTCGCAACCGTCGAACTGAAGTGATTATTCTGAGGCGAAGCGTATTTTGTTCTTGCTTTGTGCCGGCAGCTATGCTATTAATCCCGCTATGGTGCTTATTGGCGCCAACGACCCGCCCGCCGAGGCGGGTTTTTTCGTTTCGGCTTTGGCACTGTCGCGAGCCGGGCGTGCTTCGCAAGTGATTGAATACAGTTTACTCGATTTTTCCCGACTTAACCCGCCCTTAAATCGCCGCATCTAGTCTTCAACCCGAACGCCATAGGCATGGGGAAGACAGCACAGCGCATGGCGAACCGGAAAGACAGTCGCATCGAACCCAGCTTCGAGACATCGCCGGGGGCGAGATCCTCGGCCGGTTTTTCGGTGAGCGAGGAGGACCGCGTCGTGCCGAACAACCGCAAAGCCGCCGCAAAGCGCAAATCGACCAAGGCCAAGCCGTCACGCGGCGGGCGCGGCAAAGGCCGGCGCGGCGCGTTCGGCGTGCTTGGCCGGCTGTTCTACTGGTGCTTCGTGCTGGCCATCTGGGGCGGTATCGCCACTGCCGGCATCGTCGTCTATTACGGCGCGAAAATGCCGGCGGCCACCACCTGGGCCATTCCCGACCGCGCCCCCAACATCAAGATCGTCTCGGTCGACGGCCAGCTGCTTGGCAATCGCGGCATGAGCGGCGGCGAGGCCGTCGGCCTGCACGAAATGTCGCCCTATATTCCCGAGGCCGTCATCGCCATCGAAGACCGCCGCTTCTATTCGCATTTCGGCATCGACCCGATCGGCCTTTCCCGGGCAATGATGACCAATGTGCTCGGCGGGCATTTTTCGCAGGGCGGCTCGACGCTGACCCAGCAGCTGGCCAAGAACCTGTTCCTGACGCCGGACCGCACGCTGGAGCGCAAGGTGCAGGAAGTGCTTTTGGCGCTGTGGCTCGAGCACAAGCATACGAAGGACCAGATCCTCGAAATGTACCTCAACCGGGTCTATTTCGGCTCGGGCGCCTATGGCGTCGAAGCGGCCTCGCGCCGCTATTTCGGCAAGAGCGCGCGCGACGTCACGCTGTCGGAGGCGGCACTTCTCGCCGGTCTGCTCAAGGCGCCGTCGCGGCTGTCGCCGGCACGCGACCCAAAGGCGGCCGAGCAGCGCTCGCAGCTGGTGCTCGCCGCGATGCGCGACGAGGGCAAGATAAGCGCCAAGGAGATGACCACGGCGATGAGCGCGCCGGCGACGCGCGCGCCGTCCTACTGGACCGGCTCGGAAAACTATGTCGCCGATACGATCATGGAAGAACTGCCCGACCTGATCGGTGACGTGCGCCGCGACATCGTCGTCGACACGACCGTCGATCTGACGCTGCAGAAGCTCGCCGAGCAATCGATCCGCCGGCTGATCGACCAGAGCGGCAAGAAGCTCAATGTCAGCCAGGGCGCGCTGGTGTCGATCGACAATTCCGGCGCGGTGCGCGCCATGGTCGGCGGCTATGATTATTCGACCAGCCAGTTCGACCGCGCCTCGGAAGCGCGCCGCCAGCCGGGCTCGGCGTTCAAGCCGTTCGTCTATATGGCGGCGCTGGAATCCGGCCGTACGCCGGACAGCGTGCGCAATGACGCGCCGATCAAGATCGGCAACTGGACGCCCGACAATTACGGCGGCAAATATTTCGGCAAGGTGACGCTGGCGACGGCGCTGGCAAAATCGCTGAACTCGGTGGCCGCGCAGCTGACCATGGAAGTCGGACCGAATGCGGTGGTCGAGGCGGCGCACCGCATGGGCATCCAGTCCGAGCTGACGGCCAACACTTCGATCGCGCTGGGCACCTCGGAAGTGACGCCGCTGGAACTGACCTCGGCCTATGTTCCCTTCGCCAATGGCGGCTATAAGCCCGACATCCATTTCATCCGCCGCGTCACGACGAGCGACGGCAAGGTGCTCTACGAAAACAATGGCGGCGGTGCGCCGCGCGTCGTCAAGCCCGATGTCGTCGGCATGATGAACTCGATGATGACCGGCACGGTCGAGATCGGCACGGCCAGGAAGGCGGCGTTCGCCTGGCCGGCGGCCGGCAAGACCGGCACCAGCCAGAACTCGCGCGACGCCTGGTTCATCGGCTATACCGCCAACCTCACCACCGGCGTCTGGTTCGGCAATGATGACGGCAGCGCGATGAAGAAGGTCACCGGCGGCGCCTTGCCCGCGCAGGCCTGGCACGAGTTCATGGTCGCCGCGCATGAGGGCGTGCCGGTGCGGCCGCTGCCCGGAACCTGGAAATCGACGCCGCCCGACACCGTCGTCCCGGACGAGATACCGGCCGACACGGCACCGCCGGCGCCGGTCGCGTCCGTTGGCCAATCGGCGCCGCCTGCGGCAGCTACGCAGCCCGCTTCGCGTCCCGTGCGCCCTGCTGAGACGGTCGATGCCGGCGGCCTTGCCATGCCGGGCGTCGACAGTGCCACCGGATCGATCAAGCATCCGGTGCCGCCCGGCGAAGTTGGCGGCCCGGTCAAGAAGCGGCAGACCTCGATCCTGGACATTCTGGGCGGAGGTTAGGCGATGTCCGGTGAACCGGCCAAGCCGGCTGACGTCAAAGGATACAAGCGTCTAAGCACGTGGCAGTGGCTCTTGCTGCTCGGGATGACCGTTTGTGTCGTGGTCATTCGGCATCTGCCGTATCTCTATTTCCCCAATCCGGCATACCTCGATCAGGAAAGAATCGGAGCGGTATACGGCTCCGTCATCATGGGTCTTTTGTTGCCTTATGGGGTGGCCTGGGGCGTTGCGCGTCTGGCCGGGCGCTCGCGTGGCGCGTTCTTAGGGGTTATCTGGACGTTGGCGGCTCTGGTCTTTGTTCTCAATCTCGGCCTGTATGTGCAGTGTCCGACCTGCTATTGAACGGTTGCCAGCAGCCACGCAACCGGCCCTGTGATCTTCTGGCGGCCTCTCGTCATTGTAACCATATTCGGTTAGATCACGCGCCGGAGACCGCGACATGGCTGAACCCGACACCAGAAAAACCATCGTGCTGACCGGCGCCAGCCGTGGCATCGGCCATGCCACGGTCAAGCGCTTTTCACGCGAAGGCTGGCGCGTCATCACCTGCTCGCGCCAGGCCTTTGCCGAGGACTGCCCGTGGCCGGCCGGCCCGGAAGACCACATCAAGGTCGATCTCGCCGACCAGGAAGATGTCGGCATCGCCATCTCCGAGATCCGCCACCGGCTCGAGGCCCATGGCGGGCAGTTGCACGCGCTGGTCAACAATGCCGGCATCTCGCCGAAGCTCAAGGACGGCAACAGCCGCATGAACTCGATCGACACGCCGATGCATGTCTGGCGCGACGTCTTCCAGGTGAATTTCTTCGCGCCGATCATGCTGGCGCGGGGCCTGTTCAAGGAGCTGGCGTCAGCCAAGGGTTCGATCGTCAACGTCACCTCGATCGCCGGCACCCGCGTGCATCCTTTCGCCGGCACCGCCTACGCGACCTCGAAGGCGGCACTCGGCTCGCTGACGCGCGAGATGGCGCATGATTTCGGTCCGCACGGCATTCGCGTCAACGCCATTGCGCCGGGCGAGATCGACACCGCGATCCTGTCGCCGGGCACGGAAAAAATCGTCGAGACCATTCCGCTGAGGCGGCTCGGCACCACCGCGGAAGTCGCCGACATCATCTTCTTCCTGTGCTCGCAGCAGGCGTCCTACGTGACCGGCTCAGAAATCCACATCAACGGCGGCCAGCACGTTTGAGCGGTTGGTTTTGATCAATCGTTGACGCTACCCCTCATCCCCCTGCCGGGACCTTCTCCCCGTGAAGAACGGGGAGAAGGGGCTTGACCGCTACGCTGGCGGGGCAGCGCAGGCTTAGGCTGCCGTGGGCGCTTTCGGTGCTGCCAAAACCTCCTCGACGATCCCGCGGGCGATCTCGCGTTCACCCATGATGACGGTGTCGGCACCAAGGCCCTTGAGGTGCTCGACCTCGGCATCGGAATGGGCGCGGGCGATGATCTCGATTGTCTGATTGGCGGCGCGGGCGCGCAGCACGACCTGCCCGGCCTCGAAGGCGTTGGGGATGGCCAGGATCAGCCGCTTCGCGCCCTCGGCATTGGATGCGGCGAACACGTCGCCATTCGCCGCGTTGCCGGCCACGGTTTCGACGCCTTCGGCCTTGAGCTTCGCCAACGTCTTGTCGGCATCCTCGATGACGAGGAAGGGCAGGGCGGCCTGCTTCAGCGACGCGCCGACGAGGCTGCCGACGCGGCCGTAGCCGATCAGGATGGTGTGGCCGGTCAGCCTCGTCCTGGGCGGCGGGCCATCCTCCTTCGCGGGCGCCGCGACCGAAGCCACCTGGCCGGGTTCGGTCGCCGGGCCGATCGGCCTTGCTTCGCCGGACGGCGCCGTCCTGCCGGCGCGTGCTTCCAGCCAGGGTTTCATCCGGTCGGCGGCAAGAAACATCAGCGGATTGAGGACGATCGACAGGATGGCGCCGGCGAGGATGAGGTCGCGGCCTTGTTCGGGCAGCAGTTTCAGCCCGACGCCGAGTTCGGCCAGGATGAACGAGAATTCGCCGATCTGGGCAAGGCTTGCCGAAATCATCAATGCCGTTGCGACCGGATAGCGGAAAACGACGACGATGACGAAGGCTGCCAGCGACTTGCCGATAACGATGATGGCCAGCGTCGCCAGGATCGGCCAGCCATTGCTGATCAGGCTGAACGGGTCGAACAGCATGCCGACCGAAACGAAGAACAGCACGGAAAAGGCGTCGCGCAGCGGCAGCGATTCCTCGGCCGCCCGATGGCTGAGCTCGGATTCGCTCATGATCATGCCGGCGAAGAAAGCGCCGAGAGCCAGCGACACGCCGAACAGCTTGGCCGCGCCGAAGGCGACGCCAAGCGCAATCGCAAGCACCGCCAGCCGGAACAGTTCGCGCGATCCGGTATGGGCGACGTAGTGCAGGATCCAGGGGATAAGCCGGCGGCCGACCACCAGCATGACCACGACAAAGGCCGCGACCTTGGCCAGTGTGATGCCGACGACGCCCCAGACGCCGTAGCTCGCCGGCAGCGACAGCAGACCGCCGGAGTGCACCCCCACCTGCTCCTGGCCGCCGAGCACGCCGGCCAATGCCGGCAAAAGCACCAGCGCCAGCACCATCGCCAGATCCTCGACGATCAGCCAGCCGACAGCGATGCGGCCACGCTCGGTCTCGATCAGCCGCCGCTCCTGCAGCGCGCGCAACAGCACCACGGTCGAGGCCACGGAAAGCGCCAGGCCGAAGACCAGCCCGGCGCCCATCGACCAGCCGAGCATCCAGGCGAGGCCGGCGCCAAGGGCTGTCGCGAAGCCGATCTGCACGATGGCGCCGGGCACGGCGATGGCGCGGACCGACAACAGGTCCTTCAGCGAGAAATGCAGGCCGACGCCGAACATCAGCAGGATGACGCCGATCTCGGCCAGTTCATTGGCGAGGCCGGCATCGGCAACGAAACCCGGCGTGTTCGGTCCAACCAGAACGCCGGCGATGAGATAGCCTACCAGCGGCGGCACGCGAAAACGGTTGGCAAGTGCGCCGAAGACGAAAGCCAGCCCCAGACCGGCAACGATGGTGGCGATAAGGGGCGTGTCATGCGGCATTGTCTATGGAGCGCCTTCAGGAATTGCCATGTCGGACGTGCGCCGCCCGAAAGCCGCCGCCTCGGCAGTATGGGGGCTCGGACAGTCGCGAGACAACCCGCAATCCCCATGAAATCGATGGCAAAGAAGCAAAAGGCAGAGAGCCGGTAAGCGTTGCCACCCGGCGCGGCCTGCTCTAGGCAGGCGATTGATACGGAAAAGGGCTTATCCCGTTCGCGCAGGCAGACGCTGCTAATTGTGCATTGATAGAACTGGGATTCATCCGTTAGCAGACCGAAGCGGTCCTCGGGATGGAAGATGGGTGCGACGCATCAGGCACGATTCGCCAACCCGTGTCCTGTCAGATCGTGGCAGCCTCCTACTGCGCCACAGGCGTTTTTGAAGCCGGGCGCTTGCGGATGAGACAATCTTCGACAAAGACTTTGGGAAAGCGGAGAACCTTGGAGGAAGTATGGTTGAAATCGCCAATACAGCCGCAGAGCACATTGAGAGTTTCCATGCGGCTCTCGACGTTGTCGCGCGGGAGCGAAAATACCTGACCATGCTTGAAGCGTTCCCGCTTCCTGAGACACGCGATTTCGTTTTGAATATGATTAAGCAGCGAAACCCGCATATCGTGGCGACGGAAGGAGACCGCGTTGTGGGATGGTGCGACATCACCCGCCATTTCTTTCCATCTCACGCTCATCGCGGAAGTTTAGCGATAGGAATCATACCCGATTATCGTGGACAAGGATTGGGCCGTCGCCTTATCACCGCCGCCTTAGAAAAGGCTCGGCAAGAAAACTTCGTTCGCGTTGAACTCTCGGTGCACGCCGATAATAGCCGGGCCATAACGCTGTATGAGAAAACTGGTTTCGTTACGGAAGGTGTCCTCAGGCGTAGCGTTTGCATTGATGGTCGCTATGTCGACACCATCTGCATGGCCGTGATGCTCGACGGTCAATGACGATGCTGGCGCATCCCGACCGACAGTACGTTTTGTCGCCGTGATCCGGCCCCCGGTCAGCTTTGAACCGATTGGAACGTGGCGAAGGAGGCCCATTTCGACATCTTCCGGAGCGAGGCTTGGAGGGTGAACGTGCCGCCTTGTGTTTCTCTCCTCACCCTTGCGTCGGGGTGGGAGGGCGGAACGCTGCCCCTCATCCGCCTACCGGCACCTTCTCCCCGTAAGTGACAGGGAGAAGGGGCTTGGACGCAACGCTGGCAACCCCCTCTCCCCGTCTTTCACGGGGGGCCGAAGGACGGGCGAGACAAGCGGCTCGCCCCGGAATGGGTAAGGGTGAGGGGCAGCACAAACCTGATGCGATTGCCCTGGGCTGCTTCAGCCTCACGATCAATAAGGAATGTACGCACCGCCGATGCCCGATCAGGTCGCCTGCAGCAGGCTCTCGATATCGGGTATGCTGTGGTTGGTCAGCGTCTTTGGAATTTCGGCCGTTATCTTGTCGGTGACCTCCTTGTGCAGTTTCCGGCGCATGTCGCCCAGCACTGGCGGCGGTGCGATCAGCACGATCTCCTTGAAGGTGCCGCGATGCGCGAGCTTGTAGAGCCGGTCGGCAATCTCGTCGGCAAAACGCTCCTTGCCGAGGCGGTGCCAATCGGTGTCCTCGACCGCACTGCGGTGGACGGAAGGGCCGTCGCTGTAGCGGCCGGGGCGGTCCGTGCCTTGCTCTCGGGTTGCCGGATTTTCCTGCTCCATCTCGTGCACGACCTGAAGGTCGGGATATTGGACGTCTCCACGGTTCTCGAGGAACAGCGCCTTTTCGCCATCTGCCACCACGATCCACAGTCCGCGTTTCAGTCTGACGTTGCTCATGGGGCGCTCCTTTTTGATTTTTCAAGCCCATAGCCGGGCCTTTGCCGCAGGGGCATGACCGGGCTTGGCCCTATAGAGCAAACGCGTGCCGAGGCGTGAATGTTCCGGTACTCGGACCCGGTATCTCCGACAGGAGCCGGCGAGAGCGCCAGGCTGTCTTTGATGGCTCGGCTGGCATGCGGCGGCTTTAATCTACTAAATTGGTAGAAATTGGAAAAATCTGTTTTGTGGCTGGCTCGGCAAGCCGCTAGAAAGGCAGCGGATCAAGGGCCGCAACAGCAGCTTCAATCCGCTCCGCATCTGAATGTGGAATATTTTTCTCTTGGCCGTTATGCTTGCAGAAAAGAGATTGCCTGCTACGAAGCGATGCGCGAGTGGGTGCCTTCTGGTTTTTCGCGGCCCCGCGTAGAACTGGCAAACGGTTCCAGGATTCCGCTCGTCATGCCGCAAGCCAAGCCTAAGCTCAATGCCTTTCCCGTCTTCATGCGGGTCGAGGGCGAAGCCGTCGCCATCGTCGGCGGCGGCGAGGAAGCGCTGGCCAAGGCGCGGCTGCTCGCTCAGTCGAGCGCTGTGCTGCGCATCGTCAGCGATGCCGCAAGCGCCGATCTGCTGGCCTGCATCGCCGAGACGGGCGCCACCCACATTGCCGACGCCTATAATGCAGCACATCTCAATGGTGCGGTGATGGTGTTTGCCGCCAGCGGCGATGAGGCGCTCGACCGCCGCGTTGCCGGGGATGCGCGCCGGCTGGGCATTCCGGTCAATGCCGTCGACCGGCCGGAGCTCTGCGATTTCTTCACGCCGGCACTGGTCAACCGCGCGCCGGTCGCCATTGCCATCGGCACGGAAGGTGCCGGCCCGGTGCTTGCGCAGATGCTGCGCAGCCGCATCGACCGCATGCTGTCGCCCTCGCTCGGGCCGCTAGCGGCACTTGCCGCGTCGTTTCGCGGCGCCGCCGAAAAGCTGCTGCCGAAGGGCAATGCCCGCCGCCGCTTCTGGAGCGATTTCTTTGGCGGCGCGCCGGCCCGTGCCGTGGAGGCCGGCGAGCTTTCGCAGGCGCATGATGCCGCCGTCGGCCTGCTGCTTTCGAACGAACCGGCATCGGGCCATATCGCGCTTGTAGGCGCCGGTCCCGGCGCCGAGGACCTTTTGACGCTGCGCGCCCATCGCCTGCTGATGGAAGCCGACGTGATCGTCCATGACGCGCTGGTGCCGGAGGCCATCGTCGCCATGGGCCGCCGCGATGCCGAACGCCTGCCGGTCGGCAAGCGCAAGGGCTGCCATTCCAAGAGCCAGGCCGAGATCAATGCGCTGCTGGTCGAGCTTGGCCACGCCGGCAAGCGCGTCGTGCGGCTGAAGTCCGGCGACCCGCTGGTGTTCGGCCGGGCCGGCGAGGAGATGGCGGCACTTCGCGATGCCGGCGTCGCCTACGAAGTGGTTCCGGGCGTCACCGCGGCCTTCGCCGCCGCCGCCGATTTCGAACTGCCGCTGACGTTGCGCGGCGTGTCGTCGTCGATGGTGTTCACCACCGGCCACGACCTCAAGGGAAATTCGCTGCCCGATTGGGCAAAGCTCGCCATTTCGGGCGCGACGGTCGCCGTCTATATGGGGCGCTCGGTCGCCGCCGAGGTCGCCGGCCGGCTGATCGAAGCCGGCCTGTCGCCGGACACGGCCGTCGCCGTGGTCGAGAATGCCAGTCTTGCCAACCGCCGCCGTTTCCACGGCACGCTCGCCGACCTGCCGTCGCTGGAGGCGCGCGCCGACCTCAGCGGCCCGGTGATGACGATCATCGGCGACGCCGTCGCCGGCGCCAATTTCGAACGGTCCGAGCCGCTGGCCGCACACAGGCAGGACAGCGTGGCCCGTGCTGCCGCGGAAGGAGTGAACCAATGAAAGTGCTGACCGCGAACCGTCTCGCCGACGGCATAGCCGTCTGGTACGCCAATGGCGGCTGGGCCGAGATCATCGACCATGCCGACATCGCCCATGACAAGGCGGCCGAGGACCGGCTGGAGGCGATCGGCGCCAAGGCCTCCGCCGACAATGAGGTGGTCGACGTCAATCTGATCGACGTGACTGTGGTCAACGGCACTGTCGAGGCGGTCCGGCTGCGCGAAAAGATCCGTGCCGCCGGCCCGACCACCCGCCACGATCTGGGCAAGCAGGCCCGTCCGCAGGCCGCACGCGCGGCATAGATGACACAAGCATGATCCCGATCGTGCTCGAACGAAGAAAATAACGGGCGGACGCGCCCGGAAAGACCTGAAAATGTACCGTTACGATGAGTTCGACCACGATTTCGTCAAGGCCCGCGTCGCCGAGTTCAGCGACCAGGTCGCACGGCGGCTTGCCGGCGAGATCACCGAGGACCAGTTCCGGCCGCTTCGGCTGATGAACGGCGTCTATCTACAGCTGCATGCCTATATGCTGCGCATCGCCGTGCCCTACGGCACGCTGAACAGCAAGCAACTGCGTATGCTCGGCCACATCGCACGCAAATACGACAAGGGTTATGGGCATTTCACGACCCGCCAGAACATCCAGTTCAACTGGCCGGCGTTGTCGGACATCCCGGCGATCCTGGCGGACCTGGCAAGCGTCGAGATGCATGCCATCCAGACCAGTGGCAACTGCATTCGCAACGTCACCGCCGACCACTTCGCCGGCGCCGCCGCCGACGAGGTTGCCGATCCGCGCCCCTATGCCGAAATCCTGCGGCAATGGTCGTCGGTGCATCCGGAGTTTTCGTTCCTGCCGCGAAAATTCAAGATCGCGGTGACCGGCGCCGAGCGCGACCGCGCCGCCATCCAGACGCATGACATCGGCCTGCATCTGAAGAAGAACGCCGCCGGCGAGCTTGGTTTCGCCGTCTATGTCGGCGGCGGCCAGGGCCGCACGCCGATGGTGGCCAAGAAGATCCGCGACTTCCTGCCCGAAGCGGATCTGTTGTCCTACTGCACGGCGATCCTGCGCGTTTACAACCTCTACGGCCGTCGCGACAACAAGTTCAAGGCGCGCATCAAGATCCTGGTCCACGAGACCGGCGTCGAGGAGATCACCCGCCAGGTCGAGGCCGAATGGCAGGAGTTGAAGGACGCCGAGCTGAGGCTGCCGGAAGAAGACATCCGCGCCATCGACGCCTATTTCGCGCCGCCGGCGCTTGTCGATCGGCCGGAAGGCGACGAGGCGGTCAAGCTTGCCCGACTCGACTCGAAGAGCTTTTCCGAATGGCTGGACCAGAATGTGGTCACCCATCGCCATCCCGACTACGCGGCGGTGACCATCTCGCTCAAGGGCATTGGCGAGACGCCCGGCGACGCCTCCGACAGCCAGATGGAAGCGGTCGCAGACATTGCCGAAAAATATTCCTTCGACGAGCTGCGCGTCAGTCACGAGCAGAACCTGATCCTGCCGCATGTCGCGCGTGCCGACCTCAAGGCGGTCTATGACGCGCTTGTCGATATCGGGCTGGCGACGGCCAATTCCAACCTGATCAGCGACATCATCTCCTGCCCCGGCCTCGATTATTGCGCGCTGGCGACAGCGCGTTCGATTCCCGTGGCACAGGAAATCTCGCGGCGCTTCGCCTCGCTGGAGCGCCAGCGCGAGATCGGCGAATTGAAGCTGAAGATTTCCGGGTGCATCAATGCCTGCGGCCATCACCATGTCGGCCATATCGGCATCCTCGGCGTCGAGAAGAAAGGCGCCGAGCTCTACCAGGTGACGCTCGGCGGCTCGGCCGACGAGAACACCTCGGTCGGCGAGATCATCGGCCGCGGCTTCAGTTCGGAAGAGATCACCGATGCCATCGAGCAGATCGTCGAGACCTATCTCGGGCTTCGGCTGGACAGAAACGAAAGATTTATCGACGCCTACCGCCGTGTCGGTCCCGCGCCGTTCAAGGAGGCGCTCTATGCTGGCGAAACCAAGGCCGCTTGACCGGATCATCGACGTCGAGGCCGGCATCGCCGCCGAAGCGGCGGGTCTCGACGCGCTCTATGGCCATCTAAAGCCGCTGGAGATTATCGAGCGGTCGGCCCGGGAATTCTTTCACGGCGAAATCGCCGCCGTCTCGTCCTTCGGCGCGGATTCGGCGGTGCTGCTGCACATGATCGCGGAGATCGACCGCACGCTGCCGGTGATCTTTCTCGACACCGGCAAGCATTTCGAGGAAACGCTCGGCTATCGTGACGCGCTGGTCGCCGATTTCGGGTTGACCGATATCCGGGTGATCAGGCCCGACGATGCGGCGCTGGCAAGGATCGACCCGACCGGCAATCTGAACGAGACCGATACCGACGCCTGCTGCGACGTGCGCAAGGTCGAGCCGCTGGCGCGCGGCGTCGAGCCGTTCCGCGCCTGGTTCACCGGACGCAAGCGCTTCCAGGCCGCGACCCGGGCAGCGCTTCCGGTGTTCGAGGCGGTCGGCTCGCGCATCCGCATCAATCCGCTGGCGCACTGGACGACATCAGACCAGGCCAGCTACATGCGCGCACATGCGCTGCGTGAAAACCCGCTCGTCGCCTATGGCTATCTGTCGATCGGCTGTTTCCCTTGCACGCAGCCGGTGCAGCCGGGCGACGACGCGCGCAGTGGCCGCTGGGCCGGGCACGCCAAGACCGAATGCGGCATCCATTTGTCGGGGCTGGAGAAGTCGCTGACCGATGCCTCACTTTAGGATATATTGATATTCAGGTGATGCCGGCCTGCAAACGGCGGCTTCCTGCGCTTCCGGCGCTCACGTACCTAAAAGTACGCTCCGCTCCGGTTCTCGGAAGCCACGCAGTTTGGTCGCTTCGCGCCCGCCTTCGGCTCCGGCTCGGCCTGACCTGAATCTCAACACCCCCTGAGGTGTTTTGCACTTTAGAACCTTGTGGACTTGGGAATTTCTTGATGAGCGAATTGATAGCGGAAAACGCCACCCGGCTGTGGACGCCGAATGGTTTTTGCGAGGACGAGTGGGTTCATGCCGAAAGCGCCGAGGCGCTGGTCGGCAATGGCCGCTTCATCCTGCCGCTGCAGGCGTTTCTCGGCCTCGATCGGGAGGTGCGGCGGTCGGCGAAGGAACGCATCGGCGTGCTGCTGCAGCCCGGCGATCAGCTCGAGAAGATCGCCGGCCTGCTCGACCAGCTGTCGCTGGTGGCGCTGGCCTTCCCGGCGTTCAATGACGGCCGCTCGTTCTCCAAGGGCGAATTGCTGCGCAGCCGTTACCATTTCACCGGCGCCATGCGCGCCACCGGGCAGGTGCTTATCGACCAGCTGCCGCACATGCTGCGCCTCGGCTTCGACGAATTCGAGATCTCGCACCCGGTGCTGCTGAAGCGGCTCGAGCAAGGCCGCACCGGCGGACTGCCGCTGTTCTACCAGCCGGCGGTGAAGCCGGAGGCCAAAGGCCCGAAATATTCCTGGCGGCGGGTGCGCGCCAGCTGATCTGCTCCAGGGGACCAGAAGCACGATCTGGTCGGACCACATTGCCGATTCGATCTTTTATTTTGCCCGTCCCCGTCTTAGGATAGGTCCATTATTTTGCGATCCGAATAAATGTGGCCACAAGGGAGGAACCGGGTATGGCTGGCAAGAAGATATTGATGCTCGTTGGCGAGTTCAGCGAGGAATACGAGATTTTCGTCTTTGAACAGGCCATGCATGCGGTGGGCCATACGGTCCATGTCGTTTGCCCCGACAAGAAGGCCGGCGACATCCTGAAGACCTCGTTGCACGACTTCGAAGGCCACCAGACCTATACGGAAAAGCTCGGCCACGACTACATCCTCAACAAGACGTTTTCCGAGGTCAACCCGGCCGAATACGACGCCGTCTACGCGGCGGGCGGGCGCGGGCCGGAATATATCCGCATCGACAAGCGCGTGCAGGCGCTGGTGCGGCATTTCCATGAGGCCGGCAAGCCGATCTTCACCATCTGCCACGGCGTGCAGATCCTGATCGCGGTCGACGGCGTGGTGCGCGGCAGGGAAGTCGCGGCGCTGCAATATTGCGAGCCGGAAGTCACGCTGGCCGGGGGCATCTATATCGATGTTGCGCCGACCGGTGCCCATGTCGACGGCAATCTGGTGTCGGCCAAGGGCTGGCCGGGCCTTGCCGCCTTCATGCGCGAATGTCTGAAAGTGCTGGGCACCGAGATTCGCCAGGGAGAGATCCTGATGCGCGACCAACGCCAGGCGGCTTAAGCTCGGAATTTGGAGCCGCCGCGCCCCTAATGCATGTCGCGCAAAAGTGTGCAGCGGTTTTGCGATAACGGCATGCATAAACAAGAACTTAAAGCGCGTCGCATGAGGCCGGTCGAGCGCGACGCGCTTTAGGTGCGGCGGTGCGTCTACACGGCCATCCGCGCTTCGCGGAACGAGACCAGCTTGCTGCGGCTCTCGTCCCATAGCGCCAGCTTGACGCAGCGCAGGCTGTCGAGAAGCGTGACGCGGCCGATCTCACGCAACTCCGGATAGTCCCTCAGCACTTCCGGAAGCCGGTAACACGGCACTTTGGCCGAGAGGTGGTGCACATGGTGGACGCCGATATTGCCGGTGATCCAGTTCAGAACCGGCGGCAGGTCGTAATAGGACGAGCCGTGCAGGGCAGCGTGCTGGAATTCCCACTCGGAGTCCTTTGTCCACTCCGTTTCCTCGAACTGATGCTGGACGTAGAACAGCCAGATGCCGGCCGATCCGGCGAGAATGACGATCGGCAGATGCACGACCAGGAACGCGCCGGGGCCGACGAACCAGATGAGCAGAGCGGCGATGACGGCGATGGCGAGGTTGGTGGACATCGACGACACCCAAGGGGTGAGGCCGCCCCGCATCATGCCCAAGGGCAGTCTCTGCTCGAAAATGAAAATCCATATCGGACCAAGGCCAAACATCACCAGCGGATGGCGATAGAGGCGATAGGCGAGCCGGCGCCGCCACGACAGTTGCCGGTATTCGGCGACGGTCAGTGTCTTGATGTCGCCGGTGCCGCGCTCGTCGAGATTGCCGGCGCTGGCGTGATGGGTTGCGTGGGCGCGGCGCCAGCAATCGTAGGGCGTCAGCGTCAGCACGCCAAGGACGCGGCCGATCCAGTCGTCGGCATAGCGATTGGCAAAGAAGGAGCCGTGACCGCAATCGTGCTGGATCATGAAGATTCGCACCAGAAAGCCGGCGGCCGGAAGGATGAGGACCAGACCCCACCAATGGCCATAGGCATAGGCGGCCGAGGACAGCGCCCATAACGTGGCGAAAGGGATGAGGGTGATGGCGAGTTCGACAGCGCTGCGACGTCTGTCGGGCTTTTTATAGCGCGACAGGATTTTCAACCAGGCGCGCTTGCTGTTTGCCACAGCTTCGGGGGAAATCATGTTCATTATGAAACATAGGCGGAGCAGGGCGCTGCCGCAAGACGGAGATCACGCAAAGTTACTGCGCGTAAATGTCGCGCGATGGCAACCGGCCACAATTGCCGGTCGCGTCCCTGGCAACGGCGCGCTACCGACGGCGCCCGCCTGCGACCACCTTGGCTTCCACGCCGTCCAGGCGGTCGAGCAATTCCTTCAGACGGTCGGGAATATCGGACTCGGTGCGGAAGGCCGGCAAGGTGCGCAGAAAGCGCTTGGTCGCTTCGGTGCCGAGCTGGCGCCGGATATCGGCGGCGAGCCCGTTGCGTTTTTCGCCGTTCCTGCGGGGCATCATCTCAAAATCCTGTGTCGGCTTCGAAACTCTTCCAAGGGAGGAATGGTTCCCGCATTGTAGTAGCCTGGCAAGCAAAGCCGGCGGTTACGGTAAAGTTTGAATTAAAATCGAAAGGTTTGCGCCGTCCGCCATCAAGCCGCAACAGCGGCTGCAGTATCGCTTGCCCCTTGATTTTTGGCCGCTAAACCTCGATATCGGGCGCAAATCCACACCATTTGAAAATGACGGGAAACGGCGATGAGCGACCAGGCAAAAGACGAACGCGCGCCCGATGAAGCCGAGAAGACCGAGGCTGCCGCGGAGCCAAGGGAAGGCGGCGTCGACGGCGACTATGAAGCGCTTGTGCGGCTTCTGAAGGAAAACGAAGAGCTGAAGGATCGCGCGCTGCGCGTGGCGGCCGACATGGAGAATTTGCGCCGCCGCACCGCCCGAGACGTCCACGATGCGCGCGCCTATGCGGTCGCCAATTTTGCCCGCGACATGCTGTCGGTATCAGACAATCTGCGCCGTGCGCTGGATGCCATCCCGGAGGAGGCCAAGGCGTCGGGTGATGCCGGCTTCAAGGCGCTGATCGACGGCGTCGAGATCACCGAGCGCGCCATGCTGTCGGCGCTGGAGCGCCACGGCGTGAAGAAGCTCGAGCCCGAGGGGGAGAAATTCGATCCGAATTTCCACCAGGCGATGTTCGAGGTGCCCAATCCCGACGTGCCGGCCAACACGGTCGTCCAGGTCGTGCAGCCCGGCTATTCGATCGGCGAGCGCGTGCTGCGGCCGGCCATGGTCGGCGTCGCCAAGGGCGGCCCCAAGCATGTGGCAAGCGAAGCGCCGGTGGAGCCGGGGCCGGTGAACGAGCAGGCTGAGAAGGATGCGTGAACTGGGAGTAGGGCTCCGTTAGCCAGCAACCGCCACCAAAGCGTGAGGGATGATCGACCGCCCCCAACCTATCCGATTTCAGGGCGATCAAACAGTTCGCCGTGCAGGCTTTCCTGCCCTCAGCTCAGCAGTTCACAGCCATAGCGGCGGACCACGTCGGGGAATGTCTCCATGTCCGGCATTCCTTCGCCGTCCGGAGGAATGCGCCTGTCGGCGGTGGGCACACTGGTCGCCCTCAGAAGTTCCTCGAAACCGCCAGGCGTGAAGAAGAACAGCATCCGGGCCGGCCCACGCTTGACCGTATAGCGGTGCGGCACATCGCGTGGCCCAAAGAGAAACGAACCGGGTCCAGCCATAATCGCCTTACCGCCGATCTCGAACTCGATCTCGCCTTCCATCACCAGGAATGACTCGTCCTCGCGATGGTGCACATGCAGCGGCGCCTCACCTTCGCTCTCGAGCACTTCGATCAGCGTGAACTGGCCCGCGGTCTGGACCGCTGTCGCCTTGATCACCGCTAGCGAGCCAAGCCACCAGCGCGCCTCTCCTTCCAAGGCGTGACTGCAAAAGGCGTGGGGAGTGCTCCTGCCAGCTTCGCCGCCAGCCACGGCCGCCACAGAATGGTAGCCGACCTTGATCGAGGCGGAATTCACCATCGAGCAATAGTTTTTGATGCCGGGCAGGGAGGACCAGACCTCGCCAGCCGCCTTGGCGCTGTCCATGTCCGCCCATTCGAATATCTCCGTCCAGCCGCCTGCGGATTTGAGCAGGCGACGGTTGAGGAAACCCTTGAGCTTTCGCACCTCGTCATTCACTTGATCCCTAGTCTGCAGGAACATCTGCTCGGTGAATCCGGGCTTCAATGCAAATTCAGTGATTTCAACGACATTCGTGTCCATGACTTCCTCCCTTTGCCATCTGACCTTTGTTTCGCCTCCCGCATTCTGTTCGCTCAAGACGTGCTCGTCCGGCCTCTGCCTTTGAGCCAGCAGAGCGCCATTGTCGTTGCCGTTTCGACGGCGAGGTCCACCGTCATGCCGCGTATCCGCATGGCGTTGAACGTCGGAAAGTCGAATAGAAAGCTGATTGCCTGCACGACATCATCGCCCGGACCGTCGTGCGCCAGTGCCTCACGCACGAATCCGGCCACCATGTGTCGCAGGTATTCCTCCCATTCCCGCATGGCCGGAAGCTCGCGCTCGCGCAGGTCGCTTTCGAGATGCCGTCCGCCACGTTGGTAGAAGGCGAACAGCTCGTTGGCGACCCGGCGGAGCCGTTCTTCAGGATCGGTCGCGTCGCCGATTATCTCCGTCACTGCTTCGGGCGACGGAGGACGCAGGCGCTCCATCAGCAATTCGCCGCACGCCGGCACCAGGTCATCCAGAGTAGGAAAATGCTTGTAGACGGTGCCAACGGCGACATCGGCTTCCGTAGCGATATCCTTCCAAGTCGTGCCAAAGATGCCGTTCTGGGTGTGCAGCTTGATTGTCGCGTCGAGAATGCGCTGCCTCGTCTTGGCGAAGGCGGCAGTCCGGGAAGCCATGCTGTAGCGGCGAGGGGACATAGACGTCCACCCAAATAATTGAATGAACAATTCAATCATTTAATTTATCTGGAGTCAATCCAGATTCGCAGGAGCCACTCGCTATTCCCCACTCGGTATTTCATTATTCCCTCCATGAACCCGATCGAGCTTCTCGACTATGCCGGCGTCGCCGTCTTCGCGGCGACCGGTGCGCTGGCCGCCTCGCGCAAACAGCTCGACATTATCGGTTACCTGTTTCTGGCTAGCGTTGCCGGCATCGGGGGCGGAACGTTTCGCGACGTCATCCTCAACGTGCCCGTGTTCTGGGTGGGAAACCGCGACTATGTGCTAATCTGTGCGGCGGTGGCGGTCGTCGTCTTCTTCAGCGCACATCGTTTCGAGTCGCGCTACAAATTGCTGCTCTGGCTCGACGCCATAGGTCTTGCCGCATTTTCGGTGATTGGCGCGGCCAAGGGGCTGACGATCACCGGGTCACCTGCAGTTTCGATCGTCACCGGCATGCTCACCGCAACCCTTGGCGGCATTCTGCGCGATCTGTTGACAGGCGAGCCTTCGGTGCTCCTGAGACCGGAAATCTACGTTACCGCAGCGCTTGCCGGCGCCGGCCTCTACACACTTGGCGATTTCGCCGGACTGCCGCCGCTTGCGTCGGGCCTGGCAGGTTTCATGGCGGCTTTCTGCGTACGCGGCGGCGCGCTGAAATTCGGCTGGGCCTTTCCGTCCTACAAAAGCAAGCCTGGCCGGCGTCCGGAAGATATTCCCTGATTTAAGGTGTCAGGCTGCAAACCGCTGCGCTTCCCCGCCATAATAATTGACGTAGCGGGCACCGATCTCCTTGACCGGCATCACCACGAACACGTCGACCGTCGAGAATTCACGGTCGATGACGCAGCCGTCGCCGATGCGCGCGCCGACGCGCAGATAGCCCTTGACCAGCGGCGGCATCGCGGCGATCGCCGCCTTGGTGTTAACGGCTTCGATCGGCATCAGATCCATCGAACAATAGCGCCCGGCGACGGCACGCACGTCCCACGATGAATTCGTCCGGCAGTGGTGGGCAAGATAGGTCAGCGCCTCTGCATGTGCCGCCGGCACGGTGCCGTGGAACGACGCGCAGCCGGTCATCACGCCAATGCCGTAATGATTGATATAGGCCCAGATGCCTTGCCACAGCGCCTCGATGGTGCGCTTGGAGCGGTATTCCGGCAGAACGCAGGAGCGGCCGAGCTCGAGGAAGCGCTGGCCGGGATGTCGCGCGATCAGCTTGGTCAACTCGAATTCGCCTTCGGAATAGAAGCCGCCCGCCGCCGCGGCAATCTCCTGCCGCAGCAGGCGGTAGGTGCCGACGATGCGGCGATGCTCGGGACCGGAAAGCGAAGTATCGAAGACCAGCAGATGGTCGCAGAGGGGATCGAAGCGGTCGGCATCGCGGCGGTCCTGCATCTGGAACAGGTCCTTCCTGGCACCAAGCTCGTCGTAGAACACCCGGTAGCGCACTTCCTGCGCGGCGGCGATCTCGGCCTCGTTGCGGGCGAGCCGCACTTCGAGATTGCCGATGCGGCCGAGCGATGCGCCTTTTATGACGGCATCGGCGTTCCGGCCGACGAGCAAAGGCCCGCTGGCGTTCGGCCGAGCATCACATTCCGGCATGACTGTATGCACGAGTGATTCTCCTTCGAGCCATCCCTCTTGGCACGGGGATACGGTGTAGGTGCAACAGGATTGTGACAGTACCGTGATACGGCTCTGCGGGCAATACTTCGTCGGCTGGGTAATCTATCGACCGTCTATGTTGTGCCTCAAGCGGCCACTTGCCCTTCAACCGCATGAACCAGGGCATCAGGGTCGAGCGGCTTGGTGACGAAGCCGCTCGCACCGTGGGCGAGCACGGCGTGGCGGGTCTTTTCCTGGCTGTCGGCCGACAGCACCATGATCGGCACCGGCGGAACCGCGGTCTCCTCCTCATGGCGGCGGATGGCGGCGATGGCGTCCAGCCCGTCCATGACAGGCATATGCAGGTCCATCAGCACCACGTCGTAGCGGTGCTTATGGCCGGTGCTGATGACCGCCTCGACCGCGGCCTTGCCGTTGCCGACCACTTTCACCCGATGCCCGGCCTTCAGGAGGGTGGCGCGGGCCAGCATGGCGTTGATGTCGTTGTCCTCGGCGATCAGCACCGACAGGCCCTGCTGGCGGCCGCCAATGGCGTGCCCAGCCTGCGCGCCGCGCTTTTGCGGTTGCGGCTCGGCGATGACCGGTGCGTGGCTGGTCAAAAGCACGCGCAGCAATGTCTCGCCGCGCACCGGCCTCGCCAGGAAGGTGGCGTAACCGTTGGCACGGAACTCGCCAAGCATGCCGCGGTCGGTCGGCGCGATCAGCGTCACCGCCTCGCAATCGACAAATCCGCTCTGGCGCAGGCGCCTGAGCAGCCTGCCGTCGCTTTGCTCCATGGCAGCATCGACCAGAAGCACGTTGCAGCCCTCGGCGAAAGGGGCGGCCTGGGCGGCGGCGGCGGCCAGATCGACCGTTCCGCCATTGGCGCGAATGGTGCGGGCGATGGCTTCGGCCTCGACCAGGTTCTTCGACACGATTACCGCATGCCGGCCCAACAGCGCGTTCTGGCGGATCTGCAGCGCCTCGACGGCGGAAATAGCGGGAATCTCGAAGACGAATTCGGATCCCTGGCCAAGCCGGCTCGACACCGAGATAGTGCCGCCCATCGCCGTCACCAGGCGCTTGGAAATCGCGAGACCGAGGCCGGCACCACCATGCGTACGGGTCGAGGTGCCGTCAGCCTGTTCGAAGTCCTCGAAGATGCGCTCCATGTCCTCCTCGCGCAGACCGGGGCCGGTGTCGGTGATGGTGAAGCGGATGCGGTTGGTGGTTTCGGTGCGGACGCGGCCGATGCTTGCCAGGACGCCGCCGCTGTCGGTGAACTTGACGGCATTGCCGATAAGGTTGAGCAGCACCTGCCTGACCCTGCCGGGGTCGGCGGTGATCAGCTGCGGCACGTCGGGTTCGACATGGCAGCCGAGGCCGATATCCTTGGCAAAAGCCCGCGCCGCCAAAAGCTCGATGACATTGTCGGCGATCTCGCGCACCGACATCGGTTGCGGTTCGGGATCGAAGCGGCCGGCCTCGATCTTGGAATAGTCGAGCAGGTCCTCGATCAGCGCCAGCAGCGCGCTGGCCGAGGTCGAGATGGCGCCGACATAGGTCCGCTGCTCGGGCGAAAGGCTGGTGTCGGCGAGAAGCCGGGCCATGCCCATGATGCCGTTCATCGGCGTGCGTATCTCGTGGCTGACGGTGGCGAGGAAGCGCGATTTGGCCTGGCTCGCATATTCGGCCCGTTCGCGGGCGGTGATCAGCGAGGATTCGGCGCGTTTGCGGGCGGTGATGTCACGGGCGATGGCGCGATGCGAAACGGCGCCGCTGTCCTTGTCGCGCACCGACAGCTCGATCCAAGAGAACCAGCGTGGGCCGTCCGGCGTGCGAATGGCGACATCAGTGGAACTCAGGCATTCATGGTCGGAAAAGGCGGCGTCGGGAACGATGCCGACATCGATGCCTAGTTCCGCCAGGGTCTTGCCGGCGAGGTCGCGCTGGTCGGTTTCGACAAGGTCGGCGAAAACCTTGTTGGCGTAGACGATATGGCCGTCGCGGTCGCGGTGGACGACGAGATCGCCGAGTGCATCGATCAGACCGCGAAAGCGCTCCTCGCTCTCCTGCATCTCCCACATGCGGTCGGCCAGCGTCTCGATCTCGGCGCGACTGCGGGCGGTCGTGGCATCGAGCAGGGCCACCGCGCGACGCTGGGTGCGCCTGTTGCGCAGATGCATGGCGAGCCCGGCGATGGCTGTCGCCAAAAGGCCAATGGTGATGAAGATCGGCGCTCCGGTCAGATGCGACAGGCCTGCCAGCACGACGATGGCGACGAGAGTCAGGAAGGGCAGGCCGTGGCGGTTGGCGTCCGGCAATTCCGGCGCCAGCGGCGGCGCGGCGACAAGCTGCCGCCCTGACGCCTCGGGGGCCGCCCGGTCGGCCCGTTCGGCTGGTTCCGCCTCTCTGATGCCGGGTTCCGCAATCATACGGAATTCCTGCCAGACAGAGCTTATTGAAGGTTGTGGTTGATCGTTCGAATTTTAGCGGTCGCGCTCTTTTTTTCCCTTTGGAGCCTCACATGTCCACCACCACGCGGCCGCGGATCTTGCCCTCGACGATGTCATGCGCGGCGCCGATGATGCCGTCGAAGCCGATGCTCGTCGACAGGCTGGCAAGCTTTGCGTGATCGAGATCGGTGCCGATGCGGCGCCAGGCCTCGATGCGGACCGCCTTGGGCGCCATCACCGAATCGATGCCGAGCAGCGAGACGCCGCGCAGGATGAACGGGGCGACGCTTGCCGGCAGGTCCATGCCGCCGGCGAGGCCGCAAGCGGCAACGGCGCCGCCATAGGAGGTCATCGACAGGACGTTGGCCAGCGTGTGCCTGCCGACAGCGTCGATGCCGCCGGCCCAGCGTTCCTTGGCTAGCGGTTTTGCAGGCTGCGCAAGCTCGTCGCGTGAAATCACTTCCGCGGCACCGAGGTCGGTCAGATAGGGGCTTTCGGCACTGCGGCCGGTCGAGGCGATGACGTGATAGCCGAGGCTGGACAGGATCGAGACCGCGACCGACCCGACGCCACCGGCAGCGCCCGTCACCACCACAGGGCCGCGGTCGGGCACGATGCCGTGGCGCTCCAGCGCGATGACGCAAAGCATGGCGGTGTAGCCGGCGGTGCCGACCGCCATCGCATCATGCGGGCTCATGCCGTCCGGCAGCGGTACCAGCCAGTCGCCCTTGACGCGGGCGCGTCCGGCAAAGGCGCCGAAATGCGTCTCGCCGACGCCCCAGCCGTTCAATATGACCTTGTCACCCTCGCGCCAGTCGGGATTGGAAGACGAGATGACGGTGCCGGCGAAATCGACGCCCGGCACCAGCGGCCAGCGGCGGATCACCGGCGCCTTGCCGGTGATTGCAAGGCCGTCCTTGTAGTTCACCGTCGTCGCCTCCACCGCGACGGTGACGTCGCCTTCCATCAGGTCTGCCTCGGTGAGCTCGGTCACCGCGACCGACTGGTTTTTCTCGGCGTCGCGCGAAACGAGGATGGCTTTGAAGGCTTCGGGCATTTTTTCTCCTCGGGCTTGCAAATAAGAAATGTGCGGTGCCGGGCGAGTGAGGTCAATCGCTCGATGTTCCGCGCCACCAGCCAATGAGCTCATCGAAGACGACCAGCACGGCACCGACCGAAATGAAGGCATCGGCGAGGTTGAAGATCGCGAAGGACCAGACCGGCGTGTGAAACAGAATATAGTCGATGACATGGCCATAGGCAGCGCGGTCGATCAGATTGCCGAGCGCGCCGCCGACGATCAGCGCGAAGCCGACGCGGGCAAGCAGGTGGCCGGGCGGCGTGCGGGCCGCAAGATAGAGAACGAAAGCGACCACCAGAACCGCGACGACCACCAGGCCGGTGTCGCCGAAGGACGAAAACAGCGAAAACGCGATGCCGGTGTTGTAGGTGCGGTACAGCGCCAGGAACGGCAGGAGATCGAGCCTTTCCTGGAAGGCAAGGCCGGTCTCGACCAGATATTTCAGCCACTGGTCGAGCGCTATCGCGGCGACAACCAGAAAAGCGTAGGGGCTCCAGGACTTCATGGTTTGCAGTTTCACGGTTTGGGATGTCACGATCGGGCATCCTCCGGGCCGAGCTTCAGCGCGCCGCGCCGGATCTCGAACAGCATGACGCCGGTGGCCACCGCAAGGTTGAGCGAATCGGCGCGGCCTGCCTGCGGTATCCGCAGCAGCTTGTCGCAGCTTGCGGCAAGCTCGTCAGGCAGGCCTTGCTGCTCGTTGCCCATCATCAAAAGCACCGGGCCTTTTGAAAAATCGACCGAGCGGTAATCGACCGCACCCTTAAGATGGGTGCCGGCGACGAGGCCGGGAAAGCTCTTTCGCCAGGCGAGAAAAGCCTCGGCCGACGCCTTGGCGACCGGCACGGCGAAGATCGAGCCCATGGTGGCGCGTACCGTCTCGACCGAAAAGGGATCGGTGGTCTCGCCGACCAGGATGACGCCTTTGGCGCCGACGGCGTCGACCGTGCGGATGACGGTGCCGAGGTTGCCGGGGTCGCGGACGCGGTCGAGCACCACCCAGACGTCGCCATCATGGGCGCGAATGTCCTTCAGCGGCAGCAATTTCTGCGAGAACACGCCGACGACCATTTGCGGATTGTCGCGGCGGGTGATGGCGACCAGCACGTTTTCCGAAACTTCAAGTACGGTGCCGCCGGCGGCAACCGTGCGCGCCGCAACTTTTTCAACCGCCGCATTGCCACGTCCGGCCTTGGCGAAAACCAATGTCCTGATAGACCAGCCGAGATCGAGCGCGTCGATGACCAGCTTCAGGCCTTCGGCCATGAAGGCATTCTGCTGGTCGCGGAATTTCTTCTGCGCGAGCGCCTTGATGTCCTTGACCAGCGGATTGGCGAGGCTGGTGACTTCCTTCACCTGCCCTGGCGCGCCCGCGTGCCGTTCGTACGCACTCATTCAGGCCACCCAGCGCGAGAACAGCGAGGTCGAAAGCGCCCGGCCGGCGGATTTCTCGCGGATGATCAATTCGCCGGATTCGACCGTGCCGCCCATGCCGGCGAAGGTGTCGCGCATCAAGGCGTGGATGGCGAAGAAAGAGGCGCGGATCGAATAGGCGGTCAGCACCACAGCGAGCGGCTTCGGCGTCAGGATCGCACGGCAGATGTCGGTCAGCGCCGGCAAATCTTCGAACAGATGCCAGACCTCGCCCTTCGGTCCGCGGCCATAGGCGGGCGGGTCGAACAGGATGATGTCGTAGCGGCTGCCGCGGCGCTCCTCGCGCTCGGCGAATTTCACGGCATCGTCGAGGATCCAGCGGATCGGCCTTTGCGACAGGCCCGCCATCTCCTGGTTTTCGCGCGCCCAGCCGATCGCCTTCTTGGAAGCATCGACATGGGTGACCTCGGCGCCGGCACGCGCCGCCACCAGCGAGGCAAGACCGGTATAACCGAACAGGTTCAGCACCTTCACCGGCCGTTTTGCCGCCGCAATCAGCCCGGCCATGTGGTCCCAGTGCGAGGCCTGCTCGGGAAAGACACCGACATGGCGAAACGAAGTGAAGCGGCCGAGATAGTCGATGCCGTCATGCTTCATCGGCCAGGTCTCGCCGAGCGGCGTCTTCGGAAAGCGCCAGCGGCCGATGCCTTCCTCGTCGGTATCGCCGGTGAAAATGGCATCGGCGCGTTCCCAGTCCCTGGCCGGCAATGCCTTTTGCCAGATCGCCTGGCCCTCCGGCCGAACGATGCGGTAGGGGCCGTATTGCTCGAGCTTTTCTCCGGCGCCGCTGTCGAGCAGCGCGTAATCCTGATTGGCGCCGACTTCGAGGATCAGCGGCAGATGTTCGGCAGGCAGCGCGCCATCGCGGCGCGAAAGTGGGCGCGGCGCTGCTTTCTGCTCGGACCGGTCCTGCGGTTTCGTCTCCGGACCAGCGGTTGGATTGGGGTCGCGCCGCCGCGGCTGCTCTATCCCGCCTTTTTTCGCGGGCGGGCGGCTGTCGCGGCGTTTGTCGCGAAAAGGTTTCAAGAAGGCGCATCTCCGGACGGCGGCTGCGCCGCTTCTGCCACAGCGAATTGACCGGCGCAACAAAAGGGCTGCAGGCGTTTGCGAACGGATCAGCCACGCCTGATCGACAGCAGCCCGACTGCGAGCGCGATGAAACCGACGGCCTTGAAGCCGGTGACGACCATATGGCCGGCTTCCCAGCGGCTCCGGATAGCTTCGAAATTGCCCGGGATCGGTCCAGGCACCCAGGTGGCCAGGACATCGTTTGCCGGTTTGACGAGCGCAACCCACGCGACAAGCGCCATCAGATAAAGCATGGTGGCGGCCAACACCCACCAGAATGCCGGGCGGTCGCCGCGCAGCATCCATGCGAGGAGCCCCGGACAGGCGACGGCCGCCACGTCCAGCGGTGCGCCGACAGTCAAAAAGAACTGGAACTGAGCATTGAAGACCGTGGTTTCTCGCCAGAGCGAAGGCGGCCATCTGGTCAGCCGCGGCACCGATTCCAGTACGTGGGCGAAGGATGGTCCGAGGCTTAGGGCAGCAACGGTGGCGGTCAAAACAGACCAGAACAACAGAAGACCGCGTATATCCATAATGGCCAGACAACGGCGTCAGGCCGCATACGTTCCGGTCGGCGATCATCCTGCTTGCCGCCGAAAGCGCAGGCGCACTATCGTCCATCCAAATTGGGCATCCATCCAAACCGGGTTGCGATCCATGTCCCGCGCCGAACGCCTGCTCGACTTGATCCAGATCCTGCGCCGGCATCGCCGGCCAGTCAGCGGCCGCAGCCTTGCCGGCGAAATGGGTGTGTCGATCCGCACGCTCTATCGCGATATCGCCACGTTGCAGGGGCAGGGCGCACCGATCGAGGGCGAGGCGGGGCTGGGTTACGTGCTCAGGCCAGGCTTCATGCTGCCGCCCTTGATGTTCACCGACGAGGAGATCGAGGCGATCGTGCTCGGTTCGCGCTGGGTGGCCAAGCAGCCGGACTGGCGGCTTGCCAACGCCGCCACCGACGCGCTGGCCAAGATCGCCGCCGTGCTGCCGGACGATTTGCGCGAAGAGCTCGATGCCTCGACGCTGCTGGTCGGGTCGCGCACCGAGGTCACCGAAGGCATCGATCTCGGCGTGGTGCGGCAAGCCATCCGCGAGGAGCACAAGTTGAGCTTTGTCTATCGCGATGCCGGCGGCGCTGCCTCCGAGCGCACCGTCTGGCCGTTTGCACTCGGCTTCTTCGACAAGGTGCGCGTCGTCGCGGCGTGGTGCGAGATGCGCCAGGATTTCAGGCACTTTCGCGCCGATCGGATATCCGGCCTCAACGCCACCGAGACGCGTTATCCGCGCCGTCGCCAGGTGCTGCTCAAAGAATGGCGGGCGACGCTCGACAAGCCAAGCTAAGGCTGCCGCTCAGTTAAGACTGCTGCCAGAATCTGGCAGTGGTGCACGCTATGCTGCTCCAGTCGAAACCATCTGGAGAGCAATTCATGACACCGCCCAATTTCGTCATCCTCTATGTCGACAAGCCTGAGCAAAGCGGCGCCTTCTACAGCGCGCTGCTCGGACGCGAGCCGGTCGACACCTCGCCGACCTTCGTGTTGTTCGTGCTCGACAACGGCTTCAAACTCGGCCTCTGGTCGCGTCATACCGTAGAGCCGGCCGCGGCGGCCGCAGGCGGTGGCGCCGAGGTCGTCTTTGCGTTGGATACGCCTGGCGCTGTCGACACCACCCATGCCGAGTGGGCCGACCGTGGGCTGACCATCCTGCAGAGCCCGACCGACATGGATTTCGGCCGCACCTTCGTCGCGCTCGATCCGGACAACCACCGGCTACGGGTTTATTGGCAAAAGGAGTAAGGCAGTAGGGCAGTAGGGCAGTAGGCGAGAGCAAAGTAGCACTAGGCGCGGCGCCGCACGATTAGCACGGTTTCCTACTGCCCTACTGCCCTACTGCCCTACTGCCCTACTGCCCTACGCTTGCGCGATACACGGCAATGCCGGCGGCCAGGTCCTCGAGGGCCGCGCCGACCGACTTGAACAGCGTGATCTCGTCATTGCCCTGCCGGCCTTTTTTCTGGCCGCGTGCCAGTTCATAGAGGTCGGCGACGATGGCTTGCGGCTTCAGCACGCCGGAGGCCAGCGGCTGGACGATGTCGCCGGCTTCCTTGGTGGCGCCGGCGCGGGTGTCGACATAGACGCGGGCGCGTGCAATCGCGTCGTCGTCGCTTTCGCGCATCGCCGGCGTGAAGCCGCCAACCAGATCGACATGGGTTCCCGGTTTCAAGAGTACCCCTTTGATCAGTGGCGCGGTGGTGATGGTCGCCGATGACACGATATCGGCCTGGCCGAGTTCGACGTCGAGATCGCCTGCGGCGTCGGCCGCAAAACCCTCGGCACGCAATTTTGCCGCGACCTTTTCGGCATTGGCCGGCGTGCGGTTCCAGATGCGGATGTTCTTGATCGGCCGCACCGCCGAATGCGCCTTTGCAAGGAATGGCGACAGCGCGCCGGCGCCGACCACCAGCAGCCGTGATGCGTCTTCGCGGGCCAGATAGGACGCGGCCAGTGCCGAGGCGCAGGCGGTGCGCCACTGCGTCAGCCGCTGGCCATCGATCAAGGCCTGAGGCTCGCCGGTGGCGCCGTCCAGCAACAGGTAGAGGCCCATCACCGCAGGCTTGCCGACGGCGTTGTTGTCGGGCGACACGGTGACGATCTTGACGCCGATATGGCCATCGGCCGAGGTGCCGGCGTTGAAGTCGGTCCAGGCCGGCATCAGAAGCAGCGTCGAGGCGGCACCGTCGGGCCGCTCGACCGTGTGATGATGCCTGACCGGCTGCACGGCGCCGTCGCGAAAAGCGGCGCGCAATGTCTCGACCAGCCCGGGAAAGGTCAGCGCGCGGTCGACCTCGGCGGCGGAAATGGTCAGCATGATGGCTCCGTGGAGAAATAGGCCGGTTGCGCTTCCTGCCCGAGCCGCGGCTCAGTTCATCGGCTTCGGCAAGGCCGGGCCCTGCGCCGCTGTGGGCGCGCGGCTGACTGCCAGACGCAGGTTCTCGGCCTCGGCGGCGCGCTGGCGCGCCAGCTTGCGGTAGCGGCCCTGCTTGATCCAGGTCGCCAGGCTGCCGACGATCATGCCGATGGCCAGCGCCAGGAACAGGAAAATGAACAGCGGCACGGTCAGCGTCAGCGCCGGATTGCCGGGATTGAACGGATCGAGCGTGAAGGCCACCGGTTCGCGGTTGGCGACGGCCAGCGCAATCAGGATGACGGCCAGCGGCACGAAAACCACGATGAGGATGAAGCGATTGAACATGTTTTTCCGTTCGGAAGAAAAGGCAGCAACGGGTCGGCGGGCGCCGCGCCTATTTGCCTCCGTTCAGCCTTTCACGCAATTCCTTGCCGGTCTTGAAGAACGGCACCCATTTCTCCTCGACCTCTACGGATTCGCCGGTGCGCGGATTGCGGCCGGTGCGGGCAGGGCGGTTTTTCACCGAAAACGCGCCGAAGCCGCGCAACTCGACCCGGTTGCCCTCGGCAAGCGCGTCGGTGATTTCATCGAAGATGGCGCCGACAATGTTTTCGACATCGCGCAGGAAAAGATGCGGATTGCGCGTGGCGATGATCTGCACAAGTTCGGATTTGATCATGAAAAGGCTCCCCGTGAAAGCAGTGCCGCCGAAATTATCAGAATGATTTTATTTGCTTTTTCACTCCCAAGCGGCTCCTCAAGGGTGCCAGACGGAAACGAGACCGTCAAGAAACAAGCGGTCCGCTCCAATTTCGTGAAGGACGTCGCCGCCATGGCCAGGCAGGCCAAGCGCAGCGCCGACGGTCTGCGCCATCGCCTTGGAGAACAGGAAACCACCGCGTTTTTCCGTGTCCTTCCATTCCACCACCTTGAGCTTGGCATCGACACCCTTGCCTGCAAGCCAGTCGATCGCTTCGGCCTCGCCGCCGACCGCGTCGATCAATCTGTTGGTGACCGCCTGCCGGCCGGTGAAGATCGACCCGTCCGCGAGCGCCAGCGCCTCCGGCTTGGTCATGTTGCGGCGCTCGGCGACGATGCCGACGAACCAGTCGTAGCTGTCGAGAATGAGTTTGCGGACCATGGCGCGTTCATCGTCATTGGTCGGCTTGAAGGGGGAAGGCGAGGCCTTCAAGGGCGAGGATTTCACCTCCTCCAGCTTGACGCCGAGCTTGTCCATGAGGCCGCTGACGTCCGGGTACTGGATCAGAACGCCGATCGAGCCGACGATCGAGGATTTGCGTGCGACAATATGGTCGGCCGCGGTGGCTATCATGTAACCCGCCGACGCCGCGAGCGTGCCGACCTCGGCCACCACCGGCTTGTCGGCGGCGAGCTTGCGCACTGCCTCGTAGATCGACTCGCCACCGACGGTGGTGCCGCCGGGTGAATCGATCGACAGGATCACAGCCTTGACGCGCGGCGACTGACGGATGGCTTCCAGCCGCTTGATCAGTTCTTCGTCTTCGGTGATGGTACCTTCGATCTTGACCTTAGCGATGTGGTCGACAGCCGCGCCGGTGAATTCGTCACCATAAATCCACGCGGAAAAGGCGATCAGCCCGGCTGCGGCGACAAGAATCGCCGCAACACGCCAGAATGTCAGCTTGCGGCGCAAGCGGCGGCGGTCGATCAGGTCGTCGGCTCTCAATGCCATGGTCAGCCTCGTAGTCGGTGGGAGCAGATGCTTTTAAAGCAACCATTCGCGCCCGGCTACCGTTTCCTGACGGCCTTCGCCAAAGCCGTCTTCGGCGTTCGGGCAAGCTTCAATCTGTCGCGTTCCACAGGCTCTAACACTGTGCGCCCATATCTGGTATGAGGTTCAGGCTGCGCTGGGGCCATTTTCGTTGTATAGGGGCGGCTGTCATATTTTTGCGGTTTTCCTCGGCTTGTGCTTGCTTGAGGGTGCCGGCACCCCACCTATAGGGCGGCCTGGCGGGCAGGGGTTTAGAAGAAGCAGTCATGTTAGCGGGACCAATCGAACCGACCAACACCGAGACGGAGTTGGCTCCCAAGGCCGCAGGCCGGGCGCGGGTCGACGCCTTTGACATCGCGCAGCGTCATTCGCGCCGGGTGCGGATCCTCAAGCTGGCCGTGCCGCTGGTCGCCGCCCTGATCGCGGTCGCGTTTCCGGTCTATTCCTATCTCATGGCTCCCGCTGCAATCGAGGTGCAGGCCGACGGCGGCTCCTTTGCCAATGGCAAGCTGGTGATGGCCAATCCCAAGCTCAACGGCTTCACCAAGCAGAACCTGCCCTATTCGATGACGGCCCTGCGCGCCATACAGGACGTCAGCAAACAAGGCATCATCGATCTGGAAGGCATCAAGGCCAGGCTGCCGATTGCGGCCGACAACACGGCCGCCATCGATGCCGCGCGCGGCACCTATGATCGCGACGGCAACACGTTCAGCCTGACCAGCGACGTGACGGTATCGACCACGGATGGCGTGGTGGCAAAATTCAAATCAGTCTATCTCGACATGGGCGAAGGCACTATGAAGACAAGCGAACCCGTCGATGTCAGCCGCGGCGGGTCGCGGATCAGGGCGGATTCGATGTCGGTCCAGGACAATGGCAAGGTCCTGGTTTTCGAGAACAAGGTGCGCGTCGACATCGATCCCGCCAGTTTGAAGGCGGCAGAGGCAAAGAGCGGAGAGACCAATGCGGTTCAGTAGTTCGGCACGGCGCCTCGCCGCGGTTTCGGCGTTGCTGACCCTCGGGCTGCCATTGGGGCTCACCCTGGGGACGGCTTCGTCGCTGGCGCAGTCCAGCGCCACCAGCCAAATGTCCGGCCTCAGGCTGTCGGGCGACAAGCCGATCCAGATCGAAAGCGACAAGCTCGAGGTGCGCCAAGCGGAAAGCGTCGCCGTCTTCACCGGCAACGTCAACGTCGTCCAGGGTCCAACCGTACTCAAGGCCGGCAAAATGACGGTCTATTACGTCAGGGATGCAGCCGCCGCCAAAGGCGCCGAGCCGGCGGGTGCCGCGGCGATGACCGGATCCGCCAACATCGACCATCTCGTGGTCGACGATAAGGTCTACATCAAATCGGACAATCAGGTTGCCACCGGCGACCGCGGCACCTTCGACATGAAGACCGAGGTGCTGGTGCTTTCGGGCAGCAAGGTCGTGCTCTCGCAAGGCGACAACGTGCTTGTCGGCTGCAAGCTTACCGTGCAGATGAAGAGCGGCCTTGCCCAGGTCGACGCCTGCGGCGGCCGCGTCATGATGTCGATCACGCCGCAGGCGAAGTCTGGAGCAGCGAAACCCTGATGACCGGCATATCGTCGCTGCTGGCGCGTCTTCCAGGGCGCGCCGCCAGCAAACTTGCGGCACCGGCCAGGGTCACCGTCGAAGCGGCAAAGTTCAAGGGAACCTTGATCGCCAAGGGGCTGACCAAAAGCTACAAGGGCCGCAAAGTCGTCAGCGGCGTGACGCTGGGCGTGCGCGCCGGCGAGGCGGTTGGGCTGCTCGGCCCCAATGGCGCCGGCAAGACCACCTGTTTCTACATGGTGACCGGGCTGGTGCCGGTCGACGAAGGCACCATCGAAATCGACGGCTTCGACGTCACGTCGATGCCGATGTATCGCCGCGCCCGTCTCGGCATCGGCTATCTGCCGCAGGAAGCGTCGATTTTTCGCGGCCTGAACGTCGAGCAAAACATCCGGGCCGTGCTCGAAGTGGTCGAAAAGAGCCGCAAGGAGCGTGAGCGCCTGCTCGACGAATTGCTCGAGGAATTCCACATCAGCCATCTGCGCAAGGCTCCATCGCTGTCGCTCTCCGGCGGTGAGCGGCGGCGCCTCGAAATTGCCCGTGCGTTGGCAACCCGCCCCGCCTACATGCTGCTCGACGAACCGTTCGCCGGCATCGACCCGATCGCCGTCGCCGACATCCAGCAGCTCGTGCGCCACTTGACGGCACGTGGCATCGGCGTGCTGATCACCGACCACAATGTGCGTGAGACCCTTGGCCTGATCGACCGCGCCTACATCATCCATGCCGGTCAGGTGCTGACCCATGGCCGAGCCGACGAAATCGTCGCAAATGCCGATGTGCGGCGGCTTTATCTTGGCGAGGGATTTACGCTCTAAATGCGAAATTCCGGTTCGAACGGGATTTCCGGCGTAGTCCGGCAGCTTTTTCTTCGATTTTCTGCCTGAAAAACGCGCTGGCAGGCGAGTTTTTCCGCACCTCGCCTTGACAAGCAAAAGCCGGGCCAGTTTCTATGCTGGCCTGGAAAATTCTTTCCAGCAGTGCGGGTGCGTAAACGGGGCGTTTGAAACCGAACCATGGCGTTGGCGGCAAAACTACAGCTACGACAGTCGCAGTCGCTGGTGATGACGCCGCAGCTGATGCAGTCGATCCGCCTGCTGCAGTTCACCCACCTCGAGCTGGAACGCTTCATCGACGACGAGATCGAACGCAATCCCCTGCTGGAACGCGCCGAACCGCAGGACGACGCCGCCAGCGACCAGGCGCAGAAGAGCGACGCCGCATCGGAACCGGCCGCCGACGGCGACTGGTTCGAAGCGGAGACGGCGTGGAGCGCCGAGGCGATCTCGGAAAAGCTCGATACGTCGCTGGAAAACCTGTTTCCCGACGATCCTGGAACGAGCGAGCGGCTCGGCCCCGACCTGACGGCGCAATGGAAATCGGCGTCCGGCAATAGTTCCGCCTCTTCCTCCGACGGCTTCGACGTCGCGGATATGGCGGCGGCTGCCATCACGCTGCGCGACCATGTCGGCGAGCAGGTGGCGCTCGCCTTCGCCGATCCGGCCGCGCGCCTGATCGCCAGCGAGCTTGCCGACGGCCTCGATGAGGCCGGCTACATGCGTGCGGACATGGCCGAGATCGCGGCCCGCCTCGGCACGGACCCCCCGGCGGTGGCAATGGCGCTGGCGATTTGCCAGACATTCGAGCCCGCCGGCATCTTCGCCCGCGACCTCGCCGAATGCCTGTCGCTGCAGCTTGCCGTGCGCGACCGGCTCGATCCGGCGATGAGGGCATTGATCGCCAATCTCGAACTCCTGGCACGGCGCGATTTCCAGACGCTGAAGCGGATTTGCGGTGTCGACGAGGAGGATCTGCTCGACATGCTGGCCGAGATCCGGGCGCTCGACCCGCGGCCGGGAATGGCGTTTTCGCGCGGTGCCAGCGATGCGATCGTGGCCGACGTCGAGGTGCGCGCAGCCAATGACGGCAGCTGGACGGTCGAGCTCAACGCCGAGACGCTACCGCGCGTGCTGGTCGATCACATCTATTTCGCTCAGGTCACGCCGCATGCGAAAAACCAGGCGGAAAAGGATTTCCTCGCCGAATGCCTGCAGAATGCCAACTGGCTGACGCGCAGCCTCGACCAGCGGGCGAAGACTATCCTGAAGGTCGCCTCCGAGATCGTGCGCCAGCAGGACGCTTTTCTCGTCCACGGCGTGCGGCACCTGAAGCCGCTCAACCTGCGCACGGTGGCGGACGCTATCGGCATGCACGAATCGACGGTCAGCCGGGTCACGGCAAACAAATACATGCTGACGCCGCGCGGCGTGTTCGAGCTGCGCTATTTCTTTACCGCCTCGATCGCTTCGTCGGGTGGCGGCGATGCGCATTCGTCGGAAGCGGTGCGCGACCGCATAAAGCAGCTGATCGACGAGGAGAAAGCCGTCGATGTGCTTTCCGACGATGCCATCGTGGACATGCTGCGGGAAAGCGGCGTCGACATTGCCAGGCGCACGGTTGCCAAATACCGGGAAGGCATGAACATACCCTCTTCGGTGCAACGGCGGCGCGAAAAACGCGCTTTGGCCAGCGCCGGCCGTTGAACTCCGGCAGAATTTCCACAGCTTTCGCGTTCATTGACAAGCGGCAACGAAGTGGCTAGAAGCCCGCCCGCATGAGACGGGCTGGCGAGTGGATTTGAGTTCGCTGATGCCCGCACGAGAGATGGTCCGTCACGACGTAGGCCACGGACGGCCAAGAAGGCGGCTTGTGATCAACCGGAAAGTTCGGATTTAAAATCGGCGCAAGTGACGCCGCAAAGCTTGTGCGCACGGACCACGAGTATAAACTCGGGACAGTTTGAAGCCTGAGCAAGGAAGGTCAGTTTTCAGATGACATTGCGCATATCGGGAAAACACATGGATATCGGCGATGCGTTCCGTACGCGCATCAACGACCGTGTCGGGGAAGTGATCGGGAAATATTTCGATCGGGGCTTTTCAGGGCAAATCGTAGTCGTCAAATCGGGGTCGCGCTACACGGCCGATTGCATGATCCGGCTGGATTCCGGTGCTTCGCTGCAGGCGACCGGCGATGCCCAGGATCCGACGCTTGCCTTCGATGCCGCGGCGGACCGTCTGGAAACCCGCCTCAGGCGCTACAAGCGCCGGCTGAAGTCGCACAATTCAGGCAATAGCAATGGCGAACTCACCGACGTCGCCTATACGGTGATGGCCCCGCTTGCCGATGACGACGAGGAGATACCGGAGAATTTCGCGCCGGCCATCGTCGCCGAATCGACCATGACGCTGCGGACCATGTCGGTGGCGTCAGCCGTGATCGAGCTCGACACCAAGGACAGCCCGGTCCTGGTCTTCCGCAATGCCGGAAACGACCATCTCAACATCGTCTATCGCCGGCCGGACGGGAATATCGGCTGGATCGACCCGTCTACGGCCAAGGTCGCGCAGGGGTAAAAACCAGCCGCACGCAAGCGTGGGGACTGGCGACGGCAGGCGAACAAGGGATTTCAAGCATGGATCTGAGCGATCTCGTCAACGTTCCGGCAATCATGCCGGCGTTGAAGGCGAACTCCAAAAAGCAGCTGCTGCAATTGCTGTCTGAAAGGGCGGCGGCAATTTCCGGCATTCCGGAGCGGGAGGTGTTCGACACCATCCTGCAACGCGAGCGGCTGGGTTCGACCGGCGTCGGCAACGGCATCGCCATTCCGCATGGCAAGCTGGCCGGGGTGAAGCGGATCGCTGGAGTTTTTGCCCGGCTGGAGACACCGGTCGATTTCGAGGCCCTCGACGATCAGCCGGTCGACCTGGTGTTTCTGCTTTTGGCCCCCGAAGGTGCCGGCGCCGACCACCTCAAGGCGCTGTCGCGCATCGCGCGGGTGCTGCGCGATGCCGACACGGTTGCCAAGATCAGGGGCACGCGCGATGCCGTGGCCATCCACGCGCTGCTGTCGGATACACAGGCCTCGCACGCCGCCTGAGTTGATTGGACGCGTTGAAGGGCCGCCGTGAGCGGCCCTGTCCGTTTCAGCCAGATCGGCGCGCCGTGTTGTTAGTGGATAGCGACGGGGGTCAGATCGTTTTCCAAGGCGCCGGCCAGCGCCCGGTCGCGAGCATCCGAAAGCAGGATCGGCTGGCCGTTGGCGGCAAACAGGGCCCACAGTTCCAGCCCGGGCGCGATTTCGCCGAGGCCCGGGAAACGGCCGCGCAGATCGTCGCTCGACACTTTCCTGAGATAGGCGACCGAACCTTCGCCGAGATGAGCGAATTCGCCGCTGGTCATGATGATATTTTCGTCAGTTCTGGTCATTTCAAGCCTCCTTGCCGCGAGACGCCGCTCAAGGCCATCCCGCATGAGAGCTATCGGCAAAACTCAGTCTTTCACCGATATGTTTATTTTTCGTACCAGCCGTTCGGACTCCGGCCGATCGAGATCGATCGACAAGAGGCCGTTCTTCAATTCCGCCGCAATCACCCGCATGCCGTCAGCCAGCACGAAACAGCGCTGGAACTGGCGCGCGGCGATGCCGCGGTGGAGGAATTCGCGCTCGGTGTCGTCGTTCTGACGGCCGCGCACGACCAACTGGTTCTCCTCCGTGGAGACATCGAGATCGCTTTCCGCGAAACCGGCGACGGCGAGCGTGATACGCAGCCTTTCGGTTTTGCCGTCGGCACCGCTGAGGCGCTCGATGTTGTAGGGAGGATAGCTGTCACCCGACTTCGCCAAGCGCTCCAGTGTCTTTTCCATGGAATCGAAACCGAGGAGAAGCGGGCTGGAAAAAGGCGTCATTCGGCTCATGTTACAGTGTCCTCTCAAGAGCGACATAAACTGGAAAAACCCGGATGGCATTTTTCCCGATGGTCTTGATATGGTCCGCCGCCCGGCAGACTTCAAGCCGTCACACGTCCCGCCCAAAAAGACTTGCCAAAACAAGGAATTGAAATGCCCCAATCCCGCAGGATCATCATCGACACTGACCCCGGCCAGGACGATGCCGTCGCCATATTGCTGGCGCTCGGCAGCGCCGAGCTGGAGATCGTCGGCATCACCGCGGTGGCCGGCAACGTGCCGCTGAAACTCACCGAAAAAAACGCCCGCAAGATCTGCGAGTTGGCCGGCCGGCCGGATGTCAAGGTCTATGCAGGCGCCATCCGGCCGCTGGCGCGTGAACTGGTCACTGCCGAGGAGGTGCATGGCAAGACCGGCCTCAACGGGCCGCAACTGCCCGAACCAAAGATGAAGCTGCAGGACCAGTATGCGGTCGATTTCATCGTCGAGACGCTGATAAAGGAGGAGAGCGGCACGATCACGCTTTGCGCGCTCGGCCCGCTCACCAATGTTGCGCTGGCGCTGATCCGCGAGCCGAAGATCGCGTCGCGCATCAGGGAGATCGTGCTGATGGGCGGCGGCTTCTTCGAGGGCGGCAACGTCACGCCGACTGCCGAATTCAACATCTATGTCGACCCGCATGCCGCCGATGTCGTGTTCAAATCCGGCATTCCGATCGTGATGATGCCGCTCGACGTTACCCACAAGGCGCTGACCACCGCCAAGCGCACGAAGGCTTTCCGGAAGCTCGGCACCAGGGTCGGCACGGCCACTGCGGACATGCTGGAATTCTTCGAACGCTTCGACGAGGAGAAATACGGCACCGATGGCGGCCCGCTGCACGATCCTTGCGTCATCGCCTACCTGTTGAAGCCGAAGCTGTTCAAGGGCCGCAACTGCAATGTCAGCGTGGAAACTGCCTCGGAGCTCACCATGGGCATGACGGTGATCGACTGGTGGGGAGTGACCAAGCGGCCGAAGAACGCCGTGGTGATGCGCGACATCGACCATGATGCGTTTTTCGCGCTGCTGCTGGAAAGGCTGGGACGGCTTTAGCGCCGCTCAGTCGTTGAGCAGGCGGTAGGTGCTGGTGCCGTTATTGCGGTGCTGTTGTTCGATCGAGACTTCCGATCCGATCATGTGGGGCGTCTCCACCTCACCATCGATAAATACCAGTGCGTTGCCGTCATGGAGACGGACTTCATATCTATAATAAAGTCCATGGCCGACGGAACCTTTCGGATTTAGAGGCATCGTCGCAACATCTTCGACGATGCCTCCTATGCGTTGCGTGCCCATGATCGGGCTATTCTGTCTTGTTACAATCGCCACGGCGGCCACAAGAGCGAATGAGCAAAAGAAAGCGACGCCAACGACTGTATCGCGAAACTCTTCCCGAGGCAGAAGAAGGCGGTTTCTAAGAGAAAGATTCGTCGGCCCTATCACTTAGAGTTGAATAGCGTAAGGGCTTTGTTCAAGAGCGATTTCTTCGAAGAGAGCTCTGTCACTCGTTTACCTTCGAAAACAGCTTCATTGATCGATCGCCGTTCAATTTGGAAATCGGTAGAAGACAAAGCCATTGTCGCGCGTGACGCGCTCGATGCCGACGTGCGAGCCGATCAGGCGCGGACGATCGTCGTCGATGAAAACAGATGAACCGTCTTCAAGGACCAGCATGTAGACACTTCGGCCTTTGCCCCAATGGGCACTTTTGACGGCTGCATCGATTGGGTCCACCGAGCGGATCGGGCTGGCGTTATTCGTCCACTTGAGCGGATCGAGGGCCAACACCGCCGCAAACAAAGCAACAATCAGGATCACGCCGATCGCGTGCCTTTTCACATCCACAAAAGTCCATGGCACCGGCATGAACCCCCAACTGTCGATTCATGTGGTGCACAGAAGGCTGACTTTCAATCGGGCTTCCTGTTCCAGGAGATTGCTATTTGCGTCCCGGCTCGCGGCTGTTACTTCGCCTTGGAAAACGCCAGCCACAGGCCGCCGCCCACCAGGAAGCTGCCGCTGATTCGCGACAAGAGCTTGACGCGGCCGGCCGAGAGCAGGCGTCCGGCGCGGCCGGCGGCCAACGCGTAGGTCGAATCCGAGACGGCGGCGAAGATCATGGCGGTGAGACCCATGACGCCGATCTGTAACGCGTAATTGCCTTCGGGGGCGATGAACTGCGGAAAGAAGGCGCCGAAGAACACCAGCGTCTTCGGATTGCTGATCGCCACCAGCAGGCCCTGCAGGAAGAAGCCGCCGCGCGGCTTTTTAGCCGATCCGTCGGCGTTCAGCTTGCCTTTCGAGCGGAACATCTGCACGCCCATCCAGATCAGGTAGGCGGCGCCGATCAGCCGGACCCATTCGAACCAGTGGCCCATGCCGGCGATAAGCGAGGTCAGCCCGATGCCGACGATGGCGATGATGATGGCCAGCCCGGCCTGGGTGCCGGCGACATTGGCGAGGCCGGCGCGCGAGCCGTGGCGGATGCTGTTGGCGATGATCAGCGTGACCGTCGGCCCCGGCACAAGAATGATGACGATGCAAGCGACGACGTAGGTGGCGTAGAGTTCCAGCGACATTTTTCCCTCCGCAGAATGCCGCTCGTGCGGCGCGCTGTCGCGATCAATGCATGGCGATGAGTTGCGTGCAAGCCGGCGAGGCGCCGACAATGCGGAGCTGATTTCAGCAGGCGCCGGCCTGCCATGGTAGCGTTGCCTCATAGGCGGCAGCCGCCCCCAGCACCGAGAGGTCAGCGCGTGGCCGCCCGATCAATTGCATGCCCATCGGCCTGCCCTTGGGGTCGAAGCCCACCGGCACATTGATCGCCGGGCAGCCGCCGAGCGTGGCGAACGCTGAAACCTGCATCCAGCGATGATAGCTGTCCATGGCACGCCCGGCCACTTCCCTTGGCCAGTGGGTGGAGACCTCGAAAGGGAAGACCTGCGCGGTCGGCAGCGCGATGAGATCGAATCGATCGAAGAGCGACAGCAGGGTTTTGTGCCATGACGAGCGCCTCACCGTGGCGGCGTGGATCTGCGGTGCGGTGAGGCCCAGTGCATGTTCCACTTCCCACACGGCCTCCGGCTTGAGAAGGCGGCGTTTCAAGGGATCGTCGTAATGCACCTTGAGCGCACAACCGCTGCTCGCCTGGCGAAGCGTTACAAAGGCCTGCCACAGCGCTTCGAACTCGAATTCCGGCATCAGCGGCTCGGCCTCGAAGGATAGATCCGCTAACCGGCCGAGTGCTGCCTCGCAAAGCTGTAGAATGCCTGCTTCAATCGGCAGATGACCGTCAAGATCGCCGAGCCAGGCGATGCGCCCGCCGGCCGCCCGCGATTCCAGCCCTTCGAGGAACGAGCCTGGCTTATCATGCGACAGCGGCGCGCGAGGATGATAGCCGGCCTGAACGTCGAGCAGCAGGGCGATGTCGCGCACGTTACGCCCCATCGGCCCTTCGACGCCCATTTGCGCATGAAACACATCAAGATCAGGGCCGGCCGGTACCAATCCCTGCGACGGGCGGAAGCCATAGACATTGTTGTAGGCAGCGGGATTGCGCAGCGAACCGCCGAAGTCGCTGCCATCGGCAATGGGAACCATGTCGAGCGCCAGCGCGACCGCCGCGCCGCCGCTCGAGCCGCCGGCGGTCAGCGCTGGGTCGAACGCGTTGAGCGTCTGTCCAAACACGGTATTGTAGGTGTTGGAGCCGAGCCCGAATTGGGGAACGTTGGTCTTGCCGATGATGATGGCGCCGGCCTGCCGAACACGCTCGACCAAGAAGTCGTCTTCCTCAGGCACGAAATCGGCGAAGATCGGCGAGCCGAAGGTGGTTCTCAGGCCTTTTGTCAGCGCAAGATCCTTGATCGCGATCGGCAGACCGAACAGCGATCCGGTATCTGCTCCTCGCGCCAAATGAGCGTCTGCCTCGTCGGCCTCGCGCAGGATGTCGGCACGCTCACGCAATGAAACGATGGCGTTGACCTGTGGGTTCACCGCCTCGATCCGGTCCAGGAATGCAGCGATCACTTCGCGCACCGAAAGCTGCCGGCGCCTGATCCTGTCGGCCAGTTCCACGGCGGACAGGCGGCAGATGTCGCCGGCGGGCGGCACGGCATGCCTGGTGGTCGGGCGCGTGGCTGTCATCGCGCTTCAGCCGGCAGATGTCGGCATGGCGGCGTCGACATCCCTGGCCAGCGGGATGGCAGGCTGGGCGCCGGCTTTCAGGCAGGCCAGCGAACCGGCTGCGGCAGCGCGGGCAAGCGCCTGGTCGAGCGGCAGGCCTGCCGCCAGTCCGGCAGCAAAATAGCCGCAGAACGTGTCGCCGGCGCCGACCGTGTCGAGCGGAGTGATCTTCAGCGCCGGAACCATCAGGAGATCGTCCGGCGTCGCGGCGAGAACGCCGTCTGGGCCAAGCGTGACGACGATGGTGCGGCCAGTTCTCGAGGCATAGTCGCGCATCCGTGCCGGGCGGTCGCGGCCACTCAACGACAGCGCCTCACCATAGAGGTCGAACTCGGTCTCGTTGGCGACGAGATAGTCGGCCTTGCCGAGGAAGCCGGCCGCGTCGCCGTGGAAAGGTGCGGTGTTGAGCACGGTGACCGCGTTGGCCGTCCTTGCCGCGTCAAGCGCTGTCTCGACCGTTTGCAACGGGACCTCCAACTGCAGCAGCACGACATCGCCGTTTTTCAGGAAAGCCTTGGAAAGGTCACCCGGCACGACCGAATCATTGGCGCCCGCCACGACGGCGATCACGTTCTCGCCGTCGGCGCCGACCATGATCAACGCGGTACCCGTCGAGGCAAAGGTCTCGCCGACGCCGGACAGGTCGATCTTGCCGTCGCGCAGCAGCGCCAAAGCCTCGCCGGCGAAGCTGTCCTTGCCGACCGCGCCGACCATGCGCACCTTGGCGCCGGCGCGGGCGGCGGCCAGCGCCTGGTTGGCTCCCTTGCCGCCGGGGGCGGTGGCGAAACCGGAGCCGCGCACCGTTTCGCCGGGACCGGGCAAGCGGTCGACACTGGCGATGAGGTCGAGATTGATGGAACCGATGACGACGATCAAGAAGTGCCTCCCGCTAGCGCATGTCACTCTAATTGCGCGGGAAGCTACTCCGTAAGATCGCTGCTTGTCACCCTCGGGGCCCTTCGCTCCTATCGTTCCATTCGTTGGCTATTCAAGAAGAGACTTGTCCCGCCTCCCAGCCGAGGATGGCGCGTTTGCGCGTCAGGCCCCAATGGTAGCCGGTGAGCGCGCCGGACTTGCCGAGAGCCCGGTGGCACGGCACGACGAAGGACATCGGATTGGCACCGACCGCGGCACCGACAGCCCGGCTGGCGCTCGGTGCGCCGATGCGCGCGGCGATCGAGGAATAGGTGCAGGCCTTGCCCATCGGAATGCGCAGCAAGGCCTCCCAGACGCGGACCTGGAAGTCGGTGCCGATCATGACGACGCGCAGCGGCTGGTCGGCGCGCCACAGCGTCGGATCGAAGATGCGCGCGGCATAGGGCGCCGTCGCCGCCATGTCCTCGACATAGGTCGCATTCGGCCAGCGGCTGGACATGTCGGCAAAGGCCGCGCGCTCGCCGCCGGGGTCGTTGAAGGCGAGGCCGGCAAGGCCGCGGTCCGTCACCATGATCAAAGCGATGCCGAAAGGCGAGATATGATAGCCGTAGCGGATGGTGAGCCCTGCGCCGCGGGTCTTGTAGTCGCCCGGCGACATCGCTTCATGGGTGACGAACAGATCGTGCAGCCGGCCTGGGCCGGACATGCCGAGTTCGAACGAAGTTTCCAGCAGCGGCATGCCGGAATCCAGCAGTTTGCGCGCATGATCGAGGGTGACGGCCTGCAGAAAAGCCTTCGGCGACAGGCCGGCCCAGCGGGTGAACAGCTTCTGCAGCCCGGTCGGCGTCTCGCCGACCTCCTCGGCCAGCACTTCCAACGAAGGCTGGTCGCGATAGTCGAGGCTGATCTTTTCGATGGCACGACGGACGATTTCGTAGTCGCCGCCTTCAGGCGTGATGTCTTTCTGAAGGATTGCTGTCGTTTTGAGAGGCATTTGGGCGTTCATGGTAGTATCTCCTTGAGTGCGAATATCGTCCTTCGCGGCGCCGATCACCACCCGAAACTTGCTTTCCCGCAGCATGTACCCAGATAGAGTTGGCTTTGAATGGGGAGGACAATCATGGCCGGCGAGAAGATGCAGCTGACCAAGGAAAAAGAAACGCTGCTGATCACCGTCTACGGCAAGGCGCTGGAAAGCCGGCTTCCCAACTCGCTGCTGAAAGACCGCTTTGCGGACGAGGCGGTTCGCCGCATCGACTACGATTTCTCGCGGCTCAAGGTCGACAACAATCTCGGCGTCGGTCTGGCGATCCGGGCCAAGACGCTGGACGACTGGGTTTCGGCTTTTCTGGCGAACAACCCGAACGCCATTGTACTGCATCTCGGCTGCGGGCTGGACACACGAATATTCCGTATCGACCCGCCAGCCGGCGTCGACTGGTTCGACGTCGACTACGCCGAAGTCATCGAGCTCAGGCGCAAGCTCTACCCGATGCGCGAGCATTACCACCTGATCGGATCATCCGTCACGGAGCCTGGCTGGTTGGATGAAGTGCCCGGCGATCGCCCGGCGATGGTCGTGGCGGAGGGCCTGACCCCCTACCTTGCCGCTGACGAGGGCCCAAGACTGGTTTCGCGGCTTGTGTCGCATCTGGCCAGCGGCGAATTTATCTGCGATGCCTACAGCGACCTGGGTCTAAAGCTCGTGCGCCTCAACCGGTCGTTCCGCGCCACCGGAGCCGAACTCCACTGGGCGATCAACGATCCGCGCGACTTGGAACGGTCAGTGCCCGGCCTGCGGTTGGTCGAGGAAACGATGGCGTACAAACCCGAACATGCCGCCCGTGTGAGCTGGTTCGCCGGACTGGTCTTTCGCCTCTGGAGCCACGTTCCGGCTCTTCGGAGGGTCGGCAGGCTGTTGAGATTTCGGTTTTGATCGTCAGCGCGCCTTGGCGGTCGCCAGAGCGCGCGAAAATGCGGTGGCAAAACTTTCGCGGTCGTCGGGGTTGAGGAAGCCACCGATCGAGACTGTTTTTCCTTGCGCCTCGACCGCCATTCTGGTGATGCCGATTTCGGTGTGGCGGGCGATCGAAAAGCGTGCCCAGAACGGATTGAAGCGATGTGCTTCCGATTTGCCTGACGGGGCAGTCTTGCGGATATCGAGGCTGGTGCGAGACACCGACACCTCCTCGCGAGCCCGAGCGGCACGATAATTGGCGCGGAAGGCGATATAGATGGCAATAACATCGAGGCCGAAGAAGCCGAACACCGGCCAGGCGCCGCGCGACAGGAAAAACGCTCCGGTCACCAGCCACCCGAACAGCAATGCGCCCATCAGGATGACAAAGCCGGTCTTGCCCAGCGACCGGTGCGGTATCAGCAGCGCCTGGAAGAATGGCTCGTCGGCCTGAAATGAGGCGTTTGTGTCGCTCATTACAGAATATTATAGGAAAGCAATGACAAGCCCCAAGTCCAAAAACTCTTCGGCGCTAAAAAAAGACCTGTTGCCCGGCCGCCGCGACGGCTCGAACGCCAAGCCGCGTCCGCGGCCGGCGAGGTCGCGGGCGCTTTACAGCCCGGCCGAGGTGCATGAGATTTTCCGGCGCTTTTCCGTTCAGCGGCCGGACCCGAGAGGCGAACTCGAACATATCAACGCCTTCACGCTGCTGGTGGCGGTGGTGCTTTCGGCGCAGGCGACGGACGCCGGCGTCAACAGGGCGACGCGGGCGCTGTTCAAGATCGCCGACACGCCGCAGAAAATGCTGGCGCTGGGCGAGACCAGGCTCGGCGACCATATCCGCACTATCGGGCTGTGGCGCAACAAGGCCAAGAATGTCATCGCGTTGTCGGAAGCCCTGATCCGCGACCACGGCGGCAAGGTGCCCGATGATCGCGATCAACTGGTCGAGCTGCCGGGTGTCGGCCGCAAGACCGCCAATGTCGTGCTCAACGTCGCCTTCGGCCAGCATACGATGGCGGTCGACACGCACATCTTCCGCATCGGCAACAGGCTCGGCCTGGCGCCGGGCAAGACGCCGGAACAGGTCGAGCAAGGATTCCTGAAGATCATTCCGGACGAATATATGCGACATGCGCATCATTGGCTGATCCTGCACGGCCGCTATGTCTGCAAGGCGCGTAAGCCGGATTGCCCTGCCTGCGTCATCGCCGATATCTGCAAGGCCAAGGAAAAGACGACCAGCGTGCCTGCACCACTGGTCGAGATCGCGCCGCTCGGGCCAGTAGAGGCGGCTACTGAATCAGTGCCAGCCAAGTGACTCTGAAGTTCCTCCTATGTGGCGCCATCCACGTTCAGGAGCTCTCTTCGACAAACACCTCCTCGCGCTTCTTCCTGACCGCGGGGAGAAACACGATGACGAGCACGGCGAGCGCGATGAGGAGCAGGCTGGCGCTGATCGGTCTCGTCACGAAGGTACTCGGATCGCCGCGAGAGAGGATCATGGCGCGGCGCAGGTTTTCCTCGAGCAGCGGGCCGAGCACGAAGCCAAGCAGCAGCGGCGCGGGTTCGCAGCGCAGCTTGGTCAGGAGATAGCCAAGCAAGCCGAAGAGTGCGACTGCATAGAGGTCGTAGACGTTGGTGTTGACGCTGTAAACGCCGATCGAGCAGAACGCCATGATGATCGGGAAGAGCACGTAATACGGGATCGTAAGCAGTTTCACCCAAAGCCCGATTAGCGGCAGATTCAAGACGATCAGCATCAGATTGCCGATCCACATCGAGGTGATGATACCCCAAAACAGTGCAGGCTGTTCGATCGCAACATTGGGGCCGGGTACGATGCCCTGGATGATCATCGCGCCGATCATCAGCGCCATTACCGGATTGGCCGGAATGCCGAGCGTCAGCATCGGGATAAAGGAGGTTTGTGCGCCGGCATTGTTGGCCGATTCCGGTCCGGCGACGCCTTCGATTGCGCCTTTGCCGAATTCCCCCGGACTTTTCGAGACACGTTTTTCGACGGTGTAGGAGGCAAAGGCGGCAAGGATCGCGCCGCCTCCCGGCAGGATGCCGAGCGCCGAACCGATGATTGTTCCGCGCACGATGGGGGCCGCCATGCGCCGAAAATCTTCGCGGGTCGGCATAAGGCCGGAGATCTTTCGGATCAGCACGGAACGCTCATGCTCGTTTTCGAGGTTGCGCAGTATCTCGGCGACGCCGAAGACACCGACCGCCACTGCGACGAAATTCAGCCCGTCGGCATATTCGCGGATGCCGAGCGTGAAGCGGGGCGTGCCGGTGTAGATATCCGTGCCGACAAGTCCGAGCAGCAGGCCGAGCACGACCATGGCCAGTGCCTTGACGATCGAGCCGTGGGCGAGCGCGACGGACGAGACCAGGCCGACAATCATCAGCGAAAAATACTCGGCTGCGCCGAATCTCAGCGCTATCGCCGTCAGCGGTGGGGCAAAGATGGCGACGAGGAAGGTCGACACCGTGCCGGCAAAGAACGAGCCTATCGCCGCGGTCGCCAGTGCCGCCCCGGCGCGACCGTTCCTGGCCATTTGGTAGCCGTCGATGGCGGTGACGGCCGACGAAGATTCGCCGGGCATGTTGATGAGGATGGCGGTAGTCGAACCGCCATACTGCGCGCCGTAATAGATGCCGGCGAGCATGATGAGGGAGGAAACCGGATCGCCGATCTGGAAGGTGATCGGCAACAGCATGGCAATGGTTGCGGTGGCGCCGATGCCGGGCAGGACACCAATCAGCGTGCCGAGAAGGACGCCGATCAGGCAGAAACCGAGGTTTGCCAAAGATGTGGCCGTCGAAAAGCCGAGTGCGAGATTGTTGAGGAGTTCCATTTCATCTCCTCACAATGATAGGGGCAGCCACGGGCCGAAACGCCGGAACGGCAGGCCGAGTGCGTAGCTGAAGACGACGAATGCGAACAGCGTCAGGCCGGCCGACAGCACGAGCGCGGTCAGCGGCTTCATACGGCCGCTGCCGAACGATGCGATTAGCGCCGTCAGGAAGATCGAGGGGATAAAGCCGAGGCCGCGCACCGTCAGGCCGAAGAAGATCGGAGCGGGCAGAATGAACAGCATGCCGCGCCACGCGATGTGGCCGATCGGGTCGCTCTCGAAACGCACCGCTTGGACGAGGATGACGGCGCCAAGCAGGATCAGCACGATCGCCAGCACCAGCGGGAAATAGCCCGGTCCCATACGGAAGGCGGTGCCGATTTCGAGGCCGAGCGACTGCAGCGCGAAAAATGCGCCGAGGAAGATGAACAGCGCTGCGCAAATGCCGTTGGTTCTGTCGATTGCGAACGGTTTCATGACGTCCTCCCGGGCCGCGCCGCGGGCTTGCCCATGCCGTGTAAAAACGGGGCGCTGGTGGCGCCCCGTTCAAGCTTTAGTCGGCGTACTGGCCGGCCGCTTCGATGATAGGCTTCCACCGCGCGATCTCACTTTCCAGCTTGGCCTTGAGCGCGGCCGGCGTGGCGTCGGCCTCGGGCGACGGCTTGGTGCCGAGTTCGGCAAAGCGGGCGACGACGTTCTGATCCTTCAGCGCCACCTGCAGCGATTTCGACAGGCGCTCGGTGATCTCGGCCGGCGTGCCCTTGGGTGCATAGATTCCGTGCCAGATGCCGACCTGCACCTGCGGAAGGCCGGCTTCCGTCGTTGTCGGCACGTCCGGAAGCACGTCGAGGCGTTGCGCCGAGGTTACGGCATAGCCCTTGATCGTGCCGCCCTGGATCTGCTTGGTGGTGTTGGTCGTCTGGTCGCACATGATGTCGACCTGGCCGCCGAGAAGGTCGGTCATGGCCGGGCCAGTGCCTTTGTAGGGAACGGTGACCAGCGGCGTGCCGATGGCGCTCATGAACAGCATGCCGCACAGATGCGAGGCCGCGCCTATCCCGGCATTGGCGACGGTGACGGTGTCCTTGTTGGCCTTGGCATAGTCGACCAGTCCCTTCAGATCGGTCGGCTCGAGATCCTTGCGGCCGACGATGGTCATCGGCACTTCTGTGACGAGACCGATATATTCGAACGCGTTCAGCGTGTCGTAGGCGAGGTTCCTATACAGCGTCGCGCTGGTCGCCATGCCGATGTGATGCAGGAGCAGCGTATAGCCGTCAGGATCGGCATTCGCGACGCGGCCGGCGCCTAGCGTGCCGCCGGCGCCGCCGACATTCTCGACGATGACCTGCTGGCCGAGGTCCTTCGACATGGCTTCCGCGACAAGACGCGTGACGGTGTCGGTTGGGCCGCCGGCCGAAAACGGCACGACAACGGTGATGGTGCGTTCGGGGTACGTCTGCGCGCCCGCGGCCAACGGGTAAAGCATGGCGACCGCAACGGCAGCCAGCGCGGCGACGAATTTTCTCATCGTGATTTCCTCCCAGAATACGAATTACCAACCGCTGCGCGGAGTTCCTCTCAAACCGAATGTAGATGGAGCAATAACTAGCGCAACCCGACAAATGACAATCGCCTCAAACGGCAAACTGCACGTTTGTCCGCGCAAATGAGTGGAAAGGTCGGGCCGCGCGATGCCCTTCCTCCGACCTATCTTAATAGCCGTAGCCGCGCGCCATCGCCGCCGCGAACACCGGGATCAACAGGAAGATGAATGCCTCGGTGCGGACATAGGTGCGAACGGACGCTAGCTCCGCCGCAGGCACCTGGAAGCCGGGACTGGCGCTCGCCTGCCTGCTCCAGGACAGGAATCGGACGGTCGGGATAATCGACAACAGGCCGACAATTGCGAAAGCGGCCATCTTTGCCCAGAACATCCAGTTGTAGACGTAGAATTCCCAGCCCTTGAGACCATAGATGACGCGGCCGATGCCGACGACGATGATCAGCATGGCAATGATGCCGTAATGGCGATCGATACCGACAAGCCGCTTCAGCGTCGCGGCGGACAGGTCGCTGCGGATCAGGACGAATTCGGCGCCGATGATGCCTGCCAGCGAAAACACCAGCAGATGATGGAAGATGGCAAGCACAAGGTCGGTGGTGTCCATGCTGTTTCCCCTCTGTCGGACGGCAGCGCCGAAACCGAACGCAGTGAACCAAATACTGGCGAAAAACTAACACCGCTTGGCGGGATTCACATCAGCCTGGAAGATGATCTACACAGCCTTGGTTCTTGTTTTACGCAACGGATTTTGATTCCCCATTTCATGCATGTCGCTGTCCTAACCGTTGGATGACCGGCATTAGGCACCGGCAACACAACCGAGGCATGACCATGACCAGTCCGCAGACAATTGTCGCCCCAGTGATTGAGACCTCTCGCACGGTCCTGCGACCGCACCGGCTGGACGATTTCGACGCCTATGTCGCAATGTGGGCCGATCCCGTCGTCACCCGTTTTATCGGCGGCAAGCCGCGCACGCGGGAGGAAAGCTGGATGCGTTTCCTGAGCCATGCCGGCCTGTGGTCGCTTCTGGGCTACGGCTTCTGGGCGGTCGAGGAAAAGGCGACCAGCCGCTTCATCGGCGAGGCCGGCTTCCACGATCTGAAACGCGACATGACGCCGTCGATCGAGGGCATTCCGGAGGCCGGATGGGCTCTGGTTTCGGCCGTGCATGGCCAGGGGTTGGCCAGCGAAGTCGTCGCACGGGTGCTTGCCTGGGGCGATGAGGCATTTGCAGCCGCGAAGACCGTCTGCATCATCGATCCGGAAAACACCGGCTCGCTGAACGTCGCGGCAAAATGCGGTTATGGCGAAGTGCTGCGAACCGTCTATCAAGACAAGCCGACCATCCTGCTGCAGCGGCAGCCCTGACGGATGCTGTCTGGGCACTGCCTGCCGTCGTCGGGCGTCGAGTTCGCCAGCCTGAACATCGCACGGGCCGATTGTGGCGCATGGGGAGTGTTCTGTCTTTGACAGGATGACGCAAACTCTGCATGAATTTTATCGAGCGGGTCTGAATTCAGGCTACGTTTCTGGCAGGCACCGGAGGAGGTGTCGCGATTTGGAGGAATCCCATGCTGAACAGACGCAGATTCTTGATGAGCACCGCGGCGGCAGGTGCTGCCGGGCTCGCGGCATCGCATTTTATCCCCGCTTTCGCGCAGGACGCACCGCAGCTGCAGATTTTCGTGCCGGCGGCGCCGGGCGGCGGCTGGGACCAGACGGCGCGCGCCATGGACCAGGTGCTGCGTAGTGAAAAGCTGATCTCCGGCTCGCAGATCACCAATGTCGGCGGCGCCGGTGGCACCGTCGGCCTGCCGCAGTTCGTCAACCAGTGGAAGGGCAAGGGCAATGCGCTGATGGTGGCTGGCATGGTCATGGTCGGCGCCATCATCGCCAACAAGGCGGCCAACAACCTTACCGAGGTCACCCCGATCGCCCGCCTTACCGGCGAGTTCGAGGCGCTTGTGGTGCCGGCCGCCTCGCCGTTCAAGACTGCGGCCGACTTCGTTGCCGCCCTCAAGGCCGACCCGACGCAGGTTCCAGTCGCCGGCGGTTCGGCCGGCGGCTCGGACCACATCTTGTTCGGCCTCATCGCCAAGACCGTCGGTGTTCCTGCAACCAACCTGTCCTATGTGCCGTTCGCCGGCGGCGGCGAGGCGCTGTCGGCGCTGCTCGGCAACCAGGTCGCGGCCGGCATCTCGGGCTATGGCGAGTTCGCCGAACAGGTCAAGGCGGGCGCGCTGCGGCTGCTGGCGATATCTGCCCACAAACGCCAGGAGGGCATCGATGCTCCGACCATGAAGGAAGCCGGCATCGACGTCGAGCTGTTCAACTGGCGCGGCGTCTTCGCGCCGCCCGGCGTCTCGGACGCCGACAAGGCAGCAATGATCAAGCTGATCGAGACGATGGCCAAGAGCGACGCCTGGGCCACCGAATGCAAGAACCGCAACTGGACGCAGATCCTGCTCACCGGTGACGACTATGCGAAATTCGTCGCCGAAGACACGGCCCGCATCGGGACGATCCTCAAGGACCTCGGCCTGGCGTGATGCTCTCGGCAAGGCGCGGCCTGCGCCAACCCTTGCCGACTTTCGCCAGCCGCATGGACATACGCGGCGCCGGAGGTGAAACTACGCCGAGATCGGCCGAGTGAGACCGGTCCAAGGAGAACCGGCCCCAAGGGACCGACATTGGGAGGACGATGATGAGCACCAGCGACCAGCAGGCGCCGCCGCGCCTTGCAGTGCCCGAACTGCTGATCGGCGTTGGGCTCCTCGCCTGTGCGGGTGCGGTTGCCTGGCAGACGCTGGCAATCCCGGTGTCGCCGCTCTATTCCAAGGTCGGTCCGACCGTCTTTCCCTACATCACCATGACGGGGATGGTGATCCTGTCGCTGCTGCTCATCATTGCCGCCTTGCGGGGCGGATGGCAGCCGGAGGACGAAAAGGAGACGCCGACCGACTGGAAGGCGATGGGCATCGTCGTCCTCGGACTGATCGCCAACCTCGTGCTGATCCAGCCGCTCGGCTTTACCGCCGCATCTGTCATCATGTTCGTTCTCATCTGCCACGGTTTCGGCAGCCGGCGTCCGCTGCGTGACGTGCTGCTCGGTCTGATCCTGGCGCTGGCCGCCTATTTCGGCTTTGCCAGGGCACTCGGCGTCAATATCGGCGCCGGCTTCATCGAAAACCAGCTGAACGCGATCGTCGATTCGGTCGTTGCCGTGCTGAGGGGCTGACGCCATGGAAACGCTCGGCCATCTCGCGCACGGATTTTCGGTCGCCTTCTCGCCGATCAATCTCATATGGTGCCTGGTCGGCACCACGCTGGGGACTGCGATCGGCGTGCTGCCCGGCCTCGGACCGGCATTGACCATCGCGTTGCTGTTGCCGATCACCTACCAGGTGGCGCCGGAGGCGTCGTTCATCCTGTTTGCCGGCATCTATTACGGCGCCATGTATGGCGGCTCGACGACATCGATCCTGCTCAACACGCCTGGCGAAAGCGCCACTATCGTCACCGCGCTGGAAGGCAACCGGATGGCCCGCTCCGGCCGTGGCGGTGCGGCCTTGGCAACCTCGGCGATCGGCTCCTTCGTCGCCGGCACGCTGGGCACGATCGGCGTTGCCTTCCTGGCGCCGATCGTCGTCAAATTCGCGCTGGCTTTCGGTCCGGCCGAATATTTCTCGCTAATGGTGCTGGCCTTCATCACGGTTTCGGCGGTGCTCGGCTCGTCGTCGGTGCGCGGCCTGACCAGCCTGTTCGTCGGCTTCGTCGTCGGCATGATAGGCGTCGATCTGCAGACGGGGCAGCCGCGCTTCACCTTCGGCATGAGCGAATTGTTGGACGGCGTCGACGTCATCGTCGTCGCCGTTGGCCTGTTCGCCGTTGGCGAGACGCTTTACATGGCCTCGCGCCGCTATGCCGGCAAGGACGACATCGTGCCGTTGAAAGGGTCGCTCTACATGACCGCGGCTGAATGGTCGCGCTCGTGGAGGCCATGGCTGCGCGGCTCCCTGATCGGCTTCCCGATCGGCGCCATGCCGGCCGGCGGCGCCGAAATCCCGACCTTCCTCTCCTATGCCATCGAGAAGAAACTCTCCAGACACAAGGAGGAGTTCGGCACGGTCGGTGCCATCGAGGGCGTTGCCGGGCCGGAAGCGGCCAATAATGCATCCGCCGCCGGCGTGCTGGTGCCGATGCTGACGCTCGGCCTGCCGACCTCGGCGACGGCCGCGATCATGCTGTCGGCATTTCAGAGCTACGGCATCAATCCGGGGCCGCTGCTGCTGACGACGCAGGCCGACCTGGTGTGGGGGCTGATCGCCAGCCTGTTCATCGCCAATGTCATCCTCGTCGTCCTCAACCTGCCGCTGATCGGGCTCTGGGTGCGATTACTGAAGATTCCGGCGCCGCAGCTCTATGCCGGCATTCTGGTGTTCGCCACGGTCGGCACCTACGGCATTTCGCAATCGCCGATCGACCTCATCATCCTCTATCTGCTCGGTGCCGCCGGCTTCCTGATGCGGCGTTTCGATTTCCCGACCGCGCCAGTCATCATCGGCATGATTCTCGGGCCGCTTGCCGAAACGCAGTTCCGCCGCGCGATGACCATCTCGAACGGCGATTGGACGGTGTTCTACAAGCATCCGCTGTCGCTGACGCTGCTGACGCTGGCCTTCATCGGGTTGGTTGGACCGCATATCTGGGCCTACATCGAGCACAGGCGCATGCGCGGACCGGAGCACGTGCCGGGCGATGCCTGAGCTGTTCGTGACGTCATGACAGACCTGCTTTCCGGCATCCGCATCCTTGACCTGACCAATGTGCTGGCCGGCCCCTATTGCGCCTACCAGCTGGCATTGCTCGGGGCCGACGTCATCAAGGTCGAGACGCCGCAAGGCGGTGATCTGGCGCGCCAGCTTGGCGCCTCGCCGGAGCTCAACCGGGTGGGCATGGGCGCTTCGTTCCTGGCGCAGAATGCCGGCAAACGCTCGGTGGCGCTCGATCTCAAGCAGGAGGCCGACCGCGAACGCTTCCTCGATCTGGTCGCTTCGGCCGACGCGCTGGTCGAGAATTTCCGCCCCGGCGTCATGGACCGGCTGGGGCTTGGCCATGCCAGGCTGAAGGAGGTCCGGCCAAGCCTTGTCTATTGTGCGATATCGGGCTTCGGCCAGACCGGGCCGATGCGCGACAATCCAGCCTATGACCAGATCATCCAGGGTCTTTCCGGCATCATGAGCATCACCGGTACACCGGAAACGGCGCCGCTGCGTGTCGGCTATCCCGTCGCCGATACGCTTGGCGGGCTGGTCGGGGCGTTCGCCATTACCGCCGCGCTGGTCAAGCAGAAGACGACAGGCGAGGGTGCGTTCCTCGACGTCTCTATGCTCGAATGCACGCTTTCTGCGCTCGGCTGGCCGGTGTCGAACTATCTGACGGCGGACGTCGAGCCGCAGCCGATGGGCAATGAAAACATGACGGCCGCACCGTCTGGCGCGTTTCGCACCGGCGACGGCTTGCTCAACATCGCAGCCAACAAGCAGGAGCAGTTCGTCACACTGTGCCGGTTGATCGATCGGCCGGAGCTGGCGTCGGATGTCCGCTTTGCCGAGCGCGAAACGCGCAAGCAGAACCGCATTGCATTGAAAGCGCTGATCGAGGATGCCTTGGCGAGCGGCTCTGCCGCCGCCTGGGAGGAGACGTTCAATCGCGCCGGCGTGCCGGCAGGCCGGGTGCTGACAATCCCGCAGGTACTGCAAGAGCAACAGGTGATCCAGCGCGGCATGACGGCGCGCTTCCAGGCTGTGTCCGGGATGGACCGGCCGCTGACCGTGGTGCGCGGCGGCTTCATGGTCGATGGCGAGGCACCTTTGCCGAGCAGGCCGCCGCCGGGGCTCGGCGAGCATATGGACGAGGTTTTTGCCGGTTTGCCGCCACGCGCCAAGAAAAGAGCGAAGGTATGAGCGGCACGGAAAAGAAGGCATGAGCGACACGGAAAACAAGACTGGCCGCGCGCGCGGCGAGGAATGGTGGCAGACCGGCATCATCGAGATGCGGCCCGGCGTCATCCGGCTGCGCGGCTATGAGATCCAGGATCTGATCGGCCGCGTCAGCTTTCCCGCAATGATCTGGCTGATGATGCGCGGCGAACTGCCAAGCGAGGAGCAGGCGACGCTGCTTGGCATCGCGCTGGGTGCCGCCGTCGACCACGGACCGCAGGCGCCGTCGATCGCCATCGCCCGTATGGCGATCACTTGCGGCGTCGGCATCAACAGCGCCATGGCGTCGGCCATCAACGTGCTTGGCGACGTGCATGGCGGCGCCGGCGAACAGGCGCTTTCCTTCTACGGAGACATCGCCGCCGAACTGGACGCCGGCGTGCCGCTCGCGGACGCCGTGTCGGCGCGGGTTGATCGTTTCCTTGCTGGGGAAGACGGTTATGTGCCGGGGCTCGGCCATCGTTTCCATCCGGTCGACCCGCGGGCACCCCGCCTCATCGAGCTGACCCGCGACTTTGCCGCGCTCGGCGTTGTCAGCGGGCGCTTCGCCGACATCGCCGAGGCGATCGAGGCCGAGGTTGCGCGGCGCAAGGGCAAAAAAATCCCGCTCAATATCGACGGCGCCACGGCCGTCATCTACGGAGAGCTCGGCTTCCCGCCGCCGCTGACGCGAGGCCTTTTCGTACTGTCGCGCTCGGTCGGCATCCTGGCCCATGCATGGGAACAGTCGCAGGAAAGCGACCGCAACAAAGGGCCGCTGCCGCGCGAATGGCTGTGGGCCTATACCGGCACGCCGGCGCGGCCTTTGCCCGAGGAAGACGAAGGCAGTCAGTGAGATGTCGGTTCAAGCGACAGCGGAGGGCGCTGGAGCCAATTCCCGATAGAGTCGGGATAGACCCCCATGTTTTATTGAGCGTGATCTTTTCCGAAAGCCGGATTCTGCTTTTTGGGGGTATGCTCCAGCTCGGGACTCCTGATGTTCCTCACCAGCGTCGAAAGATCCGGCTCGTCGATCAGCAGCGCCGCGTCGGCCGGTGCCAGCCATGCCCGCTGCCGCCTGTTGGCTTCTTGCCAGTCGGCAAGTTCCTCGGTTACCTCCAGCAAATAGACGACGACGTCGACGCGGACGAAGCGGTTCGCCAGCCGCTTCCAGTAGCAATAGGTGCCGGCCGGCTGTTTCAATATCCTGCCGAGGACGCCGGCTTCTTCCTGTGCTTCGATGGTGGCCGCCTTGCGACCGCCCTTGCCCTTCATCGGCCAGCCTTTCGGCACGATGAAGCGCCTCGTCGTTCGCGATGTGACGAGCATAACCTCGACTTCGCCATGCTCGCTCAGCCGAAAGGGGATCGCCGCGACCTGGCGAATCCGGGCGCCCTTCCTTGCCTTACGGACGACCTTCTTTCTGCTGGCTGCCATTCAAAAATCCAGTCGAAGCGGTGCCCAAAGCACGAAGGGCAGCATTGCTAAATCCAAACCGCCTTCGATGTTATCTCAGGTGCGGCGGCATCCAAGCATAATAAGTCGGCTAAATAAATGAAAACGTTAGCGGCAAGTGCTGACAAAGCCGCTCCCTGACGGCAGCAACTGACAAGTCGGCTTCATCTGCGGCACCACCTGCGGTTGGGGCGCCGGGATTTGGCGGTCCTGCGCACGGTATTGCTGTTGCTGCTGCTGATATTGCTGCCGCTGCAGCCTGTTCTCCAGCATCTGCAACTGGTTTTGCTGGATCAATGCGTTGCGGTCGGCGGGGCTGACGATCTGTGCCGATGCGGCAGGATTTACGCCCGACAGCATCACCGTTGCCAGCATTGCCGACCCTAAAAACGTCAATAGACGAAGCTGTGACATTCATTAATTCCCGCACAAAACCGACCTCAGATTAATATAGGGGTTTTGCCCGGCGATGCCATGGCCGCCGCTGATTCGCGGCGAATTGCTACGTCGTCCTGCCGGCTTTGAGGAGGCATTGCGGTACGCGAGGCTGGCTCTCCCATTTCACTCGACTTCGCGCAGCCGATATCCGACGCCGGTCTCGGTGGTGATATAACGGGGCTGGTCGGGCATCTTTTCGATCTTTTGCCTGAGTTGCCGGACATAGACCCTGAGATATTGAACGTCGGTGGAATCGCCCCAGACCTGCTTCAGCAGGAATTGGTGGGTGAGAACCTTGCCGGCGTGCTGTACGAGGATGCGGAGGATGTCGTATTCCTTCGGCGAGAGCTTTATCTCCTTGTCCTCGACCTTGACGATGCGCTTCACCAGATCGACGGAGAGGTCGCCGGTGTGGAACACCGGTTTCTCACCCTGCTGCTGGAACTTGTGGCGCAGCGCCACGCGGATGCGTGCCACAAGCTCGTTCATACCGAACGGCTTGGTGACATAATCGTCGGCGCCGAGTTCGAGGGCCGAGACGATGCCGGCCTCATCAGTGCGGCTCGAAAGAATAACCACGGGAATGTCCAGGCCATCATCCCGCCATTTGCGCAGCAGCTCATGCCCGCTCATGCCGGGCAGGCCGAGATCGAGGAGGACCAGGTCCGGCTTTTCCGTCTCCATGAGTTCAATCGCCGCGCTGGCGTTCGGCGCCTCGCTGATCGCATAGCCTTGGCTGCCGAGCCCGACGCGAAGCAGTTTCCGGATCGGCGGCTCGTCGTCGACCACCAATATCCTGACGTCCAAATTCGTCATGACAGGTGGTCCATGTTTCGATCGTCAGCATCGGGTTCACCGACATCGGGGAGTTCTGCCGGCACCGGCATTCTTATGGTGAAAACCGCGCCCGAGCGGTCGGTCCTGTTCGCCGCCGAGAGCGTCCCGCCCATCGCTTCGATGAAGCCGCGGCAAATCGACAATCCGAGCCCGGTGCCGGCACGCACCTGGTCACCCTTGCGCACACGGTAGAAAGTGTCGAAAACGCGCTCCAGGTCCGCTGGCGGAATGCCTGGTCCCTCATCCATGATCTGCAGGATGACGCTGCCATTGTCGGCCCAGGCCTGCAGGCGGATCGTCGAACCTGGCGGCGCGTATTTTGCGGCATTGTCGAGGAGATTGAACAGCACCTGCTCGAACAGAACGGGATCGACACGCAACATCGGCAGATCCGATGGAATATCGATCTCGGTCTTGTGCTCGCCGACGATTTTGCGGGCCCGATGCAGGGCTGAGCCGACAATGTCGCCGACATAGTGGAACGCATAATTTGGCTCCATCGTGCCGGACTCTATCTTGGTCATGTCGAGCAGATTGGCGATGAAGCGGTTCAGCCTTTCCGATTCATCAAGCACGGTCGACAGCAGTCCCGCCCGGTCCTGCTCGGGAAGCGCGGCTTCGAAGTCCCTGAGTGTTCCGGCCGCGCCCATGATGGCGGCAAGCGGCGTTTTCAAATCGTGGGAAATGGAGGTGAGCAAGGCCGAGCGCAGACGGTCTGCCTCGGCCGCAAGCTTGGCCCGGTCAACATCGGCGACGAGCTGGATGCGCTCGATGGCGACCGCCGCCTGGTCGGCGAGCGCATCGAGCAGACGCTGCTGGTCGGGTGTCAGCAGCGGGCCTTGCTTGTCGTTGTCGAGGCCAACGACGCCCACCGCCGTGCGTCCGGTCCGCAAGGGCAGATAGAGGCGTTTTGCGCCCGGCAGCGTGTCGGCGCCGCGCCCGGCGGCGCGGTTGTGTTCCCAGGCCCAGAGCGCTGCGGCAATGTCTGCCTCGGCCAGCGTGTCGTCGGGCGGGTAGCCGGCCTTGACCACAATCGTGCCGTTCTCCGGCAGAAGCAGCACCACGCGAAGCTTCAGCATCGAGGCGATCTGGAAGGCAGTCGCCCAGAGAACGTCGTCGAGCGTGCCCGTTCCGGCCAGTTTCTTGGAGAACAAATAGAGATCCTCGGTAGTGCGGGCGCGGGATTGTGCTGCCACGACCTGGCGCTGCACCCGAGCCGTCAAATTGCTGGCGATGATCGCCACGCAGAAGAAGAAGCCGAGTGCGACGGCGCTTTCAGGATCGCTGATATTCAGCGTGTAGAGCGGATCGAGGAAGAAGAAATTGAAGACCACGGCGCTGAGAACGGAAGCGAATATCGCCGGCCAAAGCCCGGCCGTGACCGCTGACGCCAGCACAGCCATGAGAAAGACAAGAGCGATGTTGCGCACATCCAGCACGCGCGACAGCAATTCGCCGAACAACAGCCCTGCCACGACATAGAAGACGACAGTCAGATAGGGCCTGATGTCGAGGCGCGGTGGTTGAGCGGGAGTCAGCCCCCGCGACGGCGGGACTTGCGCCTGGGCGTCACCGGAGACGACGTGAACGCTGATCTTGCCGGCATCGCGTATCAGGTCATAAGTGACGGAGCCGTCAAATAACTGCCGCCAGCGCGACTTGCGTGGCTTGCCAGTGATGATGTGGGTAACGTTATTGGCCGCCGCATAGCGCAGGATGTCTACGGCAACGTCGTGGCCAGGTATGGTCACGGCAACACCGCCCAATTGTTCAGCAAGGCGAAGCGTTGATGCCAGCCTGTCGCGATTCTGCTCGGACAGCCCGGTCGAGCGTGGCGTCTCGACATAGAGCGCCAGCCACGAGGCGCGAAGCCGCTCTGCCTGGCGGCGGGCATAGCGTACAAGCGACGCGCTGCGCGGATCCTCATCGACCCAGACCAGGACACGCTCGCTGGCCGCCCACGGTCCCGGGATGGCGTGTGCCTGCATATGGTTGAGCAACTGCTCATCGACCCGCTGGGCGGTGCGGCGAAGCGCCAACTCCCTGAGCGCCGTCAGATTGCCCGGCGAGAAATAGTTCTCGATGGCGCGCTGGGCGGTGTTGGGGAAGTAGACCTTGCCTTCCTCCAGCCGCTTGATCAGGTCGTCGGGGGTGAGGTCGATGATCTCGACATCGTCGGCTTGATCGATGATGGAGTCGGGGACGGTTTCACGCACCCTGACGCGTGTGATCTGGGCCACGACGTCGTTCAGGCTTTCGACGTGCTGGATGTTCAGTGTCGTGTAGACATCGATCCCGTGCGTCAGGATTTCCTGGACGTCGAGGTAGCGCTTGGGGTGGCGGCTGCCGGCGACGTTGGTGTGGGCGAGTTCGTCGACCAGAACCAGCGCCGGGCGCCGGGCGAGGATGGCGTCGAGATCCATCTCCTCGAGAATGCGCCCCTTGTAGTCGATCTCAAGGCGAGGAATGACCTCGTAGCCTTCGACCAGCGTCTGCGTCTCCTTGCGACCATGCGTCTCGACGATGCCGATCACCACGTCGATCCCGTCGGCCAGCCTGGCGCGGCCTGACATCAGCATCTCGTAGGTCTTGCCGACACCGGGAGCGGCGCCGAGAAATATCCTCAGGCGACCTCGCTCCTCCCGCTCGGCATGCTCAAGCAGCGCGTCGGGAGAGGGCCTGGTTTCGGCGGTGCGGCTGTCGTCTGGCATTAGGATCAATCATGAACGGCGCCGGCTTCGGTGTCGATCCCGGCGCCCGCCATCATTGTTTCGTGGCATCGTCCAGCGCAAGGTTGAGGGCCAGCACATTGACCACCGGCTCGCCTATAAAGCCCAATTCGCGATCCTCGACATGGCTGTCGACAAGCGATTTGATCCTGGATTCATCGACGTTCCTGGCCCTGGCCACCCTGGTGACCTGAAAATAGGCCGCATCGGGGCTGATATGCGGATCGAGGCCGCTGCCGGACGTGGTGACCAGATCCATCGGCACCGGCTGGTTCGGGTTTTCGGCCCTCAACTTTTCGGCGTCGCTCTTGATACGGTCGATCAGCTTCGGGTTAGTCGGGCCGAGATTTGAGCCGCCCGAGGCGGCGGCATTGTAACCGTCGCCGGCAGCTGACGGACGGCCATGGAAGTAGCGGTCGCTGGTGAAAGTCTGGCCGATCAGCTCGGAACCGATGACCTTGCCGTTCCTCTCGATCAGGCTGCCATTGGCCTGGCCCGGAAACAGCGCCTGGGCAATGCCGGTCATGCCGATCGGATAGACCAAACCCGTCAGAACGGAGAAGAAGACGATCATGACGATAGCGGGCCTGATTTGATTGAGCATCGACGTGGTTCCTTATGCGAGACCGAGAGCAGTGATGGCCATGTCGATCACCTTGATGCCGACGAAGGGCACGACGACGCCGCCAAGGCCGTAGACTATGAGATTGCGGCTGAGCAGCGCACCGGCGCCGACAGCGCGGTATTTGACGCCCCTCAGCGACAGCGGGATCAGCGCGATGATGATCAGCGCGTTGAAGATGATGGCCGAGAGGATAGCGCTCTGCGGCGTTGCCAGATGCATGACGTTGAGCGCTTGCAGCGGCCCGGCGGTTTGGCCCGGGGCGATGTAGAAGACGGCGAATATTGCCGGGATGATGGCAAAATACTTTGCGACGTCGTTGGCGATGGAGAAGGTCGTCAGCGAACCACGCGTCATCAGCAGCGCCTTGCCGATTTCGACGATCTCGATCAGCTTGGTCGGATCGCTGTCGAGATCGACCATGTTGCCGGCCTCGCGTGCCGCGACCGTGCCGGTGTTCATGGCGACGCCGACATCGGCCTGCGCAAGCGCCGGCGCGTCGTTGGTGCCATCACCGCACATCGCGACCAGCTTGCCCTTGGCCTGTTCGTCGCGGATCAGCTTCAGCTTGTCCTCGGGCGTCGCCTGGGCAAGGAAGTCGTCGACGCCGGCTTCCGCCGCGATCGCCGCCGCGGTCATCGGATTGTCGCCGGTGATCATCACCGTGCGGATGCCCATGCGGCGCAATTCGGCAAAGCGTTCTGCGATGCCGCCCTTGACGATGTCCTTCAGGTGGACGACGCCGAGCAGGCGCCCATCGCGCTCGACCGCCAGCGGGGTGCCGCCGGATTTGGCGATCTCGTCGGCGATGGTTTGAAGGTCGCGGACGGTGTCGCTGCCGGGGCGCGTACTGCCTGTGGCAATGGTCGAGAGGTTGACGCGGGCAAGCACCGCATCGACTGCGCCCTTGCGGACCGAGGAGCCTTCCAGGTCGACGCCGCTCATGCGGGTTTGCGCGGTGAAGGGCACGAAACTCGCGTGCAGGCTTGCCATGTCGCGGGCGCGGATGGCGTATTTCTCCTTCGCCAGCACGACGATCGAGCGGCCTTCCGGCGTTTCGTCGGCAAGCGAGGCAAGTTGGGCGGCGTCGGCCAGTTCCTGTTCGGTGACGCCCCTGACCGGACGGAATGCCGTTGCCTGGCGGTTGCCCAGCGTGATCGTGCCGGTCTTGTCGAGCAGCAGCGTGTCGACATCGCCGGCCGCCTCGACGGCGCGGCCCGACATGGCGAGCACGTTGAAACGCACCAGGCGGTCCATGCCGGCGATGCCGATGGCCGACAGCAGGGCGCCGATCGTGGTCGGGATCAGCGTGACGAACAGGGCGACCAGCACCGTCACCGAGATATAGCCGCCCGAATAGGAGGCAAAACTCGGGATCGTCGCTGTCGCCAGCACGAAGATCAGCGTCATGCCGACGAGCAGGATGTTGAGCGCGATCTCGTTGGGTGTCTTCTGGCGCTCGGCGCCTTCGACCAGCGAGATCATGCGGTCGAGGAACGTATGGCCGGAAGCCGCGGTGATGCGCACCCGGATCCAGTCGGACAAGACTTGCGTGCCGCCGGTCACCGCCGAACGATCGCCTCCGGATTCGCGGATGACAGGTGCGGATTCGCCAGTGATCGCCGCCTCGTTGACCGAAGCCACGCCTTCGACCACCTCGCCATCCGAGGGGATGATGTCGCCGGCTTCGACAAGCACGATATCGCCGACCTTCAGGCTGGTGCCGGGCACCAGCTTGAACTTGCTCCGATCGCCGCCGTTCAACAGCTTGGCTTGCGTCTCGGTTCGCGCCCGACGCAGCGAGTCTGCTTGCGCCTTGCCGCGGCCTTCGGCCACCGCTTCGGCGAAGTTGGCGAAAAGCACTGTGAACCACAGCCAGATGATGATCTGCAGCGTGAAGCCAAGATCGCCGCCGCTGGTAACGAGATCTTTGACGAACAGCACGGTGGTGAGCGCCGAGACGACGGCGACGACGAACATCACCGGGTTTCGCATCAAGGTGCGCGGGTTCAGTTTTCTGAAGGATCCGCCGATGGCGGGCAACAGAATGCGGGGATCCATGATGCTCACGGATTTCGACTGGCTCATTTGGTGGCTCCAGTGTCGATGTTGGTGACCGGTCGATCGTGTGCCGAACGAAGGTGCGGCGGCCCGTAAGCCAGCAGCCAGATAATGATCAAGGCTGCCGCAATAGCGAGGAATGTGGACAGGGTCGGGAAAGGAGGAGGTGTTTTCTCCCCCTCCGGCTCGGGACGATGCCGGGCCTTTCGAGATATGATCTTGAACCAGGGCATGGCCGTTTCAGAATGTCTGACGGTGAATCATCGCCAGGTGCTCGACGATCGGTCCGACCGCCAGGGCCGGGAAGAAGGTCAGGCCACCAACGATCAGGATGACACCGACCAACAGCCCGACGAACAGCGGACCGTCGGTCGGGAAGGTGCCGGCGGAGGCAGGGACGGTCTTCTTCGCCACCAGCGATCCAGCAATCGCCAGCGCCGGAATAATGACCAGGAAGCGGCCCATCAGCATGCCGATGCCGAGCGTTATGTTGTACCAGGGCGTGTTGCCGCTGAGACCGCCAAAGGCGGAGCCATTGTTCGCCGCGGCCGAGGTGTAGGCATAGAGGACCTCGGAGAAGCCGTGCGGGCCGGCGTTGGCGATGGAAGCAACGCCGGTCGGCAGCACCACCGCGATGGCGGTGAAGACCAGCATCGCCAGCGGCAGGCAGAGGACGGCCAGCATTGCCATCTTGACCTCCTTGGCCTCGATCTTCTTGCCGAGATATTCGGGCGTGCGTCCGACCATCAGCCCGGCAACGAAGACGGCGATCACGATGAACATCAGGATACCGTAGAAGCCGGCCCCGACGCCGCCGACAATGACCTCGCCGAGCTGCATGTTGATGATGGGGATCATGCCGCCGAGTGCGGTGAAGCTGTCATGCATGGCGTTGACCGCGCCGCAGGACGCGGCGGTGGTGATGACGGCAAACAGTGCCGACAGAGCGATGCCGAAGCGGCTTTCCTTGCCCTCCATGTTGCCGCCGTCGATGCCCAGCGCATGGACGAGCGGATTGCCGGCGGCCTCGGCCCAGTAGCAGACGGCAACGCCGGCGATGAACAGCACGCCCATCGCCGACAGAATTGCCCAGCCCTGGCGCTGGTTGCCGACCATGCGACCGAAGACATTGGTTAGCGCCGCGCCGAAGGCGAAGATCGTCACCATCTGGATCAGGTTCGAGATCGCGTCGGGATTTTCGAAGGGATGCGCTGCATTGGCGTTGAAGAAGCCGCCGCCATTGGTGCCGAGCATCTTGATGGCAACCTGCGAAGCGACCGGCCCGACCGCGATCGTCTGTTGCGCGCCTTCCAGCGTCGTCGCGTTGACGTAAGCACCAACCGTCTGCGGCATACCGAGATAGACATAGACAAGCGTCAACACGATGCAGAACGGCACAAGCAGATAGAGCGTGCAGCGGGTCATATCGACCCAGAAATTGCCGATCGATTTGCCTGAGGCTCTAGCAAAACCGCGGATCAGTGCGACCGCGATGGCGATGCCGGTCGCGGCCGACAGAAAGTTCTGCACGGTCAAGCCGGCCATCTGCACGAGATAGGACATCGTGCTTTCGCCGCCGTAGTTCTGCCAGTTGGTGTTGGTCATGAAGCTGGCGGCGGTGTTGAAGGCAAGCCCAGGTTCGACGGCGGTCATGCCGGCCGGATTGTAGGGCAGGCCGCCTTGCAGCCGCTGCAGGAAATAGAGCACCAGGAAGCCGGCCAGGTTAACGAACAGCAGGGCCGCCGCATAGGAGGTCCAGTGCTGCTCCTCGCGCTCGCTGGTCCCGGACATACGGTAGAGCCCGCGCTCGAGCGGGGCCAGAATTGGCGACAGGAATGTGCGCTCGCCGCTGAAAACGCGATGCATGTAGCCGCCGAGCGGCTTGGCCAGCAAAACGACGATCCCGCAATAGACGAGGATCTGCAGCCATCCGTTGATTGTCATGGGGTTGGCTCCTTGCCAGCGGAGATCAGAAGCGTTCCGGGCGAACGAGGGCGTATGTCAGGTAAGCGAGAAGGAACAGGGTCACGGCGCCGCCGAGGATATAGTCGAAGAGCATGTTTCGATCCCCTAAACTTACAGCCCGTCGCAGGCTTTGATGTAACCGAAGCATAGAGCAAAGAACGAGATTCCTATCCCGACAACAATGATGTCCATCGTGCAATTTCCTATATTGAGTTTGTTCTTTTCAACTTTGACAAAACTGTCCAAGCCCGCTCACCGCTTCACATCGGCGGCCGGATACATCGCTCTGCCGAATATGGATCAAAGTGCCATAAAGGTTCGAGACGGGACGCGGAGCAAAGAAATCAAAATCCCATAAGGATTTCGCCGCCTCGGCGCTGGCCACAGCTTCAGGGGGAGGTGCGCACCGGCGCGCGAAGCTGCCGGGGATCAGTCTGCGCGGGTATAGATCAGAGCGTAATCGTCCGCATAGGCCCGCTTCCAGCCCAGTTCGTCGAAGAACGGAATGCGGCTGTCGTCGGCGGTCAACAATGCCCAGCCTATCGCATATTTCTCGAGCTGGGCTTTCAGGATCGGCTTGCCCCGGCTGTGCCCAGTCTGCTCATCCGTTTCCGTAAAGCCGTTCAGGAAGAGCTGATCCGCCCGGCCGTCGATAAACGTCTTGATGCCATGGAAAATCAGCGTGCCGCCGAAATTGTAGGAATTCAGCAGATTGCCTGACAGATTATGGGCTTGGGCGAAGGCCAGCGCATCCCTCGCCGAAGTCTTCTGGCTCGGCACGACCGGATAGGCCAGGAAGACCGCGGCCGCCAAAACCAGCAAAACGGCAAGTCCAGCGCAAATTCTGGAAAATTGCCGCGCGAAAAATTGTTCAAGTCCGTCGCGCTTTTCCGCGGCCCATGTAGGGGCTGAAAGCGCTGGATATTGTTGCGCAACCTCGACGGCAAGGACGACCGGGACAAGAAGAAAGAACAGGTACATGAACCGTGTGTGGGTGAGATAGACGTGCAAGGTGAAGACAAGGAACAGCGCCTTGGCCCAGCCAATACGCAATCTCGACACGAGCAGCCCGAAAAACGCCACCAGCAGGGCCACCTCCTGGAGGGTATGCCGCGAGGCGTCGAAGGGTTGCCACTCCGCAATGTAAGGCACCGCCTCATTGCCATAGGCCACGGTGAATGTGGCGAGTATGGCCTTGACGCCATAGGGATTGAGCAGGCTGACCAGCGGGCAAAGCAGCCCGAAAGCGATCCACTTGGCCAGCAGCCGGGGGTTCGACAAGCGCGTGCGCATGACGAGATCGAGGCCGGCGAAGGCGGCGATAATGAAACCGAAGGTGAAGGTGGCATGGAGATTGGCCCACAGGCAAAGCAGCGCCAGCAGCCATAGAGGCGGCGCTTTCTCGTTGCGTGCGGCTTGGAAAAGACCGGCGGTCCAGACGACGATAATGGGCAAGGTAAAGATGTGGGGTCGGGCGACATAGATTGGCCCGATCAAGAGCGCGAGCACCAGTGTCAGTGCTATCGCCAGCGTCGGCTTCAACGACGCGCTGAGATACCACGACGTCAAGAAGGCCGTCAGCGCGATTACCGCAGTCGCCAGCAGTACCACGCCGTTCCAGCCGCCGGCTTCGAAGGCAAGGGCAAGGAGAACCTGGCTAAGCCATTCCTTGGCGATCCATGGCTGGCCGGCAAAAGTGTAGGAGTAAATGTCGACGGAGGGGAATGTGCGGCTTGCCAGCATATCCATGCCGACCTTGATGTGCCACCAGCTATCGGGATCCTGCAGGAGGGAGGTGGCAAAGGCGAGGAGCGCCGTCGCCATCACGACGGCCGCCAGCAGGCAAAACACCAGCCTCACATGCCGTATGTCGTCTATCGACGGCCTCGCCTCACCAGACATCCCGCGCATATGGCATCCCTGAGCCGCGATAGCGGAAGGGATAGCCCGAATTTGTTAGAAAACCGATAAGCTACGGGATTGCGACCCCTGTGCCGCGCGTCTAACCGGCTGGGCACGTTGAGCAGCGACTATTAAGTTGCGGGTGACGGGCAGACCTCCGGCCGTTCAGCCCTCGGCCTTGAAGTTCTTGGCTTCCTTCTCGACCTTCGGGCTGTCCTTGCCGTGCTTGCGCATCAGATCCTTCGCCTGCTTCGGCGAAACGTCGGTGGTTTCGGCCAGGTGCAGAGCCTTCTTTTCGTCCGGATCGCGCGTCTTGCGGTCGGCCATTGCGGTTTTCTTGTTAGCCATTACGACGCTCTTATGCTCTCGGCGATTTCGTTCAGCACCTTGCGGTCGGTGCCGTGGCGCTTGATCAGCGTGCGTGCCTGATCAGGGGTAATGCCCGCTTCCTCGGCGAAATGACGTACCTCATAGTCTTCGCCGCCCGCCACTCGTGAGCGGTCGCGACTGTCGGTCCTGGTTTTGTCGTCGGCCATGGCAGCTCTCCTCATCTCAACGAGAGCATAACGGGCAAGATTTCAGCGAGTTCCTTCGAGCGTGTCGCCCAGTTGCCTACCCTCGGGCATGACCCGACATGAGCGGCGGTTTTTGCTCAAAGCAGGGGCACGGCGCCAGGCTGGCCTTCGCGCACAAAAAGGCTCGCTTCCTTGGCCGCACCAGTAAATTTCCGCCGCGCGCTGCCAACCGCCCGCCACTGCTCCTGGGCGCAGCCTGGTATTCGTTGCGGATTGCTAAGGGTAGCGATGGTCGAACACGACCCCCATGGTCCTACCAACGGCCGTCATGACGATAATCTCGACCAGATCGTCGTCACTGTCACCGCAGGCCGGGGCCGTCCGGCGAACGATGTCCAGCATCGCCCTCGTCGATATGGTGTCGCCGGCGCCGAATCTTGAAAGCGCAGATGAAACAAGCTCTTGGGCCGTCAAGTCGGCGACAGTCACCCTCTGCACCACGTTCATTGGCTTCCTCCCACCATGAACCCTCTCCCGCGAGAATGATACGCCGAACGTCGGGTTTCGCCAGCGAAATGGTGGTCCTACCAGCACGCGGGGCAGCGACCGAAATCGTCGGTTTTGCGTGAGGCAATCCAGGCGCGAGGCGGCAGCACTTTTGTGCCATGCGACTTCGCCACAGACCCATCCCGGCGGCCGGGATGGGTCTCAATTTATTTACTTGGCAGTTTGATTGCTTGGCAGTCGGGTCTGCTCGGTTGCGGTCGAAGTCAGCGCAGCAAGAACCACGGTGCGGGCAGGACCAGGACGGTTCTTCGTTTCACGGAACGCCGAACCGGTCTGTCTTTTTTGTTTGACGCAATTCCGGATGGAAAACCGTTCACACGTTTTCCTGGAATTGCTTGTCTTATGACTCTAGGCGGCCATATCGCTCGGAAGCTTGCCGCCATTCTCGACCAGCTTTTTCATCAGTGCATCATGCAGCCACAGATTCATCGTTACGGTGTCGTTCATGTCGCCGGTGTAGTTCAGCTCGTGAGCAAGCTCCTTGCGGGCGCCGAGGCTGCTATCGATATTCAGAGCCTTCATCAGGTCGACGATCGAATTCTTCCAGTTGAGCTTTTGCCCTTTCGCGGCCACCGCCTTGTCGAGAATGGCAGCGATGTCAGGAGCAGAGGACGGCGCGGATGGCGTTGCCGGAGCCGGGGTTGCAGCCGGGTCGGGTCGGGTAGGCGCCGTCGGCTGGGTGGCCGTGCTCGAAGCAGGCGCGGGAGACGGTTGCGCCGGCGGCGCTTCGGCCGCAACCGCGTTTCCGAAAATCGCACCTTTGATACTGTCGAAAATGCCCATTGCTATCTCCTGGGTTGCCTTCACGGTGTGTTGCCTTGACGGTCGGTGAGGCGACCGTTGCCGAATTCGCATTGAGCGCCCTGGTTGTACCGGACCACGAACGCAACGCAGGGGCAACTCCAAACTGGCTGAAAGGTAAAGGCTTGGTTGCATGGTGAAATCGGCTCAGTGATCCGACCCCAGAGTAGAATGGTCAGATCGCGGCACGACAAATAGTTACGCGCAATGGGCGAGGGAAACGGTTGGCAGCCAGTTTTGCTGACGCAGACCAGAAAAATCATCTAGATTCGTGTTCGCCATTCGCTGAGAGGAACGAAGCCATGACAGCAGTCGTCGCATCCGACAGGCTCGAACGTTCGCTGGTTTGGGCAGAGGACGATCCGTCGGTCAAATGGGCCGGCGCTTTCGCGGTTTACGGCGGGCACGGCACCACCCAGTCCTCAGTCATTGTCTACGAGATCGAGCCCGGCAAGCGGCTCGGCTGGCACACCGACGCCACCGAGGAGACGCAATACATCATCGCCGGCACCGGCGAGCTGCACATCGAGGGCGGCAGCATCCACCCGGTCAGGCCCGGCAGCGTCCTGGTACTTCCGACGCCGGTCCGGCACGACCTCGTCAACACCGGCACCGAAACCCTGCGCGCCGTCGCTTTCTTTGCGGCGGCGATGTTCACGCAGACATTCGACGACGTCATGCTGCCGCCGAAATCCCATGTCCTCGGCACGCCCAATCGCGCAGGCTGAACGCGTGCCAGCGGGAATCATCCGGCCTGCGGATTGCGGACTTGGAGCTGAGATGAGCGCGCGCGCGGCCGGCAAGCGGTTCGGCGTCGTTACGCGCCTGTGTCACGGGCGGACCGGCTGATGGCGCCCGTCAAGGTCGACCCGGCCAAGGTGCGCGAGTTCAGGGATGCCGAAAGCTTCCATGCCTGGCTTGGCGAGCATCACGACAGCGAGGACGAAGTCTGGATCAAGATCCATAAGCGCGATTCGGGGCTGCCGTCGATCACGCCGAAGCAAGCCATCGACGTGGCGTTATGCTGGGGCTGGATCGATGCGGTGCGCAAGGCCCTGGACGGCAAAAGCTATTTGCAGCGTTATACCCCGCGCGGCAAGAAGAGCACCTGGAGCCAGATCAACGTCGACAATGTCGCCCGGCTGATCGAGGAGGGCCGGATGACCGAGCATGGGCTGAGGCAGGCCGAGGCAGCCAAGGCCGACGGCCGCTGGGCGCGCGCCTATAGGAGCGGCAAGGAGATGAAGATCCCCGACGACCTCCAGGCGGCAATAGACGCCGAGCCCAAGGCGAAAGAGATGCTGGCGAAGCTCAGCGAGCAAAACCGCTTCGCGCTCGCCTTCCGCACCCACAACATGAAGACCGAAGCCGGACGCAAGAAGAAGATCGCGGCGTTCGTGGAGATGCTGAAGCGCGGCGAGACCATCCATCCGCAACGAAAACGCGATTCTGGCTGAACATTCTGACCGCGCTTGTCTCCCGCATCTTGTGCTTGTCCCGAATGCGGCCGGATCGCTGCTCAGCCTTCGATCCTGGCGATGTCGCCGACGATTGTTTTCGGCGAGCGTCGCCTGACATTTCGACAACATCTCTCATTCGTTTGATCGATGCAGGAACAAAGCTCCGTCCTCACAGTCGGTATGGTATATTAGCAGGCGCTGTTATGAGGTTTTTGCCCGTTCAGGAGCCGACTGGCACGTGGGCCGTGTTTGATGCGACCGTGGACGTGCCTGCGGATTTCGCGGGCAGTTGCCTTATCGGCTTGCCGCGGGAGCGGGCGGAGTGGCTCGCAGCAAGAGCCAATCGAGATGCTGCAAAAGGCACTTCGACTTGGCGGTTGTCAGCTGCCGGACCGGCAAAAGCCGCGGTTCTTAGACTTAGACCGTTAGGAGAGATTTCGATGATGCACGAACAGGTAATGGAAGCTGCGTTGGCAGCCAGAAATCAGGAAGTGGATATTTGTGGTGTCTTCGACATCACCAACAAAACCGATGCGCCAATTGGCTCTCGCCGATTGGGCGAGGCTATCCACTTTGTCGCCAATGCACCTATCGTTGGCTATGATGTTCACGCCGCCGTCATCCGATATGGCCCACTCGGAACCCCCAGCCTCAGAGCAACAGATTGCACACAGCTGTGGGAGAAGTTTGGCGAGGCCTTGCTGCAACACTGACAGGCTGACCTTTGGCGCGTATGGCACCACCATCGTGCAGGTCACTTCCCTTGTGAGAACGACGTGGAAGCCTGGCGGGTGATATTGCAATCAAATTAGCGTGAGCGCATATTTTTTACCGGCTGGACTCGCAACCGGCCAGTCTCGGTGGCCGGCCGCCAACGGGCCGTCAGGCCGCCAACAAATGGTTCGGCAGGCCCGATGGTCCCCCCTTGGCAAGGTCGCCGGAAACAAAGCATGATGCGGCGGCAAAACGGGTTTGGGAGAATGACATGCCTAAGGTTTCGGAGCTCTTTTTCAAGACAGCCATCGTCTTTCTTATTCTGGGAATTGCAGCTGGCCTGCAGATGGCAATTTCAGGCGATCACGGCGCGTTTCCGGCTCACGCGCACATCAACCTGCTGGGATGGGTCACCAGTGCAATATTCGGCGGCTATTATGCGCTGAACCCGGCGAAGGCTGCCCGCAGGACGGCGATGATCCACTATGGCGTCTACAATCTCGGCCTGGTCGTGATGTTGCCGGCGCTTTACCTGATGCTGCAGGGAAATCCGGCGCTCGAGCCGATCGTCGCCACCGGCTCAATGATTGTCGCTGTCGCCGTGCTGATCTTTGCCTTCGTGGTTTTCTCCGGCGAAACAGAGCGCTCGGTCTCGGGAATACAAGCCGTTCCGCGCTAGACGCGTAGCGACACTAACGAACCTGTCGAAGCCCGCGCTCTGGTGGAGCGCGGGTCGTTCGGCTTGTGGGCTGATCTGGGGTAAGGGGTGCGGCGCAGATGGAGCCGCTCAGTAGCGATCCTTCGCGCCCTCTGCAAATTACGAATTACGGTGACAGTGCACCATTTTCTTTTTCCCGCCTGTCGCGTTTCCCAATTTCACTGCTCTTTCCGGTTTGCTCGGCAATCACGGTCGAGAAGTGCTTCGCTGCCCATCGGTTGCGCGACATCGGCGGCGCGGTAATGCAAGTCGAGCCATGCGTTCAATTTACGCACAGCGACAGCCGAGCAAACATGACAAATAGTGCACTGTCGCCGTAATTCTGTCGCCGTAATTCAAAGTGCACTGTCACCGTAATTCAAACGTCCGCTTGCTGACCCTTAGCTGACTCTCACAAGCTTCTTGCAAAGTGCAATGTTGTACGGAACGCATCCTTGCGACCCAAAGAAATGCCGCGCGTCGAGATTGGCTGCCCAGATGCCCATAGCAATTTCGTCGATACCTTCGCAAGCAGCTCGCTGTTCAACATGGCACATCAAAGCTGCGGCAACTCCACGACGACGAGCTTCCGGCATAACCGAGATGTGGTGCACATAGATCAGGGGCCGAGGGAAAGTGAACGGCGTTTCTGGCAGCGACTGAATTTCAAACCAGACGTAGCCGACTGGAGCACGATCAATCTCAGCAATCGCGATCGAGCTCTTCGGATCAGCCAGCCTCGCTGCGAAGAATGTCCTCACCGCAGACGGATCGGCTGCCTGTTTGAAAACGTCTGGATGCAATTCAGCATGGAGACTCTGAACCACCTGATTGAGCCGAACGAGCGCGTCAAAGTCTGCCTCCGAGGCAGCCCGGATTTCCACTGACATTGAGACACCTCCCCGTTTGTAGACGACGCTGCGACGGTGATGTCTTTCTGTCAGCGAACGTCGGTCTTCCACCCATCTCGGCCATTGGCGGAGTTTTGACCCTAGTGATTAGTAGGCTGGTTAGTAGGCTACTAACCGAACCTTACCAAACGCCCGGAAAATAAAGGGTTTCTCGGGATTAGCTGGCGGAGAGAGCGGGATTCGAACCCGCGTTACGGTCTCCCGTAAACACACTTTCCAGGCGTGCGCCTTCAACCACTCGGCCACCTCTCCGTCCTTTTAGCATCTTCGACGCGGCCGGTTTCGCCGTGCGGGTTGGGGAGATGCATCTCCTTTGGGATTCCGGCCCGGAATTCCGGCCGTGGGCGCCGTCAACCAGCGGATACCCTTTCCCCGCACCCGAGCCGTCAAAGCAACAGGCGCGGGGCTCATCTAGTCGATCCGGTGCCGAATGCCAAGACACTCTATTCGCTTTGCCGGATAGGGATGCTCAGCCCATGGCATCAGTGTGCTCGTTGGGCGCCTACAAACCAGTCGGCCGCGGCGTCTTCGCCGTCTGGCTCGTCAGCCGGCCCAGGTGCAAGCCGCCGGCGTAAGTTCAACTTCGCGTGTCGCGATTGCAGACGAAGCAGGTAAATCCTATTTAACAGTCCGACACGACATTCCGATAAACTCCTGGGGAGGAAGGGTCTGGATGTTCCGCTTCGTCTTTCGTCTCGCTGCAATGGTCGCGCTTTCGGTTTCGGTCATCATGGCCGTGCTCGACGCGACCCGGTCGGTGGCGGCTTCGGCGCTGGTGATGACCCCGCTCAACACCAGCTGGCTCGCCGTCTCGCCGGACACGCGCAGCGCCTTTGAAAGCTTCGTCCGCGACAAGCTCAATCCGCTGCTGTGGGACGGCGCCATCGCCTGGGTGCTCAGCCAGCCCGGCTTTGCCGTGTTCGCGGTGCTGGCCTTCGTTCTTTATGCCATCGGCTACAGGCGGCAGCGCCCCAGCGGGCGGTTCGCCGCGACCTAAAATTCCTGCGTTCCCGGATCCAGCGTTCCCCGGATCGGGGAAGGCTCAAGCAAGAAGAAAAGGAAATCGCACATGTTTCTCAGCGATATGCTGAACAAGAAGCTCAACCTGCCGAAGCCCTCCGAGGCGTTGCCCGGCCGCGACCGGCCGATCCCGACGGCATCGAAGCATTTCGTCTCGAACAGGCCGCTCAAGGGTCCCTATCCCGAAGGGCTTGAGACGGCGATGTTCGGGCTGGGCTGTTTCTGGGGTGCCGAGCGCCTGTTCTGGCAGGTCGATGGCGTCTGGGTCACGGCGGCCGGCTATGCTGGCGGCGTCACGCCCAACCCGACCTATCAGGAAACCTGCACCGGGCTCACCGGCCATGCCGAAGTCGTGCTCGTCGTCTACGATCCGAAGATCGTGTCCTATGCCGAGCTTTTGAAGCTGTTCTGGGAAAGCCACGACCCGACGCAAGGCATGCGCCAGGGCAATGATGTCGGCACCACCTACCGTTCGGCGATCTACACATTCAACGACGCGCAACACCAGGCGGCGCTCGCTTCGCGCGATGCTTACGAGGCTTCGCTGCGCGGTGCCGGACGCGGCAAGATCACCACCGAGATCGCGCCGGCGCCGGAATTCTACTTCGCCGAGGAAGACCACCAGCAATATCTGGCGAAGAACCCCTATGGCTATTGCGGCCTGCACGGAACCGGCGTCTCCTGCGCCATTCCGGCCGCCGTCTCCGCCTGATTTTGCGCCCCTGACGCAAGGAATATGCTGTGGGGGGGGGGGGGGGGGGGCCCCCCGGGGGAAGAGGGCAAAAAAAAAGGGAGAATTTTTTTTTGGGGGGGGGGGGTTTGGCGCGCGCGGCGGGTGGGCCCCCCCCGCCGCGCCCCCAAACCGAGCGGCCCGCCAGGCCG